>CAZGAF010000069.1:0-1629 GCA_964523855.1 uncultured Candidatus Saccharibacteria bacterium | reverse complement strand
GAATTCGAACTGAACTCAGAGGGGACGCCTCTGGCTTATGGACTAGTGGCGTCCTCTGCGAAAAAGTTTCAAAGCACAATTCCATCGCCGACAAAAAGATCCGGGCAAAGCCCGTTCCCTTGTCAACTTTTGACTAATTACTTCGTTATTTTTCCGACAATCTTGCTCACCGTATAAGGAATACGGCTCGCAATCTTTCAGAAAAAATGCCTCGTACTAAGTCAAATGTAAATTGCGCTAAAAATAAAAACCTTATCGCAAAGGACCACCACCTTTCCTTCTGTGTTTATCCGTTCCAAATTCCGTGTTCTTCCGTGTATCCCAATATGTAACGCTTTAATCCTCCTAATATTTGAACTTGTTTCCAATAAATTGGTGTAACAAATTCATGTAAAATGTACAGAGCCTAAATAATTCCAGGCTCGTTTTTGTAGCCAAATCCCAGATTTAGCCCTTTTACGAACCAAGTATATATAGTATTAAATTGACCTATAATTATACTAGATTTTAGTAAAAATGTCAATATTTAGTCCTAATTAACCGCTTAAATAAAACAGAAAAATATTAAAATCTTATTTTTATAAAGGAAAAAGGCCATAAATACTCGCGTATCTATGGCCAAAATGCCCTCTAATGGGCCAGTCTACTAGGAGAGTGGTATAGCCTTCTATTGGGGAGAAAGGTCTTTTTTTTGCACGCAGATGTCAAAAATTCATGTAACGGGAGGGGGTTCTTCTGGAGATACTTCGTCCTTGGTACGCTTATGCGTACGAACGGTCTCCTCCCCGCTATATCCTGTTTGAGGCCTAGGCCTCTGTGTCCGCTTATACCACGGCTGAAACTCGTCTTCTCTATACACTCTCTCGCCAAACAACCAATACTTGCGCTCTCTTCTAAGCCTTCCACTCTGTAAGAGCCACAAGACTAAGGCCACACTACCCAACACCAAGAAAGTTCCCAAAATCCACTTGGTATAACTTCTGCTCCATGGCAAATTTGCAAACGGTTTCTTCCACAAAACCGGTCTCTGTGGAGAAGCTTTGCCGGGCTTTGCTTGGGTACCTAACTTTCTTTCGGACTCAAGCCTAGAAATTTCTGTCCTTTGCTGAACTACTTCCTTACCCAAAGTTCCAACTTGGGCTCTTAAAGAAAATATTTCAGCCTCCAAAGCTAAAACTTTCCGCTCTAAGCTTTTTACTTCCACACTTTCACTGTGTGTAGCCGTATAACCGACGCTTCTGCCTCTCACCTTAAGCCTTGAAACACGCCCCCGCTCGCCCGACAACAACCTGCAGGTTTCGCTGGGCCTTGGCTCGGCTCCTTGAGGCAACAGAAAATACTTATCCTTCAGCCTTCGGTACAACCAAGGCTTCAGCGCTTTCCCGTCTTCGCCTCTTAAAGCATACAGCAAGTGGACATCCTTACCCGCCTGCTCCAAAGCCTCCATTGGCCCTTGGCTACTCGCCGGTATGCGCTCCATGTTTTCTGCCATAAGACCTAGCGCAAAAAAACACAAAAAAAGCATTACCACAACCCTCTTAACTGGCACCTTATTTTGCCTCCTCTTTACATTTTCTTGGCATTTTAGGATATTACCAAAAACGCCCTAACCCTAAGTTAAAGTGTAAA
>CAZGAF010000068.1:0-1871 GCA_964523855.1 uncultured Candidatus Saccharibacteria bacterium | reverse complement strand
TCTGAGTAAAAAAGCGGCGGTTTTACCGCAAGTGGTTATGGAAAAGGTCTCTTGGTTTTTTACGGCCAAAATGCAGTTGAATTTGTTTACCCAGTAGTTCTGCCCAGTTTCGGCCATGCGCCCGAGCTCTTCGTTAACCTGAGCCACCATGTTTTCAAAAGTACTGTCTTCCAACGACTTTTTATAGCTTCTTCTTAAAACTCCCCATACAGCTTGGCAGATTTTTTCGCACTGGTCAGCGGCAGCCGGGTTAAATAAAGGCAGTTCTGCCACCATGTATAGTTCGGCATCGGACCCGCTGGCTTTTTCTGCCGAAACAAAGACGTAGTTTCCGGCTTGTTTTGGGCTTAATAGTTGAATTTTTGCAATTTGAGATTCTAACTTTTCCATATTGAAACTGGTTTTCTAATGTCGATTTTGGGGCTAATTGAATATAGATAATTATACAACATTTTAAGCCTTTTTGGTAATATGCTATAATTAGCTTAAATATTAGGCCAAATTTGATGCTTGAAGAAATACTAAACTCCAAAGCCGATGCAGCAGTGCTAAGTTTCTTTTTGGCAGCACCGGAAAGAAGTTTTTCGCCTTACGAAATTTCCAAACGACTTAAATTTTCTTATTTAAAAACGGTTCAGACTTTAAATAAGTTGGTTTTGCATGGCCAGCTTCGAAGTTTTAGTAAAAAAGGTAAGAAGTATTATTTGGTAAATGCCCGCTATAAACTTTTACCGGTTATAAGGGACTATTTGTTAAAAAATGGCCCTAAGTACCAAGACGAGCTTTTTTCTGCCATAAAAAATTTAGGAGAAGTAAAGGCGGCTTTTTTAAGCGGCTTGTTTGTAGGGGAACCGAGCTTGCCTGTAGACTTGCTCGTGGTCGGTAAAGTAAAAGATGAGAAGTTGGAAGATTTTTTAAAGCGTTTAGAAGGCTTAATGGGTCAGGAAATAAACTACAGCTTAATGAGCGAGTCGGAATTTAAAACCCGACGTAATACTTTTGACCGCTTTATAAAAGACATTTTTGACTACAATCATTTGGTTGTGTGCGATAGTATTTCTAAATAACGAGACACTAATTTGCGAATATCATGCTAAGGAAGCAAAAGCTAAGAAGTTTATTACCAAAGAAGATTACGCTCAAATGATTCGTTATCTTTCTGCTTCTAAATTAAAGCTTGGGTTAATAGTAAATTTTAGAGCCACCTATTTAAAATCAAAACGTATAATTAATAATCAAATCTAATTCGCATAATTCGCGTATTGATTCGTAAATTGGCGTCGCCTGTATTCATAATATGAACGAAATTCAAAATATTTACTTGCAGTTTTTAAGTAATTTTCCGGAGGGTGTAAGGCCTTTGGTTTCGGCCGCCTTGGCAGTGTTTTTGGTTTACTCGGTAATTAAAGTTATAAAAAAAGACTTCATTTTTCTTATAGCTCTTATTGTTTTGTTGCCTGCTTCTATGCCAATTTTAAAAAATGTTTGGGAAGCTTTGGTGACGATTGTAAAGTTTTTATTGAACGCAAAATAGTTTATTTTTTTCTTTGTGGATAACTACAAGGTAAACGCCTGTTTACCTTGGTTTTATATGCTTTGACCATAGGTGAACGAACGTGTAATATACATATACGGAGAATTAAATTTACACATATGGAAAAAGAAATTACAAACAGACAAAAAGAGCTTTTAAAGTTTATTGTCCGGCAGATTCGCGAACATAACTTGCCGCCTAGCGTTTCGGAAATGGCTGAGTTTTTAAAAGTCAGTTCTAAGAATGCAGTTGCTAAACTTCTCAAGTCTTTAGAGGAAGCGAAATACATAAAAACTTCCGGTAAGGCACGCGGCATAGAAGTCTTAAACGCCTTGGG
>CAZGAF010000067.1:1525-1927 GCA_964523855.1 uncultured Candidatus Saccharibacteria bacterium | reverse complement strand
CGGCGCAATGTTGCTAAGGTAGCTGTCAAAAAGCCGAAACCTTTTGGTTTCGGCTAATTTTTTTATTTTTTAATTTCCATTGGCATATTCGGGCGTATTTGTATACTTTGAGCTGTTATGCTTCCGTCATTTCCCGCGCTGCCTGTTACCATAACTTGCTCCCCTGTTTTTAAGTCTTCCGGGGTTCCGGTTGCGGTTTTACCGATTGACGTGCTGTCAGATAAAAAAACTAACTTGGTGCTACCGTCCGGCATTTTAACAGTTATACTTTTTTCGTCTTTGTTTAAAATTTCGCCAGCGGTAAAGCCTCCCATGCCAGTAGTTCTAAATCTTACATTACCATTTTGGGCGGACATTTCCCCTCTTTGCCCAAAGCCCTGCATGTTACCAAACATAACTCTG
>CAZGAF010000067.1:0-1515 GCA_964523855.1 uncultured Candidatus Saccharibacteria bacterium | reverse complement strand
TCTGCGCGGTTGTTTTCTTTTTTGGTAAGTCATGCCGGCATAAAAAGATCCGCCGGCTATTATAATTGCCCCTAAAGCAGCAATCGCTACTTTTTTATTATCCATATTTTTCCTTTCTATTTAAATAATTTTATTCATATTTTAAAGCCTCAATGGGACTTAAGGCGCTAGCTCTTTTGGCAGGATAGTAACCAAACACCACGCCAATGCCGGCCGAAACTCCAAACGCAAGTAAGACCGCCTGTAAACTTATTTGGCTGGTTATACCAAATTTACCCGCCATAAAAGAAAGAAGAAAACCCAAAATCACTCCTAGCATGCCGCCTATAAAAGTCAGCAGTACAGCTTCAGTTAAAAACTGTAGGTTTATGTCGGCTCTGGTTGCGCCAATAGCTTTTCGAAGGCCTATTTCTTTGGTTCTTTCCGTAACGGTAGTTAGCATCATGTTCATTATGCCAATACCCCCTACCAAAAGTGAGATGCCAGCAATAGAAGCTAGAAGTAAGGTGAGTGTGTTGGTTACGCTTGATGCGGCGGAAATTAAATCCGACTGGTTTTGGACGGTAAAGTCCGCAGAAGCGGTGTCGGAAATTCCGTGCCGCTGCATCATAATTTGAGTGACTTGGTTTTGCACCGCGGTCATGACGTTTGAATTCTCAGCAGAGATTGCAATTGTACTTATGTAAGGTTTGCCCGAGGCCCCAACCCCTACTAAGTATCTTTGCGAGGCAGTGTACGGAATAAACACTGTGTCATCTTGGTTAAAAAACCCTGAGCCGCCTTTGGTTGCGGTCACGCCAATAACTTTAAACTGTACGTTGTTAATTCGAATGCTTTGTCCTATGGCTTCGGCTTCCTCTCCAAACAAAGTAGTTTTAACGGTGGGTCCTAAGACCGCAACTTTGCTCGCGTTGTCCACCTGCTCTTCGGAAATAAAAGACCCGCTTGCAATGTTTACATTTCTGACGGTTGTGTAAGCGCTGTCTGTGCCGATTACCTGGCTATTGGTGTTCGTGCCCTTGGCGGTAATTTGGTATCTTCGGGTAAGTTCCGCATCCATGGCTTTTATGCTTGTAAGTTCGGCTTTTAAAGCTTTGTAGTCGTCGTTGGTTAATGTTTGAGCGCTGCCTGCCCCTTGGCTTACAAAAGTTCCTGGTCCTCTTTGGGCGCCGGAAGAAATTGTTATTAAGTTCGAGCCGATGGATTGAATATTTGCTTCTATGCTGCCTTGCGCGCCTTGCCCTATGCCAACCATAACAATTACAGAACTTATGCCTATTACAATCCCGAGCATGGTTAAAGTCGTACGGACTTTGTTGGCCGTAAGCGCGAAATAGCTTTCTTGAAATAAGTCGTTATTCTTCATGGCTGGTAGCGGATTTTTTGTTTAAATTTTTTTCGTCACTTGTAACTTTTCCGTCACGGATTTGGATTATGCGGTCGGCGTGCATAGCCACATGGGGTTCGTGGGTTATAAGTACTATTGTCCTGCCTTCTTTGTTTAGTCTTTGAAAA
>CAZGAF010000066.1:0-2153 GCA_964523855.1 uncultured Candidatus Saccharibacteria bacterium | reverse complement strand
TGTTAACTCCGCAAGCCGTTCATAACAAAGTTTGGCAAATGGTCAGAAGAGTGGCTTTGAAAGATTATGTTAAAAAATAATAATTTTCACATAAAATATGTCAGAGATTAAAGGGAGAATATTGGAGTTTAGGGTGCCGGAGAAAAAAAGAGCTGTGTCTCCAGAAGAAAATAAAACCTTAGACTACTATAAGGACTACGCTCAAAAGGCTTATGATGCAGGGGATTATAAGACTGCCATCGCCTCTTTACAAGCGGCGCTTGAGTTAACAGACGAGGGTTTTGAACTTGAACTAATGATTGCGGATTGTTATTTCGAATTATCCGATTTTGATCAGGCCGGAGAAATATACGAAAAATTGTTATTGGAACAGCCAAAGAATTCTGAAATTATCTATAGATTGGGCAGGGTGTATTTGCAAAATAATTGGGAAGAAAAAGCGGTTGAGAAATTTGAAGAAGCTTTAAAGCTAAGTCCGGAAAATCAGGAAATTGGGTTTTATTTGGGCGATACGTTGGCTTACCTAGGTATGAAATCTGAGGCGATTTCTCATTTACAAAAAATTACAGAAGAACCTTTTAAGGGAAAGGCGCAAAGGGTTTTAAAGATTATACTTGAAAATCCTGGCTTAAAAATTCACAAAAAAACCAATGAAGAATTACCATGAACTTTTAAAAAAAATATTGGACGAGGGGGTAGATAAAATGGACAGGACGGGTACTGGAACCAGGAGTATTTTTGGTTATCAAATGCGTTTTGATTTGGCCAAGGGGTTTCCTTTGGTTACAACTAAAAAGGTGCACTTAAAGTCGGTTATATACGAACTTTTGTGGTTTTTGAAAGGCGACACCAATGTAAAATGGCTAAATGAACATGGTGTAACGATTTGGGACGAATGGGCAGACGAAAACGGGGACTTGGGTCCGGTTTATGGCAAGCAATGGCGCGCTTGGCGAGGTTACAACGGAGAGACGTATGACCAAATTTCTTACGTTGTAGACCAGCTAAAAAATAACCCCGACAATCGTCGTATGATAGTTTCTGGTTGGAATGTAGCGGACTTGCAAAGCTTAATTGCCGGAAAAAAGACCGCACCCCCGCCTTGCCATAGCTTGTTTCAGTTTTATGTGGCAAACAACAAGCTTTCTTGTCAGTTGTATCAAAGAAGTGCGGATAGTTTTTTGGGTGTGCCGTTTAATATAGCTTCATATTCTTTGCTTACTATGATGCTAGCTCAGGTGACCGGTAAAGAACTTGGCGAATTTGTGCATACTTTTGGCGATGTACATATTTATAAAAACCATTTCGACCAGGTAAAAGAGCAGTTAAGCAGAGAACCTAAAGCTTTGCCGACTTTGAAAATAAACCTGGAAGTGAAAGACATTTTTGAGTTTAAGTATGAAGATTTTACTTTGGAAGGATACGATCCGTATCCGGCCATAAAAGCGCCGATAGCAATTTAGGCTACGAAAATACGAAATGTACTAAAATACTAACTGTATTGTTTTAGTATTTCAGTACCCGCCAGCAGGCGGGTTAGTACTTTTGTAGCGTATATAATAATTTAGTATTTTATGATTTCAATTATTGCTGCAGTGGCAGAAAACAATGTGGTGGGAGTAAAAAACCAGCTGCCTTGGAATATTCCGGAAGACTTAAAGCATTTTAAACAAGTAACTGACGGTAAGGTAGTTTTAATGGGCAGTAATACTTTCGACTCCATTGTCGCGGTTTTAAAAAAACCTTTGCCGAATCGAAAAAATATTGTAGTGACTTTAAATAAAGACCTTAAAGTTCCGCCTGGCGTGGAATTGTATTTTGATTTTTACGAAGCACTAGAAAAATACAAAAATGAAGACTTGTTTGTAATAGGCGGTCCGACAATTTGGAAATTGGCCTTGCCCTATGCCGACCGATTGTTTATAACCCACGTTCGCAAAACTTACGAAGGAGATGCTTTTTTTCCAGAGGTAAATTGGAATGAGTGGGAAAAGAAAAATAGTGAGCCGTATGACTTTTTTGAATTTGCTGAGTATAAAAAAATGCCGCCCGTGTAAAAGATTTTACGGGCGGCGAGGATGTTAGCGACGCTTTATTACGAGCGCCGTGCTTGTTAGGCCGATTGCAGTGGCCAGCAGGGTATCTGTTCCCAA
>CAZGAF010000065.1:0-2246 GCA_964523855.1 uncultured Candidatus Saccharibacteria bacterium | reverse complement strand
CTATATGAACGTATTTGTAGAATAAAATAATTTGATACTGCATGGTAGTAAGTTTTCGTTAAGACTTAGCATATTATAAGCAATTTTGCGGAATTTGCGAAGCCCTTGGTTTATGCTGACTTTGCTAAAATATTAGTTTCGTATTAAGATTTAACAAATATTAATTTTTAAAATAGTTATGAATCTTTTAAAGGAATTTAAACAATTTCTCCTGAGGGGCAATGTAGTAGACTTGGCTGTGGGCGTTGTTATAGGCGCTTCTTTCGGTGCGGTAGTCAATGCTTTGGTAACGGGTCTTTTAACTCCGCTTATGGCAGCGGTGGCAAAAGTGCCCGATTTCTCAGCTTTGTCTTTTACAATAAATAGCAGTAAATTTTCGATCGGTTTGTTTTTAAATGCGTTAATTTCCTTTATTTTGGTTTCCGCAGCTATTTTCTTTTTTGTGGTTAAACCCATAAATGCACTCATGTCTAGAGCAAAAAGAGAAGCACCTCAAGATCCTGCGACAAAAAAGTGTGGCGAATGTTTAAGTGATATACCAAAAAATGCCAAACGCTGCGCGTTTTGTGCTCAAGTGGTTTAAAAAAAGCCTTGGACAATTTTGTCCAAGGCTTTTAAAAAACTTTTATTCTTTGTTTATGACTTCTCGGGTAATCGGACCGACTGTTCCTGTTTGGGTTATACCGTAATGTTTTTGTAATTTCTTAACGGCTTCTTCGGTTTGTTTGCCGAAAACTCCGTTTGGTTCAGCTGCTAAGTAACCTTTTGCTACCAAGTATTGTTGGAGAGTGAGTACTTGTTCGGAATTAATTCCAAAACCTCTGGAAAGATTTTGAGTAATTTTTGTCGGTGTTTTAGCTCCTGCCACGCTGCCTAAAGTCCAGGAAAGTTTGGCTTTGGCAGCAACAGTGTTTTCAAAGTATTCGACTTTAATAGAGTGTTTGCCTTGAGGTAGGGTATGTGAGAATTTATAAGTCGCGGACTGGTTTTGCCATTTATTGAGTACTAGATTGTTATCTATCCAAATTCTTATGCCATCATCGGCTTCGGCGGTAAAGTTGTAAGTTCCCGTAGTCGGGAAGTCTAAAC
Source organism: uncultured Candidatus Saccharibacteria bacterium (assembly GCA_964523855.1). Taxonomy (GTDB): domain Bacteria; phylum Patescibacteriota; class Doudnabacteria; order UBA920; family UBA920; genus JAEUSF01. Next base: position 1,157 of record CAZGAF010000065.1, on the reverse strand, counting down.
TGGCATTCCACCTAACCGCAAACTTTTCTTTATTGACCCCGTTTGCGGGTGAGTCGTTGCCCCAGGTAAAGTTGATGGCGGCGTCGGCGCGGCTTAAAACTAAAGTCCTAAAGTAGTTGCTGGTTGAGCTCCAATTGAAATACTGAGCTGTCCATGGGCCCTGTGGCAAAACAGGAGCAGGAGTGGGAGTTGGTGCCGGGGTTGGTGTAGGGGTAGGTGTCGAATTTAAGCTTGTAACATTTATCATACCTATTTGATACCTTTGGCCTTCGGTTGTGTCGGCTACTATACCTGTGCCTTGGGTTAAAGCTAAGCGAGCTCCCGAAGCTGGGTCATAAAGACCGGCCATAATTTTATAAGTGCCAATTGGTAAATTACTTGGTAAGGTAATTGTTCGAATGTAAGCAAAGGATCCGCCTTGCCAAAGTTTTGTGTTTATGGTAGGGATATGGTCGTCTTGGAACACAACTTTGTTGCTTGCGTCTACAAAGTGCACAAAAGCTGTATAGTTTTGAGTTGTAGGTCCGCCTGTCCAGTTGTAAGTTAAAGAAAAAGATTTGCCAGGTTGTAAACTTAAAGCCGAAGGCGAAGATTGGCTTATGCCAATGCCTGCGTTAATGGTCGTCGTCGTTGTTTGTTGGGGAGGAATACATAATATTCTAGCGTCACCCCAACTGGCATGGTCGGAACCAAAATTGTCGCCACCATTTTGTACTACTAATTGCAGAGAGGTGATGTTATTTAAAGGCAAGTTTATGTTTTGAGTTGCACTTTGGTTGGTCATTACACCGCTGTCAAAAATTTTATTGCCGTTAGCAAAAACTTGAAAAACAACACTACCTCTAACGTCTACTTCGTCGTCCACTCCAATGCTCGACATAAAAGCTGAACAATAAGAAGCGCCAAGACCTTTTTGGTAGGTTACACCATTTAGGGTAATAGTTTTTCCGTCGCCTGCAGCCTCTTCGCCGTTTGACATGTCGCGCTCATAAGGGCCCCAACCATTGGTGGCGTTGGTAGGGCTTAAGTTAGAAAGATAAATTATATTGTTTGCGTCCGCCGATGTGTTGGTGGTAGTTAGGTTAAAGGGGATAATCGGGGGAATGTAAGAGTACTCAAAAGCACCAATATCTAATTTAGAGTTAAATGGTCTTGGA
>CAZGAF010000064.1:0-2331 GCA_964523855.1 uncultured Candidatus Saccharibacteria bacterium | reverse complement strand
TGGTGCCAGAGGCCTTTTTCAGTTTATGCCGGGTACATATAAGGCGCTGGCTAGTGATTTGTACTCAAAGGCTAACTTAGATCCTAATTTTGTAAGCGGCGCAACCGAGCATTTGAATGCAGCTCAGGCTGCCTTGTTGCTTTTTGATTCAGACCGGAGCAATGCACCTGCTGAATTTAAATTTAGATTTGACCAAGACTCTAAGCTTTTAGGTATGTATTTGTCGGCTTGTTATAATGCCGGTTCACCTCGAATAGCCAATGCGATATCTGAATTCGGTGAAGATTGGGTTAGTCACATACCTTTAGAGTCTAAAGATTATATAAGGAAATATTTAGCTTTAGAAAGTTTATTTGAAAAAGATCCGGGGCCGGAACCGCAAGTTAAGTTTGAGAGAAAAGATAGGGTGGGTCTTGTAGATAGAAATAGAAGTAGAAAACTTGGTCTTGAGGAGGTGCCTCCGCAGCTTAGGGGTTCCAAAGCTTCTATGCAGAAGCAGCATGATCAGGCTAAAAGAGATAGGCTTGAGTATATTCGTGACGAAGAGCGGCTTAGTAAGCTAACTCAGCATGGCATTCCGGCCGAAAGACGAAGGAGTCCTAAATTAGTGCCTTTGCCCGAAAATGACTATGTAAAAATTGACCCTTCTTTGCCTGAGTTTCGTAGGTATTGTTTGCCGGAAACCGCTAAGTTCTTAAATGATTTAGGTTTAGCTGCTAAAAATTTTAATCCGAACTTTGAGCCAATAATGGTTACGTCGGCGGTAAGGCCGGAAAGCGTTCAGAAAGCGTTAAGCCGAAAAAATGGTAATGCGGCAAGCAAGTCTGCGCACCCGACAGGCGCGGTTGTAGATTTCGTTTATAACACTTTGCAAAAAGGTCCGTATAAAGTCTATAACGGAATGAGCCAGACTCAGCTTGAGTGGACCGCCCAGTACTTAATAGATTTAGAGAGACAAAATAAGCTTGAAGCCACTCAAGAACGGCAAATGCCTTGTTTCCATGTTATGGTTTTTAAAAAATATGGTAAATAGACACCTTTCAGGAGTTTTGTTATACTTTAGTGGTAAATTATTCATTTAAAACTATGGGAATAAAAGATTTACCTTTTGGCGAAATAGAAAAATTTAATGTAGTAGTAGAAATTTCCAAAGGCAGCCAGGACAAGTACGAATACGACGAAAAGTTAGATGTTGTAAAGTTGGACCGCGTTTTGTATGGTAGCCAGCGCTTTCCCGCAAACTACGGCTTTGTGCCTGAGACTCGCGCCGAAGACGGCGACCATACCGATGTTTTACTTTTTTCCACTAACCCTATATTTACCGGTGCTGTGGTAGAAGCCAGAGCTGTAGGTTTTATGGAAATGGTAGACACCGGAGAAGTCGACAATAAAATTTTGGCTGTGCCGGTTTCGGACCCAAGGTTTAAGGACGTTCAAAATTTAAAAGATTTACCGGAGCATGCTTTAAAAGAAATTCAAAACTTTTTTGAAACTTATAAACTTTTGCAAAATAAGAAAGTTGAAATAAAAGGTTTTGCAGAAAAAGAAAGAGCAGTTACAGAGCTAGAAAATACCAGAAAAGCTTATACCGCATAAACAAAAAACCCTCGACTATAAAATGTCGAGGGTTTTTTGTTTTGGCTAAACTATTTAAAGACCACTGACTTTACCATGGCATTGAACTCCGGTATAAGGCTTAAAGAAGGTCCCAAGTCAAAAGTGAAGTAAGTGCCGTTTTGGTTAAGCCCGTAAAGCAGGTTGGACACGTTTAAGGCGGGTTTGCCGGTAATGGTAGTTGTTACGGCAGGTAAGCCTTCCATAACGTAGTAGCTGTTTTCAGAAATATAAATTTTAATGTTGAAAAACTTTTTACCTGGGTCTATTTCCACAACTTTGTAACCGTCTGCGGTTTTAAGCGGTTTAACTTTCCAGGTTTTTGGAGTTTTAAAACTTAAAGTGTAATCTTCCAAGTTTTGAGTTTGCCAGTCAGATATGTCGGGCACGGGAGTGGCTTCGGCGGCATAAGCGGTGCTAACAGGGTTTGGAGCGCCATTGTTTGTAGACTCGCTGCCATACGGAATGGTATGGTTTTTCATGCTTTGACTGGAGAATATAACAAATAAGCCACCGACAAAAGCCATGGTGGTAAGAATTATAAAACTGCTGGTTTGGGAAGATAATTTTTGTTTCATTTTGATTTGTTTGGTATTTTTATTAAATCAAAATTTTATTTTGGTGTCAAACTATTTGCCGATTTCGAAGAGTTTGTCTAAACGGGCGTCGTTACCGCAATAAAACAGGTTGTTGGTGAGGTTTACGCAAAAGCCGGGG
>CAZGAF010000063.1:0-2530 GCA_964523855.1 uncultured Candidatus Saccharibacteria bacterium | reverse complement strand
CATTCCGGGTATTTTGGGGACGGAAATAAAAGATAATAATAACAATCTTCTTTGGCTTGATTTGATAAAAAACCTAACAGATTTTGGAGACCAATTTATGGATCCTCTCATTTTCTCGCAAAATCTAAAGCCTTTATATACTAATTTACAAATAACGGACGTTATAAAACGGAAAGGAGTGACTGAAAATGATACACTTTTTGACTACACAGGGGGCCTAACATCCGAATTCGCAGATCAAGGGTATATAGAAAACCAAAACTTCTTTACTTTTCCATACGACTGGCGTTATGGGGTAAGCGGAATTATTGACGACGCAACAAAAACCAACGTTACTCTACTTAAAGAAAAAATTTCACAAATTTTAACACAAACGGGTAGCTCAAAAATAAACGTCATAGCTCATAGTAACGGCGGACTGCTGTTAAAAAAATACATCTTGGAAAACCCAACCACTCACTCAGTGGACAAAGCGGTTTTCTTAGGCGTACCAAATACAGGTGCGCCAAAGGCTATAAAAGTTTTAGTTCAAGGCGATAACTTTGGGGTAGTTGGACTTAGCGACGAAGAAATGAAAAAAATCGCACAGAATTTACCCGTTGTATATGACCTAGCTCCTAGCAAAACCTATTTTCAAAACAAAGGTAGTTTTTATACCCTCATAGAACAGAAGTTTTTAAGCAGCCCTTCCACTAAAGAGCTTAATTACGACGAAACATGGAGTAATCTAAATACACAAAATGTATATAACCAAACAGCACATTTAAACTCGGAAAATTTACATACTCAAAACTTCGACAACGCCGATTTGCGAAACTTTGGCGTAGACACCTATAACATTGTAGGCTGTAAAAAAGCCACATTAAGCAAAGTTAAAGAATACAAGCAAACAAACCTTTTTGGCCAAACCAGTATAACTTATAAGGCGCCTAGCTTTTCACCCGGTGACGGTACCGTGCCTTTAGAAAGTGCAACAAACTTACCAGTAGACAGCTCAAAAAAGTTTTACGCTTTGGAAGCTAACCATGGCAAAATGCCTTCTCAAAATGGCATTAGGCAAAAAATTGTGAATATTCTAACTGGTAGTAATTTGGAGACTAAAAAAATATCTCAAAACCAAAACGACTGCCAACTAAAAGGCAGGGCAATTTCTGTGTTTAGCCCCGTAAATGTTGAAGCAACAGACCAATACGGAAACAAAGCTAGCTTAGCAGAAGACGGCAGCATACAAAACGACATTCCAAACGCAGACTTTAGTGTTTTTGGACACCAAAAATTTTTGTTTTTACCCGAAGACGAAGAACAGCGCTACAAAATAAAACTTAAAGGCACAGGGGAAGGAAGCTTTACTTTAACCAACGCGCAAATAACCGAATCCAGCACTGGCACCACTACGGTTTACTCAAACATTCCAGTTAGCACAAGCCTTAAGGTCGAACTAGTTTTAGAAAATAATTCGCTTTTACTGGACACAAATAGCGACGGTAATATAGACCAAAGTCTACAACCCTCAAGCATAGTTGCGCCCGAATTCAGCCAAGACATTACACCACCAATTTCTACGTCTACTATAGTAGGGACCTCCAAAGAAAATAGCTTTTATAGGAGTGATGTAAATATAAACCTAAGCGCGAAAGATTTAGCAATGGGCAACACTCCAGCTTCGGGCGTTTTGAAACTAAACTATAAAATAGACGACGAACCTGCTATTTCGACTTTAAGTCCTTTTATAAACCTAAAATTCAAAACAGAAGGGGAACACTCTATAAAGTTTTTTGCTACCGACAAAGCGGGCAACAACGAAGCAGAAAAATTTGTAAGTTTTACCATAGACAAAACCGCGCCTGAATTTTTAATTGAGTTTAGTTTAATTGAAAAAGATTTAGTTTTTAAAACTAAAGACCCCGACGACTCCGTAGTCGACGAAGACAGTGAAATAACCGCCACGGACAAAGCGGGCAACGAAACGGTCTTACTTTTAAAAGAAAAAAACCGTAAAAAGAAATTAAGAGCAGAAATTCTTGGACTATTTTACAACCAAAAACCAGTTGACTTAAATAAAAACGTGTTTAAAAATTCTTGGACCTTTGACTCGAAGGGTGTGCTAAAAAGTTTTGAACAAAACGTGAAGTCAAAAAAGGATTTTAATGTAGAACTTAACTTTCAGCAAAATAAAACCAAAATTACAGGAAGGGATGAAAAGGGGATTTAAAATGGGAGCTAATACCTTAGACTAACTACTTAACTTAACTAAAATAACCGACGCTAATGCGTCGGTTATTTTATGGTGGCAAGACCTATGAAGGCGCAAAGGGCCATCCCGCTTTTATAGCGGGACGCGGCTTTGACCACTTCTAACTTAAAAATCCAAAAGTTCAATTATAAATTAGCTGCAAAAAAATAACCCATGCTTTTCTAGCATGAGTTATTTTATGGTGGGCAGGATAGGATTCGAACCTATGAAGGCGCAAGGCCAACTGATTTACAGTCAGTCGCGTTTGACCACTTCGCTACCTGCCCATAGTGTTTA
>CAZGAF010000062.1:0-2611 GCA_964523855.1 uncultured Candidatus Saccharibacteria bacterium | reverse complement strand
GTGAGGGGAAATTTTTAGAAATTATTTTTAAAATTACGCTTTGTGCTTTGTAGTCGTATTCGGTTATCCAGTCTCCAGTATCGCTAGTTTTTTTGTCGGTGGCTACTACGCCTTTTGTAAAACCTTCCAGGAGAATTTGTGAAGCCTTGTTTGCGGCTTCCACAGCTGTTTTTAAAAGTTTGTCCATATATTTATATGGGTTAAGTATAGTAAAGTAAGAGCCTGTTGTCGAGATTTTATGAAAGTTTTTTAATGTTGAATTTTTTGCAATAAAGATTTATAATAAAGGTCAATTTGTCCCAAAGGGACAAGAAGGAGGTGTGTGTGAGTACGGTAAGCGTGGAAAGTATCCAAGTACTGGAAACTATGGCGCCTGAAAAGGGTGTTTGCCAGATTTGTTTCGGGCAAGGCAAACACGATCAGCATTTCTTAAACGGCATCAGTGCCGACGGAAAGGCTGTCGTTGTGTGTCAGTCGATAAACGCCGAAGGGGGTAAATTTTGTGGAGCGGTGTTTCCGGCTTCGGTGAGCCCAACGGAGATCGCCTGGCAGTATCGCCAGGCTTTGAGTGACCAGAGTCAGTAACCGTTTAAAGCCGTCATCCTTTATTTAAATCTGCTTTGTCTAGCATGTGAAGCTAGGCTTTTTTATTTGGTGGAGTAATGTAAGATAGTTTGTCGTTATATAAAAAAGTTGATTTTAAATTCTTTGTAGGTTTACTTAATTATGCTAATTAACCTAAAAAAGCCCCGTTGACTAATGTAAAAACTTAGAAATCAGGGCGTTCTATTTTTAGGATAATTACATGCCTGCAAGATGTAATGCTTTTGTAGAAAGTAAAAGTTATTTATCAGCTAGCTTTTTAGTATTGTTAAAAGTTGGCAGGCGGGGGTCAATTAGAAATTATGCTAATTTCAATCTCTCTTCTATTCTCATGAGTCTGTTGTACTTGCATACTCTTTCGCCGCGGGTGGGTCCGACTTTTATAAAGTCACTGCCAACAGCCACAGCAAGGTCCACCAAAAAGGTGTCGTTGGTTTCGCCGCCGCCTCGGTGGGAAGGAATAGTAGAAAGTGAATAGTGCTTAGCTAGCAGGCAGCAGTCCATAGTTTCTGTTACCGTGCCGGCTTGGTTTAGTTTTATTAAAATACTGTTGGCAGCTTTTTGGTCTATAGCTTTTTGCCATAGGTGGGTGTTGGTAACAGTTAAGTCGTCTGCAACAATTTTTATTTTTCCTGACTCAGCCAAAAGTTTAGGCCAGTGTTCCCAGTCAAATTCAGACAAGCCGTCCTCTAGGGCAACTATCGGATATTTTTTGAACCAGGATAAATATTTTTGAATAATTTCTTCCGAAGAAAGATTTTGATTTTCGCTTTTAAGGTGGTAAGAGCTGCCCTTATAGAATTCCGATGCCGCTGCGTCTATATATATGCCCGCGTCTTTGGTTGTATAACCGGCTTCTACAATACTTTGGGTTATAAGTTCTAAAGGTAGCTCGTTATTTTTTATGCCCTCTGGTGCAAAAGCTCCCTCGTTGCCAACATTGGTAGAATATTTTTTATTTTTTAAAAGTTTCTTTAATTCTAAATATATTTCTTCCATTAGCCTTATGTCTTCGCGGGCCGGTTGGTCTTTTAAAACAGCTAGGGCATACTCTTGCAGGTCGGTGGAGTTGTCGGCGTGCACGCCGCCTTCTATGAGAACGGCAAGAGGCTTTGGGAGCTTGTAGCCCCGATGTTCGCTACTAATATTTTTGACAATCGGGGCCCCGACTCTAGCGTTGGGGGTGGTAGCTTGTAGTTTGTAGCAAGAGCTTAAATACTCGTACAATTCTAAATTGGAAGAAGCCGCAGCGGCACGGGCGACTGCCATAGAAACAGAGAGTATGGCGTTGGCTCCAAGTTTAGATTTGTTTTGTGTGCCGTCCGTGCTTATAAGCAGTTGGTCTATTTCTCTCTGTTGTAGAGCGTCTTGTCCTTGTAGAATAGGCCCGAATACTGAGTTTACATTTTCCACGGCTTTTAACATGCCTTTACCTTGGTATCTTTTTGTATCGTTATCGAGTAAAACAAAAGCTTCTTTGGTGCCGGCTGAGGCTCCATAAGAGACACTGGCTTCGCCTAGGCTGCCATCTTCCAGTTCAACAGTGGTTTCTACCGAGGGTAGCCCGCCGGAGGCTAGAATTTCACGGGCATATATTTTTTTTATTTTTGACATATAGTTTTTACCGAAAGTTTATGTTCTTTAGTAATTATAGCAGTAAAATTGGTTAAATTGGTAAAAATTGTTATAATTTTATACATGGAAACGAGTTCTAATTTATGCACAATTTACTTAGTTAGGCATGGCGAAACGGAGTTTAATGTAAAAGAGATAATTCAAGGCCATACCGACTCTCCTCTAACAGAAAATGGCAAAAATCAAGCCAAAACGGTGCAGGAGGCCTTCAAAAATATAGAATTTTCAGCAGTTTTTTCGTCCGATTTGCTAAGAGCGGTGCATACCGCTGAAATAATTTCTGCGGAAAGAGAGCTTGCGGTAAATACTCAAAAACTTTTAAGAGAAAGACATTTTGGTAAATACGATGGTCGGCCTGCCGAGGAGTTTAGAC
>CAZGAF010000061.1:783-2621 GCA_964523855.1 uncultured Candidatus Saccharibacteria bacterium | reverse complement strand
ATAAATGGATAATAGACCCACTCGACGGCACCACAAATTTTAGCCGTGGAATCCCTCTGTTTGCCACTTCTATTGGTTTAGAAAAAGATGGCAAACTATTTATCGGCGTGATAGGCCTGCCTGCTCAAAAACAAATATTTTACGCTCAAAAGAACCGAGATGCATTTCTAAACAAGAAAAAAATCTCAGTCAGCAGCACCAGCGAAGTTTCTAAAGCCATGGTCGGAATTTCTATGGCTCGCACCAAAGAAGCCTTAAAAGCCGGGAGCGACATTTTTGCCAAAGTCACCATGGCTCCGGCAAAACCCAGGGTATATGGTTCAGTGGCCGCCGACTTGGCTCGCGTAGCCTCGGGTCAACTAGACGCTTGTATTGTAAACTTTTTAAACCCATGGGATATGGCAGCCGGCTTTCTGCTTATAGAAGAAGCAGGCGGTATGGTGTCTAGGTTAGACGGTAAAAACTTTTCTTGGGAAGGTAAACAGTTTTTGGCTTCCAACAAACTCCTGCACTCAAAACTAAAAAAGCTTTTAAGCTAATATAAAAAAAACAGGCTGCGTGTAAACCGTTAAGGTTTTACGCAGCCTTTAAGTTTGCGATGTTTTCCTCTGCAAGAAAGCTTACAAACTCCTCGGCGTAAGGCATGCCCCCGTGTCCGCCAAAAGCAGAAATGTTTTTAGCAGCGATGAAAGCCGCTACCTTTAAACATTCTTCGTGGGCCAAGCCCATATGAAGCGCGGTAAGAAACCCCACCGTAAAAGCATCTCCCGCCCCTGTGGTATCGACCACGTGAGACTTTAATGCCTCCTGCCGAAAGACCGTGTGGTTTCCGTCTTCAGAAAAGACGGCGACTGCTGCACCTTGGTTACCCAAGGTAAGCAGTACAACTTTCGGTCCCAAAGCCAGAAGCGCGAGCGCAGCTTGATCAGCTTCTACGGCTTTACCAAGAATTGCTTCCGCCTCTACTTCGTTAAGCTGTAACACGTCTGTAAACCGAAGCAAGCGATTTAAGGCTTTAGAGCCTATAACCTCCGTACTCGGCGTAAGCATGTTGCAGTGGGCTCCCGTAGAGCGCTTTTGGAAGAGCTCAGTTACAACGGCTATTTCCGCTTGTCTCACCCCCGTGGCGACAACCATCGGAGAAGACACAGCAGACAACCGCTCCAGCAGAGCGTTCGAAAGCGTATAGTGAGGCTTTTTGCAAAAGAGCGTTGCCGCTCCTGTGCTGTCCACTACGCACAGCGTAGTAGCCATAACATTTCCCCTCTCAACGAAGAGAGGAGTAACACCCTCTAAGCCCTCTACGCTCCCTTCAACTGCGCCAGCTAAGGCCGTTTTCAGGCCAAGCCTGGAAAAACCCATCGCGCAGTTTACGGAACTTCCAGCCAAAACCGGAATAAGCGCTGCTGTCTCAAAAGAGAAACACAGCTCTCCTACTCGAGCTTTGACTTCGCCTTCAAAAAACAAAAGCTCATCTGCCGTCAGCTTCTTGCCACGCATCCCTTCGGGGATGACAGCGTCGGACTCGAGCCTGAACTCCAGGTTCAGGCTAGGCAAACACAAAACATCGAACATAGTATCATCCCCCCTATTGGGATAGAATTGCGGCGAACTTTACGGCCGCGTGACAACCCGCCAACAAGCTGTCACTCGACCGCAAAAACTTTTACAACGCCGAGGCATCTACCCATTTTGCATCAAAAGCATACCCGGCTAACTTATTTTCTTCCGCAAGCCTCGGCAACACATCACTCTCAAGTCGTTCTGCGTTTTTTGATATATAACCGAATATAGCGGGTTCTAAAACATAAATACCTGCATTTACCAAGTGAGAAAAA
>CAZGAF010000061.1:0-763 GCA_964523855.1 uncultured Candidatus Saccharibacteria bacterium | reverse complement strand
TTTTGGTTTTTCCTCAAAAGAAGAAATTTTGCTTCCCACTAATTTAGCCACGCCCCATTGGCTCACGTGCTCGACTGCAGTTAAAGCCATAGTCGCAACCGCTCCTCTTTGGTTTTGATGAAACTCAATTATGTCGTTTAAATTTATTTCAGAAAGCACGTCTCCATACATAAGCAAAAAAGTACTGGAAAACAAATTTTTTGTCTGCAAAAGCGGCTGAGCCGTACCAGGTAACTCACCCCCTTGCTTTATATAACTAATATTTAAACCTAAGCTCTCTCCCTTGCCAAAATATTTTTGAATTTTTTCTCCAGCCTTACCTATAGAAATAACCACTTCAGTAAAATGTAAATCTCTTAACTTTTTTAAAGTATGCTCCAAAAGCGGCGCGCCTAAAATAGGCACCATAGCTTTTGGCAGCTCTTCTTTTTCACCCTGTATCCTCACTGTATTTCCGCCGGCTAAAATTAAAACTTTTAACTTTTCTTTAGCCAAAGACTGGGTAAGCACAAACTCAACCGCGTGTGATCGGTTACGAATTTTTTGACCATCTATAATTTGGTCCAACATGGATACCACACTTTTCTTTAAAGTTATGGTCAACCTTTCCCTAAGCTCTTTAGCCATATTTTTATAATACGTAAATTTTATTATTTATCATATTATATCATACAAAATACCACTTTTTTGTGAATATAATGTTAACAATATATTTTCTTTATATTTAAGCCAAAATAAAAACCCTAAAGTACTTTCTCCAGGG
>CAZGAF010000060.1:0-3075 GCA_964523855.1 uncultured Candidatus Saccharibacteria bacterium | reverse complement strand
AAGACAGGATTTATGTATTGTGGCTGACCGACTACGCCCTCGGTTAAGCTGCCGCCTACTGCTGGAATTATTTGAGTCTGCTCTATATAAAAACCTCTGGCCGACACCGTGAGGCTTGCTAAGGCTACAAATGCCAAAGAGGAAAGGATGACTTTTTCGGTTTTGCCCATTAACGAAAAAACTTTCCGAATATCGGAAAGATGGAAGTTTTTTAAGGCTTTGAATCCCTTTAGGACTTGTCTTAAAACCGGTATTGGATTGTATGAGTAACCGTTCATTTTTGTGACGCTAATTTATTATTTTTGCATGTAAGAGCCAAAAATATATATTAGGTCTGTAGACCTGGGCTTAGAGAAACAAGAAAGAAATGTTTATTATCACAAAAAGGCTTCCTATAACTATGGTTGAGTAGAAAAGCCATTTTTCAAAACCTCTTCTGGTAGCAACGATGTTGCCGGAGCCGCCAAAAACATTGGAAAGACCGGAAGATTTATTTTGTAAGGAAATGACTACGATAAGCAAAACCATTACTAAAATGTCTATAAATTGCAATACTTGTCTCATATTTTTTAGGATCAACAATATAAAATGACTGGATTATTGTACAAAAGAAGTAGGGGTTTTGTCAATAAGCTAATAACTGATACATAAATAGGGTTCAGATTTGCAAATAAATATAAATTTTTTAAAAATATAAATTTGGAAATTAGCAGGTATCTGTTGCTCTGTAAAATTTTTGTAAATCTGTTAAGGTAATGTTTTTTTTATTCTCTCAGCCAATTTTTCTCCCACAACATTTTTTAACTCTTCAAAGCTTGAGTTCTTTATGGCTAACACAGTGCCAAACTTTTGCTTTAGTAATTTTTTGGTTTTGGGACCTATGCCTGGTATTGAGTCTAAGGCCGACTTGACTGCCTGCTTGGAACGAAGAGAGCGGTGGAAGGTTATGCCAAACCGGTGAGCCTCGTCGCGAAGCCTTTGTAGAAGCTGAAGGCCTGGTTGGTCGTGGTTCAAAATAATAGGTTCGCTTTGATTTGGTAAAAATATTTCTTCAATTCTTTTTGCCAGGCCAATAATTTTGAATTTATCATTTGGAATTTGTAATCCCGTTAATACTTCAAGTGCGGCAGAGAGTTGTCCTTTGCCACCGTCTATAACAATTAAGTCCGGCATCGGCCATGAATTTTTAGCGTTGAGGGTCGGGGGTTGAGTCTTGGGCTCAGGGTCAGGCCTGTACGCTTTAAGCTGTACGCTTCTGAGCATGCGACGGCTTAGCATTTCTTTCATCATTGTGAAGTCGTCGGGGGTGTCTTTGGATTTTATTTTAAACTTTCTGTATTGAGACTTGGCGGGTTTGCCATTTTCAAAAACCACCATACTTCCAACGGCGTTAGTGCCTTGAATGTTAGAAATGTCGTAGCATTCTATTCGGGCTGGCGTGGAGGGTAATTTTAAAACAGTCTGTAATTGTATAAGAGCTGATTGTATACGGTCAGATTCCGACGCGGTTTTTTCTAAATGGCGTCGTAAAAATTCCTCGGCATTTTGTTTGGAAATTTTAAGAAGCGATAAAGGTTCTTGTTTAGCCGCAACTTGAACTGCGGTTTTTTTCTTAAAGCGGTCGTAAAGTAGTGCGGATATTATACTTTGCCCTTCGGTTTTAAATTCCAAGTAAATCTTGTCTGGACGTTCGCTGGTGGAAAAATAGTAGGTTTCCAAAAAAGCCTGCATGACCTCTTCTTTGGTTTTTTCGAGTTCTGAGCTATTAACATTTTCAAACAAGAAATCTTGTTTGTCGTTTAATTTACCTTCTCGAATTTTAAAAAGGTTTATACAGTAGGTATCGTGCTCTGACGACAGACTCACAATATCCCAAGAAACTTTTTTAGGTAGTATAACGTGCTGCTTTTGTTCTAAAAGCTCTAAAGCTTTGAGTTGGTTTCTTAAACGTGCGGCCTTCTCGAAAAGGCGAGAGGACGCTGCTTGCTTCATTTCCCGCTGGATTTCTTTTTTGACTTGAGTAAAATTGCCTTTTAAAAAAAGTTTGATTTTTTCTAAATGGGCTTTGTAATCCAAAAGACTCATTTGCCCCACGCATACCCCAGGGCAGCGGTGTAAATGGTAGTAAAAACAGGGTTTTTGGGAAACTTTGGTGTTTGAGCAGTAAGGAAATATGTAGCGAATGGTTTTTAAAACCTCGCGAACTTTGTAGGCTGCTGAGTAAGGGCCAAAATAATCAGAGCGTGTAGCGTGTAGTGAGTAGCGTGTAGGTAGCGGACTTTTAGATTCGTCTCGAAAGTTTCTTTTTTCAAATTTATTTTCTTCAATTCTTCGGGTAATTAAAATTTGGGGGATTTCTGTGCTGTAGTCGAAAGCTAAAAAAGTGTAAGACTTGTCGTCTCTTAGTTCTATGTTGTACTTGGGGTGATGTTTTTGGATAAGCGTTCTTTCTAAGTAGAGGCTTTCCAGTTCAGAATTAACAACGGTGTAGTCTAGGGAAGTAAGGTCCTTTAGCAGGTAGGGGATTTGAGGCCTAGTGTCGTGGTTTTGGAAGTACTGCTTAACCCGGGCGCGTAAATTTTTGGCTTTACCAATATAAATAATCTCACCGGACTGGTTTTTATATACATAGATGCCGGGAGACATAGGTAGGGAACTTATTTTGAGTTGTTTGTACTTCTCAGAAATTTCCATAAATTAATTATACTTTTATGTTGACCAAGTGTCTATAATTTGCTAATTTTGGTGCATGACAAAAGAGGAATTTACAGAAAGGAAAAAGAATCTTCCTCCTAGTGTTGTCAGTTGGGTGGAGGGCTGGCACCAACAAACACCTTGGCAACACCTCGAGACGTTTTGTCTCAATTTTGGGTATCAGGCCGAAGTGCCTGAGATACTTCCGTGCTTAGTAGCAGAGTTGGTGCGTCGGAAGTATGTGGATGTTGAGGTAAAAGGCTTTTGTTGGTGGGGAAGCGAGCAACGACATGTTGCTGTGATTTTTTGCCTTAACGCTTAGCCTTGATGCCGCGCTTAAAAAACGCGGCATTTTTATGTGAAAAGTTCTGTTTATTTTTT
>CAZGAF010000059.1:0-3530 GCA_964523855.1 uncultured Candidatus Saccharibacteria bacterium | reverse complement strand
AAATTCTGAATATAGAATATTTGAATTTAGATATTGTTTCGAATTTCGGATTTATTTATTCAAATTTTTAATAGTCTGGTGGGCGGTGAAGGGATTGAACCTTCGACCCTCTCTACGTCAAAGAGATGCTCTACCACTGAGCTAACTGCCCAAAAACTAAATATTTTGTTGTAAAAGTATTTCTGCTTCTTGTTTGTTTAAGCTGTTAGGTTTTATAAAGTTTAAAAAAACTCTAACCAAAAAACTGTTCAAAAACGCTACAAGAAAGCCCAAAATAATCACGGCAATCAAAAACAATATCCATATTGTAGCAGAAGCTTTTGAAACTGAAAACCCTTCATTTAAAATAACCCACGCTAAGAACTTTGGCCAAACAAAGAACCCGGAAGCAAACCCACTTACAAAAAGGACCATTATAATTATAGGTATAGACATTTTTAAGCGCCAAACATCTAAACCTAAACCCCAAGCCCTAAAAAACCCTAAGTCCAAAATTACAGCCCCCATTGCAGCAATCACAGCCGTTGCCATTACCCCCATACAGAGTAAAAATATTAACACTCCCGGCCCATACGTATTTACCAAAAGCATTATTAACCCAAACGCTGAAGTGCAAACAAAAAATGCAGCTAAAACCGAAAACAGAAATTGCTTCAAATAAACTTTCTCTTGTCTGTTCTCGTGCACAGCTTTTAAATCTAACCACAAATATGCACAAACCGGCTGCAAAACAAGCAAAAATGTCAAAGCCCAGCCCCATTCCACAAAAAATGTCCTTTTAAAAACAAGAAAATCTGCTAAATAACCTATACAAAAAACTTGCAACAATGCCAAAATCCACCAGCGCGGCTGCTTGCTGGTGGATTTAAAACTCCCGTAAATTGTTTGTCCAATGCTCTGCATTTTTAAGCCGCAACAACGTCTTTTACTTCTGAGCCATTAAATTCAGGTTCTCTCTTTTTTTCAGCTGGCACAATATCTTTTACGATTTCATCAAACTGCTCTTGTTCTAAGGTTTCTTCTTTCACCAAACGAGTTGCTATGGTGTCTAAATGAGTTCTGTGTTTTGTTAAAACTTCAGTAGCTCGTTTATAACCTTCGCGTAAAATGCGGCTAATCTCTTCGTCAATTTTTCTCGCAACTTCTTCGCTATAATTTCTCTGCTCGCTTATTTCACGGCCCAAAAACACCATATCATGATGCTCGCCCAAGGAAATAGGTCCAATTTCTTCGCTCATACCGTAACTCATAACTAACTTTCTCGCCATATTGGTAGCTACTTTTAAGTCGTTAGATGCGCCGGTGGTAATTTCGTTAAAAACCAGCTTTTCAGCCGCATTTCCAGCCAACAAAGCAGCAATTTCGTCCAAAAAGCTCTGTCTGGTATGCAAATGCTTATCCTCCATAGGTAATTTCATGGTATAACCAGCTGCTCTCCCTCTCGATATAACTGAGACCTTGTGAACAGGGTCGGAAAAAGGTAAAACAGCTCCAACCAAAGCATGCCCGCCTTCATGATACGCAGTGACTTCCTTTTCTTTCGGAGACAAAATATGACTTTTTCTTTGCGGACCCAAAATAACTTTTTCAACCGCCTCTCTTAAATCTTCATTTGAAACAATTTTCTTGTCACTTCTAGCTGCCAAAATCGCAGCTTCATTAAGCACGTTAGCCAAATCGGCTCCAGAAAAACCCGGGGTACGTTCTGCTATCTTCTTTAAATTCACATCTTTGTCCAAGGGTTTGTTTTTTGCATGGATTTTTAGAATTTCTTCTCTGTCTTTTATGTCCGGCAAATCCAAAACAACCTGCCTGTCAAAGCGTCCCGGTCTTAAAAGCGCCGGGTCTAACACATCCGGCCTATTAGTAGCCGCCATAACTATTACGTTTGTGTCGGTCTCAAAACCATCCATTTCAACCAAAATCTGATTGAGAGTCTGTTCTCTTTCGTCATGACCGCCGCCCAAACCCGCACCTCTTTGACGTCCGACAGCATCTATTTCGTCCACAAAAACTATGCAGGGAGAATTCTTTTTAGCTTTCTTAAATAAATCCCTTACTCTAGCCGCGCCGACACCCACAAACATTTCTACAAATTCAGAACCAGAAATATGGAAAAAAGGTACATTCGCCTCCCCAGCCACAGCACGGGCCAATAAAGTTTTACCTACGCCCGGGCTTCCTAAAAGCAAAACGCCTTTTGGAATTTTAGCGCCGAGTTGTAAAAACTTTTGCGGATACCTTAAAAAATCTACCACTTCCTTTAGCTCTTCTTTGGCTTCTTTAGCTCCAGCTACGTCTATGAATCTTACCCGATTCTTTTTTTCATCGGAAAGTTTTACAGAAGACTGTCCAAAACTTAAAGCTCTGTTGTTGGCACCCTGCACATTTCGCATTAAGAAGTAAATAAAGAAAGCAACCAAAGCAAAGGGCAACAAAAATGGCAATAAGTTGCTAATTAAATTACTGGCAGCCGAAGGGGTTTTATATTCAATTTTAACTTTGGAAATTTTAGCCGAGTCAACGCCACGATTCTTAAAGAAGTCGGTTACTTCGGTCCTCGGACCCAACTTGGCTTGCTGAAAGACATCGGAGTCTTTAATTTTAGCTGTTAAAGAATCTTCTCCAATGCTAATAGTCTCTACTCTTTGCTGGTCCACCATATCGCTTATTTCTGACAAAGCCACTGGACTAACCCGCGTGTTACCAGAAAAAGCACTAACTATGTAAGAGACCACCAAAAATCCTACCAAAATAAGTAATATGTTTTTTACAATTTTGCTCATCACTATGAATATTAAAAAGTTAAAGTTAACAATTAATTAAAGCTTCTACTTATAAATTATATGGAAATATAAGCCCCCTGGCAACCTTAAAAACCTGAAGTGATTTATCACTGAACACACCTGTAGAACCCTAAATAAATACTTTTTCGAGGAACCATCAAATACTGAATAACTCGTAGCCTTTCACTTCCACTTCTGTATTCTTAACTGCCCTACATTTTGCATTTTGATTTTTAAATTTTGAATTTATCTAATAAGATCACCCGTAGGGTGAAACTCTCAAGCATCAATACAGACAGCTTTATTTGGCACCATTATTCTAATTGGTGCCTTGGGAGAGATTTGAACTCTCAAGCCCGTGAGGGCACTAGCTCCTAAGGCTAGCGCGTATGCCAATTCCGCCACCAAGGCAAATGAAGTCAAATACTATTTTATGCAAGCATTACCAAACTGTCAATTTATGCAAATAACACAGCCTTCCTAAAAAAATAAGAAAGGCTGTGTTAAAAAACATACAAAATAAAAGTTTATTGGCCCAAATTACCTGTAATAACTGTTGTACTTATTAACCTGACTATAACTAAGGCCATTACGACTAAAACCACACCAATAACTGCGTTTGTCATAGCCTTTTGGCCTTTTTCTGCCTGTTCTTCGTTACCAGCAGAAGTTATATACAAATAACCACCCCATACAATTATTATTACAGCTATTATGCCGGCAAAGTAAAGCAAGTAAGTTAAA
>CAZGAF010000058.1:0-3919 GCA_964523855.1 uncultured Candidatus Saccharibacteria bacterium | reverse complement strand
TACTACAATAGGCGCGAAAGCATTCACTTTTTTTGCAAGGGACAACACAGCCTCCCTCCTCTCTCCTAAATTTGAAATACATTATAATATAGTAAATGCTTCGTGTCTACATTTGCACATTCTCCCTTAAAAATGTCACCGATGTATCTAATCTTTTACACATTTACCACACCACAAAAAATATCCACATAACCATACCCACAAAAATCTTTATACCTTCTACTGACGATCGTCACTAGAAGGTATAAAGATAATTAAGTAAAAAACTTGTTAGTGGAATATATAGCTGTGTTTATGCAAATAAAAAAACCAAGGAACTTTTTAAAGTTCTTGGTTATGAAGTGGCTTGCGTCTCCAGTTCCTCAAGCACCTTTTTAAGGTACTGATGATCTGGGTAGCGCGCCAATAGTTCCTTGAGCAACGGAGCCACCCATCGGTTCGGGCTTTCGACCAGAATCTGACGAAGACTCCCTTCGTCCAACGTGCGGCACAGGACCCCCAAGGCAATCGCTGCGGCTTCGTCGAGCTCGTGACAATAGCTCGCAACCACAAGGACAGTAGGTGCCTCTTCCCATACAAAAAATATTCCGCCTGACTGAGTGTACTTACTCAAGCTTGTTACCCTTTCGGGATTTCTTGCCAAAAAATCCACCATCCGCCTTGCGGATCCTCTGAATAAACTCGATTCCGGCTCACGGATCTTGCTCCCTGGGAGCAAAAAATACTGAGACACTACTGGCCCAAACCTAACCAATTCCTGTCTAGGTTGTTGTAGCGTTGAAATCGCCAACACATAACAACCAGTGAAGGGTATTTTACGCCCTTCATTAAACATTGCGGATGCTAGCACCTGCACTACCACAGGCGCATACCTATTCATGTCTTTATAAAGGGACTCCATTTTCGTCCCTCCTCTCTCTTGAATTTGAAATACATTATAATATAATAAAGATAGCATGTCTATACATAAGAAATAAAAATCTTATATGAATTTTGAGCCCACCAACCACCCCATAGAAAACGAACTTCCTAAACTTGTTCGTGACAACATTCCAGAACTTTACCAAAAAAGAACGGGTAAAGTGGCAAATATAAAATTTGCGGAAGACAACGAAGAGTATTTAGAATTTTTAGTAAAAAAAAT
The DNA here is from genome assembly GCA_964523855.1 of uncultured Candidatus Saccharibacteria bacterium. Taxonomy (GTDB): domain Bacteria; phylum Patescibacteriota; class Doudnabacteria; order UBA920; family UBA920; genus JAEUSF01. The sequence goes on along the minus strand of CAZGAF010000058.1, from coordinate 2,775 downwards.
TGCAGAAGAAGCTATGGAAGTAAAGTACTCTTTGGAACACAACAACTTACAAGAGGAGCTGGCCGATGTGTATGAAGTTATAGACGCCATACTTAAACTAAAAAACTGGACCCAAGAGGACATAAAAAAAGTACAAGACTTAAAGCGAGAAAAAAATGGCGGCTTTGAAAAACGCATAATTCTTATGTCCAAGTAAAATATGGTATAATACTCTTAAGATTAAAAAATTAAAAATAATCAAATGAACAAAAAAATTGCCGCGTTGTTTTCCACAGCCATTGCACTAAGCATGGCTATGCCTGCCTTTGCAGCCGAAGGCATGTTAAGAACTAACAGTATGAGAATGGCCTCCACATCTCCTACTACAGTAGACCAAACTCAAGCCATTGCTTGCGTGGGAGCTGCTGTCAGTACTCGCGAAGCAGCTTTAGGCTCCGCCCTCACTACTCAAAGCCAGAGCATGCAAGCCGCCTATTCTACCAGAGCCTCCGCCCTTGCAGCTGCCTACAAAAAAACCACTACCAAAGAAGTTAAGGCAGATGTAAAAGCCGCTTGGTCTGCGTTTACCAAAGCAAAGAGAGAAGCCTCCTCCGCTTGGGTAAAGTCTAAAAACACTGCTTGGACTAACTTTAGAACAGCAGTAAAAGCCTGTAAGTCCTCTGTGGCAAACAGCGTGTCCGACTCCGGTAATTCTTCCTCCGAAGCACAAGGTCAATAAAATATATTTTTAAACAGCCTCGCTCTGCGAGGCTGTTTTTTTACAAATAAAAAAGCTTCCCTTTTCATACAAGGAAGCAAAAAGTAACTTTAACACCTTTTATCTGTTGCTCTTAACTAAGTTTCCAGACAAGAAAAGTGCGCAAGTTGTCTAAGCCCGTTAGCCCGCTGCTCACCGAAGACTCGTTGGACGGCAAATAGCGAAAGTGGAGAGTTTTCTGAAGAACTGACCAATTTTGCAGTAAGTCCTTTACACCCAGGTTCTCGCCCACCTCTTCACAAATGATAATCTGGTCAGCGGTCGTAAAAAAACTGTCCCAACCGCCCTTGTGTTCATGTGCTAGTAAGTACACGACACGGCCACCCACTTCGGCCAATCTTTCCCGCAGCTTCGCCTCCGACTCCAGGTCAAACCCTACTATCGCTACTACCATTTTCCCCCCTTAAGTTCGAAAGAAAATAATACGTTATAAATGCACCCATGTCAATAATGGCTCTGCCTAAAAATAAAAAAGCGCCGGCAAAAGCCAAGCGCTAAAAGATCGTCCAAGTAGACTGAACCAGCCTTCTTAAACGCGGCGTAAGCGGACCCACGTCATGGAGCTTAATTTTTCCCTCTGCCTGTTTCCTACTCCAGTAAACTTCTGCGTACCCCCAACTTTGGTTACGAATAGTCACACTCGCAACAAACAATACAGAAGGCAAGCCCTCGGGCGAAATACAACTCCGCCGGGTGTTTTTTACAACCACCCTCGTGTAAGCCGCCTTGCACGCAGACATTTTCTTGTCCTTAGCAAGAGCTGTCCTGATTGCCCCGTAAATAAGGGTCTTGGTCAGGTTATAGTCGGCCCGTAAAGCCAGGTCAAGATACAAATCCTCTGGTTTCATGCCCCCTCCTCAAAATTTAACAACTCAAAATTATATAGCAACCTCGTTATTTTTTCAAGGGCAACAAAAAACCACCCTTCGACAAGCTAAGGATGGTTTTTTATAAAGTTTTTATGCCCATAGCATTCCTTTGAATTCACTATTTACAACCAGCGGAACACCTCGTAAAGATTGAATTCTTAAAGATATTTCTTTAACAGGACATTTATGCTCTCGGTTATTTCCACACGCACAGTGCGCACACAACCCCCGAAGCTGGGAAATTATATTTAGTTTTGTTTGTTGTATTTCAGACATATAATTAGTTGAAAATGTAAAGATCAAAAATCAAAATTACAAAGGAAAATTTAAAGTTATTTTTTACCTTTTAGGGTCAAAATACTTGAAGCTAACACATTCGATACCTCCACCAACTCCTTTAACAACCAATTTTGTTCTTTTCTGTCGCCTTTTTCCAAATCTCTAAACAGGGTAATCCAAACTTTAGATTCGTTAGAGGACTTAAGCGAATGTGTAAAAAAGTTTATAAAATCTCTTCTAGAAGAGGCCGAATTTGCTTCGACATAGTTTGCCAAAACACTTGTTCCGCTTCTTAAAAGCTGCTTGCCCATAACTTCATTTACTGAACTTTTAGGTAATAAGTCAATAAACTTAATTAATCTTAAAACCCAAGAATACAACCGCTTTTTGAATTCAAGTTTAAATTTTGAATTGTCATTTTCCATTTTGATTTTTCAATTTTAATTTTTGCGGCTTTCTGCCTCTTTACTACTTACTGTTATTATTCTAAATTCCTAATCACTCCCACTACTTTCCCCTGCACCATCCACTCTTCTTTCGGGTAAATGTCTTTGTATTCCGGATTTTCTGCTTTTAAGTAGGCTCGGTTCTTTATTTGAATAAACCTTTTAACTGTAGCTTCGTCATGCAAGAGCGCAACTACTAAGTCGTTATGTTTAGCTTCCCGAGTCGGACGCACAATAACCAAGTCACCTTCGTAAATACCGGCGTTTATCATACTGTCTCCACGTACCTTTAACAGAAACACATCGCGCCGTCCTTTTACCAAAGAAGAGGGTAAATTTATCCATTCTTCTATTTGTTGTTCGGCCATATGCGGACTACCAGCCTGCACTCTACCAACTAACGGCACCGCAACCAAACCTTTTT
>CAZGAF010000057.1:0-4009 GCA_964523855.1 uncultured Candidatus Saccharibacteria bacterium | reverse complement strand
ATAAAATCAACAATGCGATTGGGCAGGTTTTGCTGGCAAAAAAACTTGGTAAAACCATAACTATAGTACAGGACTTGCATGGTCCTAAAATTCGCGTACTTGAAATGAAAAAGCCCATCGATGTTAGCGTTGGGCAGTCGGTAGTTATTGGTCCTAAGTTAAGCTCGTCCGAACTTGGTTTTTCTTTGGACCTAGACGTTATGAAATCTATAAGGCCTAAACAGCGCATACTTATTGAAGATGGGCTTATTGAGCTTGAAGTGCAAAAAATTGTTAAGGGGAAAATATATTGTTTGGTTTTGTCACCGGGTAAAATTCAAAGCCATAAGGGCGTTAACCTGCCTAGAACCAAACTTAAAATTCCCATTTTAACTTCTAAAGATGTAGAAGATTTAAAATTTGGTTTGAAAATGGATGTAGACTATGTAGCGCTGTCTTTTGTTAGGAACAAAAAAGACGTAGTAAATTTGAGAAAACTTATAAAGAAATACAACCCGAAAAATTTAACCGAGCCAAAGATAATTGCCAAAATTGAAAAGCCTGAAGCGGTTAAAAATTTCGACGGCATTTTAAAGGAGTCGGACGCGGTTATGGTGGCTAGGGGCGACTTGGGTGTGGAAATGCCGGAGAACCAGGTGCCGATTATACAAAAAAATATTATTCAAAAGTGTTTAAAGCAGGCTAAGCCGGTTATTGTCGCAACCCAGATGTTAGATAGTATGATACGAAACCCAAGGCCTACTCGTGCTGAAGTTAGCGACGTAGCTAATGCGGTTATTGACCAAGCTGACTGTGTAATGCTTTCTGGAGAGTCGGCTTTTGGCAAGTTTCCGGTAAAAGCGGTTCAGGAAATGGCTAAAATTATAGAAACTACGGAAAAAAGTAATTTTTTGCCGCCTCATAAACATTTAAGTAACAAAGTTACTAACAAAGTCGAAGCTATGGCGGAAGCAGTGTTCGACCTTTCTATGCATACAGACGCTAAGGTTATTGTGGGAGCGACAGAGTCCGGGTTTACGGCCAGACAAATAGCCCACGAAAGGCCTTACAACCAGCACTTAGTTATGTTGACGCCGAAAGTTAAAACCTTAAGGCAAATGAATTTAATATGGGGAGTGAGTGGGTATTCTATGCCCGAGGTTAACACCTTCGAAGAGCTTATGGCCGAAATGTTGGAGCTGGTTAAAAAGCAAAAGCTGGTTAAAAAGGGTGACAAAGTGGTCATGGTGACCGGTGAACCTTTGGGCCAAAAAGAGAATTTAAATTTGTTGGAAGTGAAGACGGTGTAGATAGAGAAGTAGAGATTTAGAAAGTTAGAGAAATAGAATTGAAATCCTCCCTAAAAAACGGGGAGGGTTTTCATTTGGTGTTACAAGTGGTATAATTAAAATGAAATTAACAAAAAACATATGCCACAAAAAGAAAACGCCTTTGTTTTATGGTTTGACGAAATTAACAAGGGAGACGTAGCTTTAGTGGGAGGGAAAAACGCCAATTTGGGTGAAATGTATCAAAACTTGACCCAGGCAGAAAGTAAACTTTTTCCCTGTGAAAAAATAAATGTACCTTTTGGATTTGCGGTAACCGCCGAGGCTTACCGTTATTTTATTGCCCAAAATAAACTGGACCAAAAAATAAAAGATATTTTGCAGGATTTAGATACCAGAAATATAAAATCTTTGGAAGAAAAGGGTCAGAAAATAAGACAGCTTATTTTAGAGGCACAAGTGCCGGAAGACTTGGCTAAAGCAACTACGGAAGGCTATAAGCTGCTTGCAGAGAAACTGGGTTTAAGTGCAGACGGTTTAGATGTGGCAGTAAGAAGTTCGGCAACCGCAGAGGACTTGCCCGATGCTTCGTTTGCCGGCCAGCAGGAGTCGTATTTAAACGTTCGGGGTGAATACGAACTTTTGCAAAGCATAAAAAAAGCTTTCGCTTCTTTGTTTACAAACCGTGCTATTTCTTACAGACAAGACAAGCATTACGACCATTTTGAAATCGCGCTTTCGGTGGCCGTGCAAAAAATGGCGCGTTCCGACAGAGGTGCGTCTGGGGTTATGTTTACCATTGACCCGGAAAGCGGGTTTAAGAATTCGGTTATTATAAACGGCGCATGGGGTTTGGGAGAGTTTGTAGTAAAGGGTGTGGTGAACCCGGACGAATACAAAGTATTTAAACCGACTTTAAAAAAGGGTTTTAAGTCCATTATAAATAAAAAGGTAGGCACTAAAGATAAAAAACTTATTTATTCCCGTGAGGGTGTGAATGCTACCAAAGAGGTGCCGGTTTTGGAGGCCGATAGACACTTGTTTGTTTTGAGCGATGAGTTTATTTTAAAACTGGCCAAATGGGGGGTAATTATAGAAGAACACTATGGTAAGGCTATGGATATAGAATGGGCTTACGATGCAGAAGAAAACCTGCTTTATATAGTGCAAGCAAGGCCTGAAACAGTTCATGCTAAACGAGCTCAAAATGTTTTGGAAGAGTTTGTTTTGGAAGAAAAAAGTGGAAAAATTTTAGTGCAGGGCGCAGCTGTTGGGTCAAAAATAGGCCAGGGTAAGGCGCATTTTATAAAAGATGCCAGCAAAATTTCTGAGTTTAAACAGGGGGAAGTTTTGGTGGCAGAAATTACAGACCCGGATTGGGAACCAATTATGAAAATAGCTTCGGCTATAGTTACTAACTCGGGCGGACGCACCAGTCATGCTGCTATTGTTAGCCGTGAACTTGGTATACCGGCTATAGTTGGCACGGGCAACGCGACCGAAATGTTGAAAAATGGTTTGGAAATAACTGTCTCGTGCGCGGAAGGGGAACTTGGAAAAGTTTACGAAGGCCTTTTAAAGTTTAAAGTGGTAAAGACTGACCTTACAGACTTTAAGCACCCGAAAACCGACATAAAAATGATAGCGGCTGATCCCGAACTTTGTTTTAACCATTCGCTTCTTCCAAACAAGGGCGTGGGTCTGGCTCGTGAAGAATTTGTTATTTCCAACTTCATAAAAATCCACCCCAACGCACTTATTAATTTTAATGAGCTGGATGACGCGGAGTTAAAAAAACAAATTGACGACTATACCGTTGGTTATACAGACAAAGCAGAATTTTATGTTGAAAAGTTGGCGTTTGGTATAGCGCAGTTAGCCGCTGCTTTCTACCCGCACGATGTGCTTTTAAGATTTTCCGACTTTAAAACTAACGAATACGCAGGCTTAATAGGCGGGCATAGATACGAACCGAAAGAAGAAAACCCCATGCTTGGGTTTAGAGGTGCGAGCCGTTACTATGACCCAATGTTCGAAAAAGCTTTTTCTTTGGAATGCCGGGCGGTTAAACGAGTTAGAGAAGAAATGGGTTTGTGGAATTTAAGTACCATGGTGCCGTTTTGTCGTACACCCGAAGAGGGTAAAAAAGTGGTGGCGATGATGGAAAAATATGGGCTCAATAAACGCATAACCAAAGAAGAACGAAAGCAAAAAAAGAATGGCGACTTAGTAGAAAATATGGAAGTCTGGGTTATGGCGGAAATTCCTTCTAACATTTTGCAGGTAGATGAGTTTGCGAAAATCTTTGACGGGTTTTCTATAGGCAGTAACGATTTAACTCAGTTAACTTTAGGCTTGGACCGTGACAGTAAATACATAGCGCACATTGGTAACGAGAAAAATACTTCGGTCAAAAAACTTATCTCCATACTTATAAAGGAAGCTCATACGGCGGGCTTAAAGGTTGGTATATGTGGCCAAGGGCCTTCGGACTTCCCGGAGTTTGCTGAGTTTTTGGTTGAGCAGGGTATAGACAGTATTTCTTTAAACCCCGACACGGTACTGAAGGCGACTATAAATATAAAGGCGGTGGAGGAGAAGTTGGGGAAATGACTAGTGGGCGGTGAGCAGTTGGTAGGGTAGTATAATAAAAGGACGGTCACCTGTATGCAGAGGACCGTCCTTTTATTACTGATCTCGACAAAATAAGCGCAAAATGATAAACTATCTAAGTTGTAAAA
>CAZGAF010000056.1:3120-4238 GCA_964523855.1 uncultured Candidatus Saccharibacteria bacterium | reverse complement strand
AACGTGATCATAAAGTTTTGGGGCCTAAACTCGAGTTGTTTATGTTCCATCAGACTTCCCCAGGTATGCCGTACTGGTTGCCAAAAGGCGTGATCATTTATAACGAACTAATTGATTTTTGGAGAAAAGAACACAAAAAAAGAAATTATCATGAAATAGTTTCTCCTCTTCTCAATAAAAAAGATTTATACATTACTTCGGGGCATTATGAACATTATTGGCCGGATATGTTTGTGGCTAATATGGGCGAAAACGAGGAATATGGAATAAAAGCCATGAACTGTCCTAACGCTATGGTGGTTTTTGGCAGTAAGCTTAGAAGTTATAAAGATCTGCCATTTAGGTTAAGCGATACCGACATGCTCCATAGGTACGAACGTACCGGAACTTTAAATGGTCTTTTGCGCGTGAGGGAATTTAGGCAAGACGATGCACACTGTTTCATTTCTGAGGAAATGATCGAGTCTGAGTATGAAAGTATTTTCGATATTACCAAACTTTTTTACGGTATATTTGGTATGGAGTATAGATACCGTTTAGGTACAAGGCCAGAAAGCTTTATGGGCGATATTGAAACTTGGAATCGCGCAGAGGAGTCCTTAAAGAAAATTCTTGAAAAAAGCGGAAAAGATTATTTTATTGAAGAAGGAGATGGGGCTTTTTACGGACCTAAGGTGGATATTTTGATGAAAGATGCTTTAGGACGTGAATGGCAAATGGGAACAATCCAACTTGATTTTCAGCAGCCCAGAAGATTTAACTTAGAATACGTATCGGAAGACGGGTCTAGAAAAACCCCTGTCGCTGTGCATAGAGTTATTTATGGTTCTTTGGAGAGGTTTATGGGTTTGTTAATAGAGCATACTGCCGGCAACTTCCCGCTTTGGCTCTCCCCTCTTCAAATAGCCATCCTGCCTATAACCGACAAACAAATCCACTTTGCCGAAAAAATAAAGAAACTCATGTTGGAGCAAAACGAAAATTATAGAATAGAAATAGACGACCGAGCAGAAAGTATTGGTAAAAAAATTCGCGAAGCTACTATGCAAAAAGTCCCTTACCAAATAATTTTGGGTGAAAAAGAAGTTGAAGCGAACAAGCTTGCTATTAGAACCCGC
>CAZGAF010000056.1:1428-3110 GCA_964523855.1 uncultured Candidatus Saccharibacteria bacterium | reverse complement strand
GAACCCGCGAAGGAACAGACTTGGGCCAAATGGGCATAGATGAGTTTATAAAGAAAATAGTAGAAGAACTAAAAAGAAAAAGAAAAATGTAAATATCAAATATGAAAATGACAATTAAAAATTAAAAATTTTAAACTGCCATTTTGCATTTTGATTTTTAAACTTTGATATTTTAAGTTAGCACCCTCACCCCATTTTCCGTCACAGCAACAGTGTGTTCAAAATGAGCCGATAAAGACTCGTCTTGTGTAGAAATAGTCCAGCCGTCGTTTTCAAAAATTACAAAATATTCGCCAATGTTTAGCATGGGTTCTATAGCCAAAACCATGCCGGCTCTTAAAACCATGCCGGTGCCTTTTTTGCCGTAACATGGAACCGCAGGGTCTTCGTGGACAGCATAGCCTACGCCGTGACCGACCAAGTCTCTTACAACCGAAAAGCCGGCGGCTTCTGCTGTGCTTTGTATGGCAAAGCTTATGTCCCCTATTTTGTTGCCCGCCTTTACTTGTTTTAAGCCCGCTTGTAAAGATTTTTCGGTTACTTGCATAAGCTTTTCCGCTTCTTTGGAAACTTTACCAACACCCACAGTTATGGCGGTGTCGGTGTATAAACCTTTATACTCCATGCCTATGTCTAAACCCACAATGTCGCCGTCTTGTAAAATAACTTGCTTAGAAGGTATACCGTGCACAACTTGGCTGTTAACCGAAGTGCAAAGGCCGGCAGGAAAAGGGTTTTTCTTCGGGCCGTAGCCTTTAAAGCTGGGTCTGCCGCCTGTCTTTTCTATTTCACGTTCTGCGTATTCGTTAAGTTCCCAGGTTGAAGCACCCGGGCGCGCAAGCTTTGCCGTGCTGCGCAAAATAGCATGAAGGAGTTTTCCGCCTTCAGCTATAATCTCTATTTCTTGTTGTGATTTAATAAGTCCTTGTTTCATAAGTTTAGTCCAAATACTACGAATGTTAGAGCCGAATCCTGCAAATCAGCCACTAATATTTATTTAATTGGATTCGTAGATGATTTGCAGGATCTGTGTATTTGATTGGTAGGATTAGGACTGAGCAATAAAACTGTCGATTATTTTTTGTAAAACTTTTCTCACTTTCGGTACTGGTGCATTACTGGAAATTTTTTTATAGGCGTAAATAGTCTTAAAGTATTTAACCACCTCCGAAATGTTTTCCCTGTAGTACTTAACGCGGTTTTGCAAAGCTTTTTTGTCGTCGTCCGCACGCTTGCTAAACTTGCCCTTAAAGTCTTCTTTGCGCTGCGTCATGCGTTTTATGGTTTCGGTCATCGGTATAGACATATAAATAACCAGAGGCTTGCTGCGGCCTTCGGCTTTTAACCATTTGGTAACCAACTTGGCCTCGCCTATCATTTTTGGCGTCCCGTCAAACAAGATGCCTTTATTTTTCGGCGTGGAATGAATTTTTTCGTAAAGAATTTTTCTAACTATATCTGTAGGAGTAAGCTTTCCTTTGTCTAAAGTTTTTTGCAAAACATCTTGTAACTTAGATTTTTGATTTTTAATATTTCTAAGCTCTCTGCCCATATCTAAATCGTACATGTTAAAAGTTTGGCAAAGATACTTTGCATGAGTAGCCTTCCCTGCGGCCGGATCTCCCAACAGTATTAAATTAAGTGGAGTGTCTTTGCTGTCTTTCATACTTAAAAATTACACG
>CAZGAF010000056.1:0-1367 GCA_964523855.1 uncultured Candidatus Saccharibacteria bacterium | reverse complement strand
CTTTAAGGGCGAAGGAGTACAGGGTCACCTAGTAAAATTAGATTTAGAGGCAAAATCTTGGTTGTAAGCTTTTTCATTTCCAGTCGTTGCTTTAAAATTAAATTAAAACGTAAAAATCTCACCTTAAGGTGATCACCCGAGGGTGAAAAATGGAAAATGATCCGCATTAGGCGGACAAAATTTTAAACTTTAAATTATCATTTTCCATTTTAAATTTTTAACTTTAAATTCTTGTATATTTCACTGGTTACTTCTTCTACCGGCGGTCTTCCGTCAATTTCAAAAAAAATTGTATTGCTTTTTAAGTACTCAACTACAGGTAAAGTTGCGTCGTAGTACTGTTGAAGTCTTTTTTCAACCAGCTCTTGGGTGTCGTCCGCTCGGCCTTCTTTTTTTGCTCTAAGTAATATTCTGTTTACGGACTCTGTTTTTGGAACGTCTATAAAAAGCGTGGCGTAATCTTTTCGGCCTTGAGCTTTTAAATATTCCATCAACCACTCTGCTTGGTTTATGCGCCTCGGTATGCCGTCAAAAATAACGCCTGTATTTGCAGGGATTTTTTCAAGCCTCATTTTAACCACTTCCCACAATTTTTCATCGGGCAAAAGCACCCCGTTTTCTATAAGCTGTTTAACTTCTTTGCCAAGAGTGGTGTCTGTGCCGGCTACTTCTCTTAAAATTCCGCCCATTTCCCAATAAAAAAACCCAAGTTTGGCCGCAAGCAGCTTTGCCTGAGTGCCTTTGCCGGAGCCTTGGGGACCTATAAAGAATATGGTATTTAAGTTCATAGTTAAAATGAATTATACCTAAAAAGCATGTAAAAGGCAAATAATTTTATGGTATAATTAAGTAAAGACAAAGTTTTAAACGAAATAAAAATTAAAACAAGAAAAGTAAAAATTTAGAGATACAGAGATTTAGATTCTCTATCTCTCTAAATCTCTGTATCTCTATTCCCCAACTATGGACTATAGTCTCTTTTACCAAATTACTGGCGTATTGGTTTTAGCCGGGCTCATTGCGGTTGTGGTTAGTTTTCTTAAGCAGCCTAGTGTTATTGCTTTTATTTTGACCGGTTTGGTGGTCGGGCCTTTGGGTTATGTGCAAATGCACCACGAAACTTTGGACGCTTTGGGGCAAATAGGCATTGCCCTGCTTTTGTTTATGGTGGGACTTGAGTTGGATGTTAACCATATGAAGCGCTTGGGTAAAACTGCGGTAATATCCGGCCTCCTTCACATGATATTTACTTGCTCGATTGGTTTTTTTATTTCTTTGCTACTCGGCTTTAACTATGTTGGTGCTTTTTACATAGCAATCGCTTTAACTTTTTCTTCTACCATTGTTGTGGTTAAACTTTTGTCCGA
>CAZGAF010000055.1:0-4325 GCA_964523855.1 uncultured Candidatus Saccharibacteria bacterium | reverse complement strand
TCTACTAAAAAGCTTCCGGTAAAATGCTGTATTAATACGTATTAAATATTATGAATATAATCGCTGTTTTAGGGTATTTTCATTTAAATTTTAAAAATTTAACTAAAAATTTAGGCAAAAATCTCTTCATTAAAAAATTCTTCTTATTTTTCTAAGCGCTTTATATATATTATACTCAAACGCTTTATTTACAACATCATAAGCCCCTGCGTATTCTACCACAGCTTCGGGCGCCTCAGAAAAACCGCTTTTAAACCTTACAAAGCCAGGGGTCTTACCAGAAGAAGTTTCAATCCCCCAAAAATCATATTTTTCAAACAGCTCTTTTTTTGCATCTTGCATAATGCGCCAGTGCAACAAATACGGAGCCATTAAATTCTTTTTTTTGTCGGAAGAACCGCCAAACAAATACGTTCTGATTTTACCAAAGTCTATTATGAGAGCAGTCGCCAATAGTTCGTCTTCATGTAGCGCTTTATAAATATGAAGTTTAATTTCTCCAGAAACTTTTTTTATTGTAAAAAAATCAACCAGTTGTCTAAAATACGCATGCCCTTGGGACTTGTAGTTTTGCCGGCTGGAAGTTTCTGTAATTTGATCGACCGCTTCTTTTGCAAAAATCCCCTTACCGTTTACCAAATGAAATTCGTCTACCACTTTCACGCCATGCTTTTCGGCTAAACGAATATTATACCGAGTCTTATGATGCATTTCTGCCAAAAGTTTTTCTTCGTTTTTTGTTAAATCTATTACCAACGTTTTTCCGGGTTGAATATTACTAGTTTTAGCTATTAGCTGGTAGCTAGTAGCTGGTAGTGGAAGAATCTTTGGCTCAATACGAACAAAAACTGCTGTATTAAATTTCTGCTCTATCAAATTTTGGAAATTTGAAATTTGAAATTTGAAATTCCCGCTTTCAGCTAGTACGGGTCCATACGGACAATACCAGTAATACCTATTTAAATATAAAGGCATTTTTATAAACTGTATCACACCTACCGTTTCTTCATTTTGATTTTGAATTTTAAACCTTTTTACCTGCCTGCCTAAAAAAACCTGCCAGTCTCCCCAAGCCCAAGACTGCAAAAAACTTCCCGCTTCTTGGCTGGATACAAAATTATTATAAAAATCCTTGTCCTGATTATTTAATTCAACTAGTTTCATTTGGAATTTAAAAATTTGGCATTACCCGGCTTTACTCAAAAATTTCAAAGCCTCCTTTATTTGCTCTCCTGTGTTTTTACTGGAATCAAGCTTGTTTATTACCGCTCTTATTTCTGCCTGCTTATACCCTAACGCAATAAGCGCGTCAAACACTTCTGTACTCAAAGCTCCTGAACCAGGTAATTCATAAACACCGACCTTACTCTTTAACTCCAAAATTATTTTTTCTGCTGTTTTACGCCCGACCCCGGAAATCCTGGTGAACGCACCTACATCTTGGTTCGCAATCGCAGACTGAACTGCTTCCATTCTTGAAGCAGAAAGTATAGCCAAAGCCATTTTGGGCCCCACTCCGCTAACTGTGATAAGCATCTCAAAGAACTGCAGGGCAAGCCAAACAAACTTTGCTCAGTTTCGGCAACTTTCAAATACGTATATACTTCCACCTCTTCACCAGTTTTTTTCTCTAAAATTTCGGGTGTACTAAAAACTTTATAGCCTAAACCCTGGTTTTCCAAAACCACAAAGTTAGTGGTTTTTTCTTTTATTCTACCTTTTAAGTAAGCAATCATAAGACTTTCTTTTCTAATTCTCTTTTACCCATTTATTCTAGCAGCGCCGAGCAGTATTGACAAAATCGGCTTTATACTATAGAATATTGAAACTTTGAAGCTGGAGTGATGCGTTACGAGAGACCGTCTCTCCTAAAGCTTCTAAAGGGCGGGGATACTCCTCCGTGTTCTCCGCCCTCCAAAATTTTTTCAAGTTTGGCAACCGGTCAACCCCCTAGGGAGGATACTAGGGAGTCGCCCCCGACCGGTCTGCCAGCCGGAAGACTTGAGCTCCGAGCTCTTGCGCTTCCGGCACCTGCGCCGCTTCGCGAGCATCATGTTCGAACCCTGCTCATGCTAGGGCTTAGCAGCTCGCGAAGCGGCTACAACTTAAGAAGAGGAACCATCTTTGGAATAAAGATTTTTTTGCTATTTTTCTTCCCTCTACCAAAGATGCTTCCCTCCTTTGCGGAGGTCGGCAAGGCTAACACCTTGTCCGACCTCCGCTTCTTTCGTTAATATGGCGATGTTATAATACTTTAAATATGCAATTCAAATTAACTTCACATTTTAAGCCATCGGGCGACCAGCCCAAAGCTATAAAAGGCTTGCTTAAGTCTTTGGAAGCCAAGAACCGCTACCAAACTCTTTTAGGAGTTACGGGCAGCGGCAAGACTTTTACCATGGCGAATTTAATACAAACTTTACAAAGGCCAACTTTAATAATTTCACACAACAAAACTCTTGCCGCTCAATTAGCCAGCGAATTTCAAGATTTTTTTAGAGATAATGCTGTACACTACTTTGTTTCTTACTACGATTACTATCAACCAGAAGCTTATATCCCCCGTTCCGACACCTTTATAGAAAAAGAAACTCAAATAAACGAAGAAATAGACCGTTTAAGAAACGCCGCTACTCAAAGCCTGCTCTCCAGACGCGACGTTATTATTTGCGCAAGTGTTTCTTGCATATACGGCCTTGGAAACCCAGCTGACTATTTGGACTTGTCCATAAAAATAAAAAAGGGTGAAGATTACAAAAGAGACAAACTGCTTAGAAGGCTCACAGACCTTCAGTACTCACGAAACGATTTAGAACTGGTAAGAGGGACTTACCGCGCACAGGGTGATGTTTTAGAAATTATTCTTTCTTCCGAAGACACCATAATTCGTATGGATTTTTTTGGTGATACTTTAGAAAAAATAGAAAGACTCGACGCAGTTTCCGGGCATCTTATAGAAAAGTTGGAAGAGTTTACTATTTTCCCGGCCAAACACTTTGTGACCCCGGAAGAAAAACTTAAAAGCGCCACCGAAAATATAAGACTAGAACTCATAGACAGACTAAAAAATTTAAAGTCCCAAGGCAAACTTCTGGAAGCTCAAAGACTGGAACAAAGAACAAACTTTGATTTAGAAATGCTTCAAAACACAGGTTTTGTTTCCGGCATAGAAAACTATTCTAGGCATATGGACGGAAGGGAGCCTGGAGCCCCTCCTTCTACTTTAATAGACTATTTCCCAGACGACTTCTTACTTTTCATAGACGAATCCCACCAAACCTTACCTCAAATAGGCGCAATGTATGAAGGCGACAAATCTAGAAAAACAACTTTAGTCGACTACGGTTTTAGGCTGCCTTCAGCTTTAGACAACAGACCTTTGAAGTTCGACGAGTTTGAGAAAAAAATAAGCCAAGTGGTTTTTGTCTCGGCCACCCCGGCTAAATTTGAAATCGAGCGCTCTTTAACTCAAGAAATAAAACCTTATAAACCCAAAAGCCACATTGACCCGATCGATATCGCACCCGATTCAGACCAAACAGAAAAATCGGAAGAACCGATAAGGATAAAGGATAAAGGATCAGGGATATTGACCGTTGTCGAACAACTAATCCGGCCCACCGGACTCCTAGACCCGACTATAGAAATTAAACCCATAAAAAACCAAGTCGATGACTTACTGGTCAGAATAAAAGAAAGAATAGCCAAACACCAGCGCATACTCGTTGCCACCCTTACTAAACGCATGGCCGAGGAACTAACCGAGTACTTAAAAGAAGACGGCATAAAAGTACAATACGTGCACAGCGACGTCGACACTTTTGATCGTCTAGAAATTTTACGCGACTTAAGACTTGGTATTTACGACGTATTAGTCGGCATTAACTTACTTCGAGAAGGCTTAGATTTACCGGAAGTTTCTTTGGTAGCTATTTTGGACGCCGACAAAGAAGGTTTCTTAAGAAGCGAAACTTTTTTTATGCAAATGATGGGCCGCGCGGCCAGACACTTGGAAGGCCATGTGGTTATGTACGCCGACCGCATAACAGGCTCCATGCAAAGAGCCATAGAAGAAACCAATCGCCGAAGAACAGTTCAAGAAGCTTACAACAAAAAACACGGCATAACTCCCGCCTCAGTTAAACGAGCCATTTCGGACTCCCGCTTGGCAGGCTCCAAAGCCGAAGTTACAAACTTAGACAACCCGGAACGAGACCCAATGCAAATGGACAAGAAAGAATTTAAGTTTTACATGCACGAACTGGAAGAACAAATGGACCTAGCTTCTAAAAATTTAGAATTCGAAGTAGCCGCAAAAATCAGAG
>CAZGAF010000054.1:334-4563 GCA_964523855.1 uncultured Candidatus Saccharibacteria bacterium | reverse complement strand
CTATGGCAACGCGCTGCATTTGTCCGCCGGAAAGTTGGTTAGACAAATGGTTAAACCTCGACTCGGAAAGGCCGGCGCTCAAGCAGGCTTTTTTTGCCAAAACTTCTCGCTGCTCATAAGGGGTTTCCGCGTAGATTAAAGGCAATATAACATTTCTTAAAACCGTAGCCCTTGGAAGCAGGTTAAAAGATTGAAATACAAAACCAATTTTTTGTCTTCGAATATACGCCAGCTCGTCGTCGGAAAGTTTAGAGACGTCTTTGTTTTCCAGACTGTAACTTCCGCTGCTTGGGGTGTCGAGCGCACCGAGTATGTGCATAATGGTAGACTTGCCGCTGCCCGAGGGTCCCATTATGGCGACAAATTCCCCCTTTTGAATACTAAAGGAAACTTCGGACAGGACTTGGGTTTCGCTGTCACCGTTTTTATATACTTTTGAAATGTTTTTACAAAGTATCATGTAAGTTAGCGAGCAATAAATACTTGGTTGCCGGTACGGCCTGTGCTGCCGCCAAGCCCCGGAATTACCGACTGCTGTGTGGAGCGGTTAGTTGTAGAACTGCCAGCGACGTTTGCTGTTATGGTTTGGGTAACTATTTTTTCTCCCGCCGAAAGACCCGAAATAATTTCGGTTAATGTGTCGTTAGAAATGCCGGGTTCTACCTGTTTTGTGGTAAGTTGCCCGTCGCTGCCCAAAATTTGAACAACTTTTTGGTTGCTAATTGTTTTTATAGCGGAGATTGGAACCGCTAATACGTCTGTTTTTATGTCGGTAATTATGTTGGCAGAAACGCTCATGCCGGGTTTTATATTTTCATTTTGACTGTCGAGCGCAATTTTGACCGTGTAGCTAACGACTCCTTGGCTGGTTTCGCCTATAGAGCTAACGTCAACGACTTTTCCGGTGAGTTCTAAGCTGTCCATGGCGTCAAAAGTTAGGGTGGCTTTTTGGCCTACTTTTACTTTGGCTGCGTCAACTTCGTTTAGGGCAACTTCGGCGATTTGTTGTTTGGTAATTACGGTTGCAACCACGCTGGCCGAAGTTATTTGGTCGCCAACTTTGTTGTTTACAGCCGCCACTACGCCGTCAAAGGGTGACTTTAAAATATTGTTGTTGTAATTGTTTGCTGCGGATTGGAGAGATGCTTGGGCGGAAAGTAAGCTTGCGCGGCTTTGGGCAAGTTCCGAGTTGTCGGCCGGTTCGGTTTTTTGCTGGAATTGCAACTTTGCATTTTTCAAGTTTGTCTCTGAAGTTTTTACCGAATCTTCGGCTGAGCGAATAGCTTTGGTTTGGTTGGTTAGTGCGTCGTTATAAACATTGAGGTTTGTATAATAGTCTGTGCTTTTTTTGTTTGGAATGTCTATGGTATAAGTTGTGGCGCTGTCGTTAAAACTGCCGCTCTCTGAAATATTCATAAAAAGCCCGTTGCCCAAAGACTGAACGCTGCCGCGTTTTAACACCCCGGACTCACTCCCAAGGCCGGAAGATTGGTAAAAAACTCCGGAACCCGCTGTATTGTAAAAAGATATTGTGTAAGCGCCTTCGGTTTTACCGTTATAGTTTCCGGTAATTGCAATGCTGGCTGTGTTGGGGGTGTAACTGGAAACTGCCGTTAAGCCGGAATTTAAAAGTTTGTTATAGGCTCTTTCAACCAAAAGTTTTTGGTCAGCAATTTCTTGCTGTAAGTCGCGTTTTGCTTTTTCCAAATTTTCTTCTGCGGTTTCCACATCTGCCTGGGCTAAAGCCAGGTCTGTACCAGTTAGGCCTTTTACCAAAGTGTCGTAGTCAGCCTGGGCTTTGAGTACCGAAGCTTTGGCCTGGTTTAATGCCACAATATTTGAGCTTTGGTCTACCATGGCCAGCTGCTGCCCGGCTTTTACAGTGTCCCCTGCTTTTACGTTCAAAGCTGTGAGCGTTCCGGAGCTGCCGGGTTTTAATTCTATTTGGCTTTCGGCTGCCATTTGCCCGGAAGCAGAAACCGATACTACAATGGTGGTTTTTTCGGCATTCCCCTCTATATATTGCGCCTTTGCCGTTGTGTTTTGGTTTCTGAAGAATACAAAATACACAATAGAAAAAACAGCCAGTGTTCCCAAAATGCTGGCTTTTTTGTGGTTTTTCACCCAAATCCAAATTTTTTGCATGTAAGTATAAGCTAATTTAAAACAATGTTGTTTAAACTATTATACAACAAAAGGGCTTAAATATTTCATATTTAGTAAAGATGTGGTTTAAAATAAATTGAAATAAAACTCTAATAAAAAACCTCAAAAACCCAAGTGTCCATTTTCTCACGGCCGTTACAAAACGGACACTAAGTAAATAGTCGTATACGGAATTATGCGAAGGTGGTCTTTGTGTGGGAACCTTTGCAACATAAAAACCGTAGCGTGTGCTACGGTTTTTATGGCAGGGGGTGTAGGAATCCTACTTCGTCACTCGAGTGACTACGTAGGACAATGTCGAACCCACGCAAGCAGTTTTGCTTGTCCGCCGAAGTCTCTGCAATTTTTGGCAGGGGAGGAAGGAATCGGACCCTCGTCCTCGGTTTTGGAGACCGATATTCTACCATTGAACTACTCCCCCATCAAAAATTGCAGAGCGTCTGACGTAGGTGGAGAGACCGCTGTACTACCATTATACGACGCCCCCATGAAAAAACATTTGACGATTGACAATTAACAATTAACCGAAGTCAAATGTCAAAAGTTAAAGGTCAAATGTTTTTATTCTACTTGGTTTCCTTGTGCAGGGTTTTCTTTTTGCAGAATTTGCAGAATTTTTGAAGCTCTAAGCGCTTTCTTATTTGTGCGCCTGGGCTTTTTTTGTTGCGCTTGGTTTGGTAGTTTATGTTGTGGCAAACCGTGCACTCCATGTTGAGTAAGTGGTCTTGAGACATATGAGTTAGTGACTAGTGAATGGTTATTAGTGAATAGTTGAGAACAAAAATCATTAAGATGCCTGGGCGTCAGGAATCTTGTTTTCATTATCTTGATCCAGAAGATAATGCTGATACTTACGGTCCGCCTTCGCATAAAGCTTCGGCGGACAGACTTCGCTAAATCTGCAAGTGATGGCGTAAGCCAGACGTAGCTTTAGCGAAGTCTGGAGCCGGCTGTCGGACTTGAACCGACCACCTACGGTTTACAAAACCGTTGCTCTACCGGATGAGCTAAGCCGGCAAGTGTGGCTATTTTTACAATGTTGCAATGTCCGTGAGTACGGAACTAAAACTTTGGAGTAAAACCGTTGCTGCCCCGACGTTGCAGTCGGGGTCCCGATCAAAGCATCGGGAATGAGCTAAGCCGGCACTAGTTGATTTTGTTCAATCTTGTACCTACTCCAAAACTAAGCAACTTAAAAAATTTTAACATAATTGGGCTAAATAGTCCACACTTTAGGCTTTTTAGCTTGACAAAAGAGTAATTTTTACTTATTATGCTGTGTTTGGGTTATCCTCTTAAGCTTATAAGGTTTTATAGGTTTAAGAGGGTTAAATACCCTGGGAAGGAGGATTTTCATGCTGGATGGTGAAGACCGGCTGAAAATTCTTTATAATTTGGTGATTCCGCCGCAAACCAAGCCACTTATTGTGGCTTTCGAGCAAACTCGAAAATCGCTTGGTCACGTTGCGATTTTTGGGCCGGAGGAGATTGGGCCCTTGGAAACATGGGGTCAGCTTTTTGAAGGCTGGCAATCTTTGCAGGAAAAACTAACCTGCGAAGGTTTCCCAGCGCCGGTCATTCCGGTGGTGAACTTAGAGTCCGAGCCCGGAGCCGGACCTTCGATAGTTGTGGTTCGGCATCGTACCGCGTTGGCCGAACTCGTCCTTGCCGAAAAGATTTTTTTTGTCGTGGTTAAGGACGTTGAGGGCAACACGGCTTTCCACTTCACCCAGCTGGACAATGGCGGGGGGCGAGTGTATTTTGTGCAGGAACGTTTTAACAACCTGCTTGGCCCGCCAAAATCCGATGAGTCCCAAGTGGACCGGGAATACCGCATGGCCGGGTATGCTGGTCTCTTCTCTCATCTACTTCGAGGCACGGACTTTGATCCGCGCGAAGTGACGGAGTAGTCCTAACAGTCGTTTTTTTAGCGGCTGTTTTTCATGATATTGTTTATAATCCAAAATCGAAAACAAACGAAATTGACTCGGCTAATTTTTTTATTGAACAAGCCAACAAAACAAATTTAACTGCCGAACAAAAACAGCATGTGGTGCAGTTAA
>CAZGAF010000054.1:0-324 GCA_964523855.1 uncultured Candidatus Saccharibacteria bacterium | reverse complement strand
TTTTTAGCGGCTGTTTTTTATTTGTAAAAAAATACCACAACTTTAGAGTTGTGGTTTATGGGTTGGAAAATCTCAGAAAGGAAAGAATAAGCCCGAGAAGTGGGCTGACTATAAAAAGAGCGTACGCGACATCTCGCCAGTTTGGCGAGTGGCGGCCGTGTATCCTCTTTCGGCTCATACGCGAAATATTAGCAGGGTTTTTGGTGTTTGGGAAGACCTTAGAAGTGTGGATTATTTATTTACTTACAAATAAAAGAGTATTCCAATATTTAGTTAAAAATGCTATATTTATGTAGTTAAATTTGTTAATAAAAGCGGCCAATG
>CAZGAF010000053.1:0-4649 GCA_964523855.1 uncultured Candidatus Saccharibacteria bacterium | reverse complement strand
AAAAATAATTTCCAAGGTCTTTACATGAGTTAAGTTTTAGATTGCTCCCTGCCTGCCGGCAGGTACCGCTGAGCTACCCCGCCTGCCAAAGCCTTTGGCTTTAGACATGACGGGCAGGTCCCGAATAAACTAGCATATACACTTTCAACTTTTGATATTTTAACAACAAAGTTAATTTTAAGCAACGGATGTATCTGAAGCGGCAGCAAATATACATCGTTGGCGACAAAAAATGTTATAATTTACACTATAAATAAAGCCTATATATGATACCACGCCACGGGTTTAACCCCGAAGCCTACTACACAGAACCTTCTGGCCAAGAAAAACTTAAGAAGGAAGTCGAAAAGTGGAAAGCCATGAGGGAGTTAATCTTAGAAAAAATACCTTCTGTAGAAGATGGTCTAAATTTAAAAGGGGCTAAAAAGTTTTTGCAAGGTTTAAATATTCCAATTAAAGACCACATTTTCACCGACCAAAAGGGTTTGGAAAGTTTTAACACCCTCAGCTCCAAACACAAATTTCACCCCTACCTTATAGGAAAATTTTGGTTAGGCGCCTACTTTGAGGAGCTTAGCATGGTTATAATAAATCGCAGCCGTTGCCACGAAGACACGGACGGACCTGAAGTTTCGGAAGGTATTTACATTCATGAGCAAGCTCACAGCCTAAACGGGTACAAACACTGTGTTGTCGAAGACAAAAAAGTTGAACTTTCGAGAATTGGTTTAGCAGTCGGGCCATACCAAGAAGAGCGTGGTATCTTTCTGGAAGAAGGCTTGGTAGATATGATACGAGCAAAATATATAGAAAAAAACTCTTCCCCAAAACTAAAAACAGCGGCCTTTAGTCATTCAGAAAAAGAAAGACGGGACCCAAACAGCAAGCTTCTCTACACTTACACACCCGATAAAAACTCTAGAGGTCCTCACAAATCCACTTTTACTTTTCCAATGCCCATAAAATATTTATATAGAGCCAGCCGTTACGGCAGACTAGACTACATACCTTCCGCTCTTGCAGGCTTTGGAATGGAGCTTCTTTGTAAAAAATCACCCGAGCTATTTGAAACTCTACTTAGAGCCAGGACAAATGTAGAAGCCCTAAGACAAGTGCCTCAAATACTAAACAGCCTGTCCCCCAACCTCTACCCGAGGCTAAGGTCTCTGAAATATACCGAAAAAGATTTCTTGGAAGGTTTGAAAATTATTTTGGAGGAGGTGGACAAAAAATCCCCAGAATCATATCTTTAATATTTAATAGTTATTTTAATATTTATTTGGTATGATAAGTAAACTTAAAAATTCTAAAACTTTCCTATGCAAAAAATAATCCCCCATCTTTGGTATGACAAAGAAGCCAAAGAAGCAGCCGAATTTTATATTTCCGCTTTTCCGAGCCTAAAGCTGGACACCGAAAGCAAAATTACCTTTGTCCAAACTTTAAAGGACACTCCTTCAGGCGACTCGGACATTGTCTCTTTTAAAATTTGGGGAAATGACTTTATGGCCATAAGCGCAGGTCCTTTCTTTAAACTCAACCCTTCTATTTCGCTTATGGTCAACTTTGACCCAAGCCAAGACCCCAACGCAAAAACCCGCCTGGACCAAGTGTGGGAAAAACTTTCCGAAGGTGGCCAGGCTTTAATGCCCTTAGACAAGTATCCTTTCTCCGAACGCTACGGCTGGATACAGGACAAGTATGGACTTTCTTGGCAGCTTATACTCACAAACCCCGAAGGCGAAAAACGTCCGCTTATTATGCCAAGCTTGCTTTTTACCAAACCGGTCAACGGCAAAGCAAAAGAAGCCACAGACTTCTACATTTCCGTTTTTTCACAAAACTCAGAAAACTCGAAAAGAGGCATGTTATCGTACTACCCTGAAAATACTCCTGGGGAAGAAAAAGGTAGTTTAATGTTTACAGACTTTACCCTAAACAACCAGTGGTTTGTCGCCATGGACAGCGGACAAGAGCACAAGTTTAACTTTAACGAAGCATTCTCCCTGCTTATACAGTGCGAAGACCAAAATGAAATAGACTACTTTTGGGAAAAGCTGTCGGCAGTTCCAGAGTCAGAGCAATGTGGCTGGCTAAAAGACAAATACGGAGTTTCTTGGCAGGTTACCCCAAAAGCAATGAACGAAATGATGAAAAACGGCACACCGGAACAAATTACCCGGGTAACCCAAAGCTTTCTAAAAATGAAAAAGTTTAACTTGGAAGAACTTAAAAAAGCCTACGAAGGCAAATAAATAAAAACCTCTCTTGCATTTTTGGCAAGAGAGGTTTTTTATATATTTAGCTTAAAGTGTATAATACCTACATACTTAACTTTCAATATATGCAAAAATTTTTGAAACTGACTTTTGTATTTCTACTACTTCTCTCTCCTTTTGTTGTTAGGGCACAAAACACAACGGAGGAAATTACCAACTTTCATAGCGACATTCAAGTAGAAAAAAATGGCCGCATCATAGTTACAGAAAATATATGGGTCATTGCCCAAAACCAACAAATAAACCATGGTATATATAGAGATCTGCCGCTGGCTTACACAGATGCTTTAGGGAAAAGATACTTGGTAGATTTTAAACTGCTTGATGTTAAAAGAGACGGTCAAACAGAAAACTACATTACCAAACGGGCAGGCAACGGCATACGCATATACCTAGGAAACGAAAATACAATTTTACAACCCGGCTCTTATAAATACCAAATCACCTATGAAATGGGAAAAGTTTTAGGCTTTTTCCAAGACCACGACGAACTTTATTGGAATGTCACGGGACAAGCCTGGATTTTCCCTATAAAACAAGCCAGCGCAACTATAAAATTACCAGAAAAATTCTCAAGCCAAGAAATTTCTACCAAGTACTTTACTGGAACTTTTGGCTCTACTCTTTCAAACGCCGAGTCTAAAATTTCTATACCTAACCAAACCATTGAAATTAGTACCACAAAACCATTAGAGCCTTATGAAGGTTTAACTATAGCCGTAAGCTGGCCAAAAGGTTTTGTAAACCCACCCAACCAACTTGAAAATATTTTAGGCGCTATAAAAGCTAACTTAGATTTAGTTTTCGGTATAATCGGCCTTTTGTTAGTTTTTGGTTATTTCTACTTTTTTTGGAACAAAAAGGGCCGAGACCCAAAAAAAGGCACTGTCATACCGCTTTACGAACCGCCTCAAAACCTCTCCCCGGCCATGCTTAGGTACGTTTATAAAATGGGCGCAGACGACAAAACACTTACAGCTTCTATAATTCATTTAGCTGTCTTAGGCCACATAAAAATAACAGAAGAAAGCGGCCTTTTTGGCAGTAAAAAATATTCTTTAAACCAACAAACTCCCCGTGCTTCTTCAAAACCTGCTTTGCAAGAGCAAATATTACTTGATGGTTTTTTCAAAACCGGAGAAACCTATGCACTGGAAAAAGGTAATTCCAGAAACACTTACGAAATAAAGAACGACTTTATAGAATCTTTAAAAAAAGAACACAGCAACCAATATTTTATACTAAATAGCGGAGTGTTTGCTTTCGGACTAATCTTGTCTTTTGTAGTTTTAGGTCTAGTGATTTACACCACCCAAGCCATAACC
Organism: uncultured Candidatus Saccharibacteria bacterium; assembly: GCA_964523855.1. GTDB lineage: Bacteria > Patescibacteriota > Doudnabacteria > UBA920 > UBA920 > JAEUSF01. The sequence continues at coordinate 1,045 of CAZGAF010000053.1, read as the reverse complement.
TATAGACCTTCCTCTAGCCTATTTTTGTTATTTATCCCAACTTTAGCAATTCTACTATTAACTTTAAATATAGTTTTCTACAAACTTCTAAAAGCTTATACTCCCATGGGCCGAAAGCTTGTCGACGAAATATTGGGATTTAAAGACTTTTTGTCAGTTACCGAGAAAGACAGGCTAAACTTTCATAACCCGCCGGAAAAAACACCGGAGTTATTTGAAAAAATGTTGCCTTATGCTCTGGCTTTGGGAGTCGAAAACAAATGGTCCGAACAGTTTGCTGGTGTGTTTGCAAGCCTTAAAGAGAAAGGCATTAACTACGCTCCACTTTGGTTTTATGGCAGCGGCTACAACTTTATGGCCCAGGACTTTGGTTCCAAAATAGGCAATAGCTTTTCAGGCGCCGTAAGTTCGGCCTCTACCCCACCCGGTTCTTCTTCCGGGTCCGGCGGTTCTTCCGGAGGCGGCGGCGGGGGTGGTGGAGGCGGAGGTTGGTAAAAATTTAAATATTTAAAACTCACAAATGACTAAAGCAGAACTTAAAACTAAACCCACTACGCAAAGCGTAAACAAGTTTATAACTTCCATCCCCGACTTAAAGCAAAGACAGGCTTCCGAAAGCATTCAAAAGCTTTTTGAAAAAATCACTAAAGAAAAACCAAAACTTTGGGGCAGCTCCATTGTTGGTTTTGGAAACGAGCATTTAAAGTACGAAAGCGGCCGCGAACTCGACTGGTTTAAAGTTGGTTTTTCGCCCCGAAAAAATAATTTAGTTCTATACGTGCTTAAGGGCGGAGCGGAAAACTACCAAGGGCTCTTAAAAACTTTGGGCAAACATTCCACGGGCAAAGGCTGTTTATACATAAAAAATCTAGAAGGTATTGACCTCAAAGTTTTAAGCAGTATTATAAAGAAATCGCTGGGTAAATAAAAAACTTTCCGTCACTTTGCGTGACGGAAAGTTTTTTTACCTATACACCCTACCATCGTTGTTAGTTAAAGGGTCTAGTTTCTTTGTGTTTAAAATGTTTATGTCTGCACTGTTCAT
>CAZGAF010000052.1:0-4943 GCA_964523855.1 uncultured Candidatus Saccharibacteria bacterium | reverse complement strand
GTCCGAAAAGAAAGATACGCAAAGCTTGTACGCGAGAATTGCTGTAGGGTTTTTAGTTGTGCAGGATTTTGCAGCTTTGGGGCTTTTATTGTTTTTGGGCGGGTCTTCGGGCCACGGCGACATTTTTAGCAGTTTACCCGGTTGGCAGTATGTTATTTCGGTGGTGGCCAAAGTTTTAATAATAATTTTGTCTTTAATTTACTTTAGTAAAAAAATATTTCCAAAGTTTATAAACCGTTTTGGGCAGTCGGACGAACTTTTGACCATTTTTTCTTTAGCTTGGGCTTTGGGACTGTCGGCTTTTATGTCTTTACCGGCCGTGGGTTTTTCTATGGAGGTGGGTGGCTTTATAGCCGGTTTGGCTTTGGCTAACAGCCAGGTACATTATGAAATTTCCGCCCGTATCAAGTATTTAAGGGACTTTTTCTTAATTTTGTTTTTTATTGTTTTTGGAAGCAAGCTTGTATTTGGCGGTGTTTCAAGCATGATACTCCCCGCAGTGCTCTTGTCAGGCTTCGTAATTTTTGTTCAGCCGCTTTTAATGATGTTCATAATGGGCTTTTTGGGTTATACTCCCAGAACTTCTTTTTTTGTGGCCGTTACAACTGCCCAGGTGTCTGAGTTTAGTTTTGTAGTCGTAGCTTTGGGAAGTCGAATAGGCGTAGTCTCTGACCAAGTGGTAGGTTTGGTTACTTTAGTCGGGATTATAACCATAGCGGTTTCTTCTTATATGATTTTATATACTAAGCCTTTGTATTTAAAACTCAGTCCGTTTTTAAAGTTTTTTGACTTTAAACACGGCGAAGCTGAAAAGAAATTTAAAGGCGAGGAGTTAAAAGATCATGTTGTGCTTGTGGGAGCAAACAGGCTTGCTAGCCGCTTTTTACATTTACTGGAAAAGAGTCGTGACGAAATAGTTATCGTTGATTTTGACCCCCATGTGGTTTTTCGACATGAAGCCCAAGGCTTTAAGTCGGTTTGCGGCGATATTGCGGACCCTTACATTCAAGAACAAATTAGCCTTTCGACTGCAAAGTTAGTTATATCTTCCGTACCCGATTTGGACGATAATATAACTTTGCTAAGTGCTATAAAAAATTCCTCAGGCGCAAAAAAACCCAAAACTATTTTTTTGGCGCAGAACGATTTTGAGTCAAAGTTTTTATACGAACAAGGTGTTGACTATGTGCTTTCCCCGCATTTTATAAGCGGTATGCACTTGGCCAAAATTTTGGAAGACAAAGCTGTGTTAGGTACTTTGGTAAAACTAAAAAAAGGACATTTGGAAGCTATACTTTGACAAAATTTTTTTAGGCTGGTACATTAAATTTATGAAATTTAGTTTTATAAAAATTTCTGCTTGCTGTTTCTCGGTTTTGTGACCGGATTTTTTAAGTTAACTTTTTTGACTTACTAAATTCGGCCGTAAGGCCGATTTTTATTTTGTGTCAGAATCCTGAGGAGGAAAACAGCATGTGTGACATGAGTGGCTATGACTATAGCCTGGATTCGAAACCGGCAAAAAAGCTAACGCCGGAAGAAGTCGTTGATGCTCGTCAGCCAAAAGACAGGCGTGGAGAAAAAACTAATCCCCCACAACTTTCTGTGCCGAGCGATGACGCCACACAGTCTACATTGTAGCGGAAACTTTTGTTTCCGCTTTTTATTATGACAAAATAAAAAACCGGCTTGTTATTCCGGTTGTAAGATTTGGGCGTTAACCAGCCAAGTTTTGTCTTGTGGTTGGTATACCGCTACGTATCCGTTTATTATCATAATTGCCCTGTAGGGGTCGGTGGGGTGAATGATAGTTACAGAACGTTGCTTTTGTGTTCGACTTAATTCAACGGCCAAGAAAACCTGGCTTCTGTATTGCATCTCAACCGCCAAGCGCTGCTGCAAGTTTTGCCTGGCGGCATCTTCCGAGCAGGAGTGAATAAACAGTAGCCAAAAGACCGTAAAAGAAATTAGGCAGATCAAATCGCGAAAAAGCTTCATTCCTCTCCTTTTTTAATATTTTTACAGTTTAATCGCGCTTTAGCAAGCTTATAGTTTTGTGCTAAAATACGTATATGATTAAACTTTACAACACTTTAACCAAACAGGTAGAAGAAGTAAAAAACCCCAAAGACCGCAGGTTTAATATGTATACCTGCGGACCAACTATATATAATTTTGCCCATATTGGGAATTTAAGGGCTTATATTGTAGCTGACTTGCTTTATAGGGCTCTAAAGACTGACGGTTATAACCCTAAATGGGTTATGAATCTTACCGACATTGACGACAAAACCATAAAAGGTACGCTAGCACAGTTTGGAACTAAGGCTTCTGTAAAAGACCTGTACGAATTTACCGAAAAATATAAAGTTGATCTTTTGTCCGACTTAAAGTCTTTAAATGTGCTCGTAGATGAAATAGAGATTATTCGCGTGACTGACAAAATGTCCGAAATCCAGGGGTTTGTCACGCAGCTCATAGAAAAGGGTTATGCGTATAAAGCGGAAGATGGGAGTACTTATTTTAATATTGAAAAGTATCAGGCTGACTTTGCCGACTATGGCCAGCTTGTCGGAGAAAAGTTTTTAGAAGGCAAAAAAGTTGGCGCTCGGGTTGCGGTAGATGAGTACGAAAAAGACAATTTAAGCGACTTTGCTTTATGGAAAGCCTACAACCCGGAAACTGACGGAAATATTTTTTGGGACAGTGAAATTTTAGGTAAAGGTAGGCCGGGCTGGCATATAGAATGTTCGGTTATAAACCAGGTCGCCTTCAGCGGCGAACCGGTAGATATTCACACTGGCGGAGTTGACCTTATGTTCCCCCACCACACCAACGAAATCGCACAAAGCCAAGCTTTGCTCGGTAAAGGAAATTTTGTAAAATGTTGGTCGCACAGTGAACATCTTATGGTGGACGGACAAAGAATGGGAAAAAGATTTAACAATTTTTATACTCTTAGGAATCTTAAAGAAAAAGGTTTTTCAGGTGAGGATTTGAGATATTTCTTTTTTTCAGCGCATTACAAAAGCACTCAGAATTTTACTTGGGAAGCGTTAGAAGCCGCACATAACGGCTTAAAAAAGTTTAAAGACACACCTTTAAAGGACAAAAATGCGGTTTTAAAGAAAATTTCAGAAGATTTACTTGTGCCAGATGCTGTGGCCGAAACTTTTAGACAAAACTCAAGCCCGGCTTCATTTTTGGAACTTTTTGGCTTAGAAGCCTTTAAAACCGAAACTTTGCCGGAAGAAGTTAGCGAGCTTTTAGAAAAAAGAAAAGCTGCGAAGATTTCTAAAGACTTTAAAGCGTCCGATGAATTGCGTGACCAAATAAAAAGCTTCGGTTTTGAAGTTAAAGATACGCCCGAAGGTCAGCAAGTAAGTAAAATATAAAAAAACAAAGGTGATCTTTGCGCTGCGCAAAGATCACCTTTGTTTAGAGTTCTTTCAATTTTATCCAGAATAATCTTTATAGCTAGCCAAAGCTATAGTTTGAGTAAGCGCTTCGGTTACGTATTCGGGAAGTTTACCTTCGTACCCTGCTAAAAAACTAAGTATTTGGTCTCGAATTTTTAGTTTAGTTTCCCAAGGAGCGGTTTTTACTCTAGGGTTTGCTGTGTCTATTAAAAAATTTAACTGCTTATTATACGAAGCTTGTTTGTAGGCTTCTGGGCTTTTGGCTATTTTTTCGAGTTCTTTTAGTATAACCCCAACGGCGCCTTCTGTTGGGCCTAATATTTTTTCTGGGTGATGAATTGTTTCCATATTAGCAATATTTATTGGTTATGCTTATTTTAGCATACTTTTGTCAATTATTTCTCCCCTCTTATTCCACAGCTTACCCTTGTTTTTCATGAGTTTAGTGGCTTAAAATTATTTATAAATTCGGGTATAATAGTAACTGGCCACTAAACCAATTTATATGGAAAACAGTATAACGCCTCCACAAAATATAGAAGCTGAAATGTCGGTGCTAGGTAGTTTGATGCTTGATAGCGAAGCTTTGGTTAAAGTTGCCGATTTGCTTAATCAGGACGATTTTTATGACCCGAGGCATAGAACTATTTATCAGGCCATAGTTGAGTTGTACGAAAAAAATATTCCGCTTGATGTTTTAACTGTAACTAACCATTTGCAGGAAAAGTCTTTACTGGAAAAGTCGGGTGGTGCTTCCTATTTAACCCAGCTTGTGTCCTCTGTTCCAACCGCAGGGCATATAGTTCACTACGCTTTAATTGTTAGAAAAAAAGGCAGTTTAAGGAGACTTATTCAGACTGCCAGTGAAATAACGACTTTGGCATATAAAGAAGAGGGCGAGATAGAAGACATTTTGGACAATGCCGAACAAAAGCTTTTTGGCGTTTCGCAAAAGCATTTGCACCAGAATTTTCAGCCAATAGTTTCGATTTTGCACTCTACTTTTGAACGTATAGACGAATTGCATAGGGAAAAAGGCAAGCTTAGAGGTGTGTCAACTGGGTACATTGACCTAGACAATTTGCTAGGCGGTTTTCAAAGAAGCGACCTTATAATTTTGGCTGCCAGGCCTTCTATGGGAAAAACTTCTTTGGCTTTAGACATAATGAGACAAGTGGCTGTAAATACTAAACAGGGTGTGGGAATTTTTTCGCTGGAAATGAGCAAAGATCAACTAGTGGACCGCTTGCTTTCTTCTCAAAGCGACGTAAATTTATGGAAAATTAGGACTGGACACTTAAAAGACGACGATTTTGAAAAAATCGGTGAAGCGATGGGAGTTTTGAGCGAAGCGCCTATATTTATAGACGACACCGCAGGCAGTAATATAATGGAAGTTAGAACCAAAGCCAGACGTCTGCAAGCTGAGCATAATATAGGCCTTGTGGTAGTTGACTATTTGCAGCTTATGGAAGGCAGGAGTCAGGAAAATCGCGTACAGGAAGTTTCAGAAATTTCTAGGGC
>CAZGAF010000051.1:0-4982 GCA_964523855.1 uncultured Candidatus Saccharibacteria bacterium | reverse complement strand
CAAGAAACGGAGCCTGAAGACCTACCATTCACGCCTTTTACATAAGCATAGCGAGGCCTTAGGGAAGAAACGTTTATACCAACTCCGCCGCCTCTGGACATAATTTCTGCCATTTGTCCCAAGGTGTTAAAAATTCCATGCCTGCTGTCTTTGGGGGAAGGTATAACGTAGCAGTTATAAAAAGTTAAATTTTGGCCTGTGCCCGCACCGGTAAAAATACGTCCGGCTGGTACGTACTTCCAGTCGTCCATAAGTCCGCGGAATTTCTGTTCCCACTCTCTTTGTTTTTCCTGGGTCTTTTCTACACTTGCAATATGCCTGGCAATACGCTCAAACATTTCTTCCGGCTTGGTTTCGAGCGGCTTGTCTATATGTTCAATAGCGCGATGCTCAAGTTGCCCGTCACGCATACGGACATCGACTTCCTTTTTTTCCAAATCCAAAGTTTCAATTACGCCAATTTCTCTTTGGCCGGTTTTTGGATTAACCAAAACCACCGCCAAATCCCCCACTGCCAAAGTTGTACGCTTTACGTCTTTTACGGCATAGCGGTCTAGGAATATTTTTTCGCCTAATTCGGATAAAGCGTTCTTAGTTCTGGTTTGCAAATTTTCTCTCATATATTTGTATTTTTTAATTTATTAGATTCCGATCCTTATCTACAGATATTGCAATCCCCGCCTGCCCCTGGTACCGCTTTTATTTAAAGCTGAATTGCTGAATAAGGTTTTACCTATTAAAATCCAACAATAAGCGGCGGGCAGGCGAATCTGCAGATGCCTACAGATGTGTTCTGTCCGTAGTTATCTGTAGATCTGGATTAAATCCGTAAATCCGGATCATGTTTATTTTATAATTTATCTAACTCCTGCTTAAATTCTTCTAAATCTTCAAATTTTCTGTATACCGCAGCAAAACGTATATACGCAACCTTGTCTACTTTCTTAATTTTTTTCATGACTATTTCGCCTATATCACCGCTTTTTATCTCGCCTTCTTTAGCTTTCCTCTGAATTTCCAACTCGATTCCCGAAATAAGCTTCTTTACCGCGTCGTCGCTATGAGGCAGCTTTTCAAAGGCTCTTCTTATACCTCTTTCCAGTTTGTCTTTGCTAAACAATTCCTTTTTACCGTCTTTTTTTATAACCGTCAGCCCCAAAATTTCTATTTCCTCGTATGTACTAAACCGAAATCCGCATTTCTCACATTCTCGCCTTCTACGTATCGCACTCCCCTCTTCCACAGGCCTGGAATCCAAAACTTTCGTGTCTTCATTTGTACAATTTATACATTTCATGGGGTTTTAAAGCGCTTTTTTTGTCTATTTTAAATATTTTTATTTCTCTACATCTAGTATTCTGCCGCTTTTATATAATACTACAGGTAGTATTTTTTACCTAATCAGCCAAAATCTTAAAAAACCCAAGTATTTCCTTTATAGTGCCTTAAGTTATCCCCAAACTTGCCACAGTTTTATAAACAAACTAAAAAGCCCGTCCTAAAATCAGGAACGGGCTTATATATTTTTTATTTCATAAAACTCGATATTTCTTCTTCTACTAAGACATTTGGCAAAGCGTAAGCCAAGCGGTTTAAAAGCTTAATGCGCTCTGTATTGTCATTTTCAGCCTCTAAAGCAGGCGGCAAGCTTTGTCCAGAGAAAGGGTCACTTGTTTTGCCATCAATTAAAAGCTTTACGTAAAAATTAAACTTACGCAATTCAACAAAGTCTTGTTTCTTTAAAGGATAAAATTCTTTCGACAAACTTTCTGCGTCCTCGGCGCCAATTTCAAAAGTCATAAGAGTACCCACATTACCCAGCACCGCTTCCCGCATTCTTACCGGCAACTGCGCAAAGTATTGGTTAGTTAAATGCACGCCTAAACCATACTTTCGTGACTCCGAAAGCATGCTGGCAAAAGTATCTGTAACCATATTCTGAAACTCGTCTACGTACAAATAAAACGGATAGCGTTTTTCCTTTGGTAAAGCACTGCGCTTTAAAACTGCCGCCTGAAGCTTGGCTACCAAAATCAAACCCAGCATTTGTGCGTTTATATCCCCCATCTTGCCTTTGGATAAATCTACCAGCAAAACTTTTTCTCCATCCAGAATTTTTTCAAAACTAAATGAGGACTTTCTCTGCCCGATTATGTTTCGCATAAGTCGGTTATTCAAAAAATGTCCGAACTTAGAAGTAAAATAGTTTAGCATTTCAGACTTATGAAAGTCGGACGTTCCGGCCATTTGCTTTTGCCAAAAATCCTGCACCATAGGATCTTTTATATACTGTCTCTTCTTTAACTCAAATCTTTTGTCTATAAATAGTTTAGGGATTTCTATTAAGCTGCCTCCGTCAGGCCCCGCCATAATAGTAAGCGCGGCTGATCTTAACCAATGTTCAAATTGAGGACCGATGATTCCGGTCTTTTCCGGGTCAAAAATTTTATAAAAAATTTCTATAACCTGAGCGACCAAAAAATCTCTCTCCCGCTCTTCGGTAGCTTCAAGTAAATTTAAGCCAAACGGATTTTGCTCGTCCGAAGGGTCAAATAAAATTACGTTCTCCATATGGCTCTCGGGTATACGTTTTAACAACCAAGCCACAGACTCCCCATGAGGGTCAATAAAACAAACTCCTCTATGGTTTAAAATATCTTGCAAACACATGTTCTGAAAAACCGTAGACTTGCCCACGCCGGTTTTTCCAAGCATGTACATATGCCTAAGCCGGTCCTGATCTTTAAGCAAGATAGGAGTCTGTTTACCTCTGTATAAATTGTTGCCAAGTTGAACGGTCATAAAAAAATTTAAAATGCAAAATGATGAATGCAGAATGGAAAATTAATGCAATAGTAATTCATTCTGCATTCTGAGTTCTAACTTCTGCATTTATTACCTTTCCCCAAAAAACTTCTGGTCGAAAAAGTAGGAACTTAAAACAAACGAGTATTTGGCTCTTGCCGCATCTTCAGCGCTTTGCAAGTTAAGAAGTTTTTCCAAAGTTTTCTTTTCCACCAAAAGTTTTTCTTCCACTTGATGAACAAGCTTTAAACTTATAAGCTCCTTAACTCCCTGTAAATCTTCCAGTCTTTTCTTGTACAAAACATCTACTTCTTCCTGACTAAGCTTACCCAAACTTACAACATTACCCGACTCGTCGGCCTGTTTAGATTCTGTAGATTTTAAAATTTCATTTTTCATTGCAATAATTTTTGAGTAATTAAATTCTCACAAACTTCCTCTACAAACCTTTTAACCGGCCTAGCTCCAAACCTCGGGTCCGCCATACTAACAAGTTTCTTACGCAAAACTTCACGACTTACGTTAAACTTTATTTTATGTTCACTCATGCGCTTTTCTATTTTGGCAATCTCCAAGAGCGCAATATCTGTAAGCTCTTCGGCTGTTAAAGGTTTGTAAACCAAAATCGCATCAAAACGGTTTATAAATTCCATGCGTAAATGTTTTAAAAGCGCCGGGATTATTTTATGTTTTAAAAATTCTTCACTGTGCACATCTTCACCATTCTCCACCCCTTCCAAAATTTCTTGAACCGCCATGTTGGAAGTTGCCATTATAATCCCCTGACTCAAGTCTACTGTCTCCCCTCTGGCAGAAGTTATTCGCCCATCGTCCAAAATTTGCAAAAAAATGTCAAAAATTTTACTGTGAGCTTTTTCAATTTCATCTAAGAGCAAAAGACTGTAAGGATAATTTTTAAAATGGTTGGTAAGCTGCCCACCCTCTTCATAACCCACGTATCCTGCCGGACTGCCTAAAAGCCTCGAAGTGTCGTGAGACTGGGCAAACTCCGACATATCGATTCTTAAAAAGTTTTTTTCCGAGCCGTATAAATTCTCAGCTAAAATTTTTGCTGTTTCAGTTTTTCCTACGCCGGAAGGGCCCAAAACCAAAAACGAACCCAAAGGCTTCATGCCGTTCCTCAGTCCCAAAGCCGCCCTGGTAATAACCGAAGTCATTTTAAAAATTGCTTTTTCTTGACCAACAACCTTCGAAACCAAAGTCTGAGGCAAATTCTTCAACATTTCTTTGTCATCACTGCCCCGGTTTAAAGGCACTCCGGTTTTTTCCGAAGCAATTTTCTCCACCAAGCTTTTATTTATAAAAGGAGAATTCATACTTAAATTCTTAGCTTCGGCAATACACTCGTCCAAAAGCTGAATGGCGCCTTTTGGCATCTGGCCCAAAACCGGAAACCTTTTACATATTTTTAACACCAATTCCAAAATTCCATCTTCTTTCTTAATTTCTCCGGCATATTTAGCAAAATAATTTTTCAAAATTTCCAACTGCTCCACTTCCGACAAAGTTTCCAGTTTTAAAACTTCGAAGTGGCTCAAAAAATGGCTCTTGTTAGCTCTTAGCCATTCTAATTCATCCGGCTGCATGGTTAAGACCAGGCTTATATCGTCTTTAAAAAACAAAGGCTTTAAAACAGTATTCCAATTTTGCAAAGCCACCGGGCTTTGAAAAATCATTTCACCAAAGCTGTCCACTACCACCACCGCATCTTTTATGGAGTTAAATGCTTCCTGATACAAAGTTAAAGAAGCGGTGGAAAGCTGTCCCAGTTTTTGTAAAGTTCCGGAATCAAACATTACCAATTTCTTACTCTCAAATAAATGGCTGCTTGCGGCATTCTGGGCCCAAGAAAAAACCAAAGAAGTTTTACCCAAACCAGACGGAGCAGAAAGTATTGCGTTATGCTGCAGACTGCGAAGTAAAATTCGGCTTAAACGGTCACTCTCTTTGGCAAAACCAAAAACCTTTGGCAAGCGGTTGTTTTTGCTTTCCAAGCGTAAATCAAAATATCCAATTTTTGAAAATTCCGTCATAGCTAGCAGATTTTATATATGCACACTTCGCATATACTAAATAACAAATTCCCTTTTGCTTAATACCTCATACCTCATACCTCATACCTCATACCTCATACCTCATACCTCATACCTCATACC
>CAZGAF010000050.1:0-5019 GCA_964523855.1 uncultured Candidatus Saccharibacteria bacterium | reverse complement strand
AAATCTGTATAAATTTTCTATCTCTCTTTTTTTTCTTTATGTTTCAAATAATACTAAAATTGCAAATTAATTATACCACATAAATACTAAGTCTCAAAAATTATGAAGCTTAAGCCTTTAAGTTATATTTACCTCATTTTTTGGAGACCTATTAACAAACGCCGCAATGTTTTCCACTGTGGTTTCCAAAATCCTGGTTATAGCTTCTTTAGTGTTAAAGGCCGTGTGCGGAGTGACTATTACATTGTCTAAATGCATAATTTCCATATCAGCCAAAATAGTTTTAAGCTGTTTTTCGGCCGGATGACTCTTTAAAAGCACTGTTTCGTCCAAAATATGCCCCTCTTCTTCTAAAACATCTAGCCCAGCGCCACCCAAATTACCATTTTTTAAGTTTTCAAGCAAAGCAAAAGTATCTACCAGTCCACCCCTTGAAGTATTTATAAGCAAAGCACCCTTTTTCATAAGCTTTATATTACTTTGATTGAGCAGATGGTGAGTTTCTGGCATATATGGTACATGTAAACTCACTATATCGGCATTTTTAAGCAGCTCCTCCAAAGACACAAAAGTAAAACCTAAAGTTTTTTCTATATCCTTTGCCGGATGCGGGTCATAAGCCAATACCTTCATGTCGAATCCTTGAGCCATTTTTATTAAGTGCCTGCCTATCCTTCCAGCCCCAATAACTCCTAAAACTTTATCTTTTAAATCAAAGCCCATTAAACCTTCCGTACTAAACTTACCTTGCTCCTTTACCCTCAAAACTGCGGTGTTAATTTTCTTTGACAAAGTTAAAATCAAGCCAAAAGCATATTCTGCGACTGTATTTTCTCCATACGACGGCACATTACATACAGTTACACCAAGTTCTTTACATGCTTTTAGGTCTATATTGTCAAAACCAGTACTCATTGCCGCTACCAATTTCAATTGTGGCAACTTTTGTAAAAGCGTTTTATCTACCACGTCATGAACGAAAACACAAAGAATTTCTGTGCTTTCTTCAATTTTCTCTTCCGAACTCATAACAAAAAACAGCTCATGTTCTTTAAGTGAGTTTTCTAAAATTTCTTTTTGCCATCCGCTTAAACCTAAAAGCGTGATTTTCATTTTGTTTTTGGTAAAAACTGTATATGTATTATAGCATGTCCCAAAATTTTATTTTTGAAGACATATGAAAAAATCCGCAACATTGCTGCCGGTAAGGCCAGTTATTACCATGGACCCTACTTGGTCAAAAAAATTAAAACTGTCGTTGTTATTTAAATACTTTACGTAATCAAGATTAAGCTTTTTTGCGGTATTTAGAGTAAATTCATCTACAACTGCTCCGGCGGCTTCCGAATTATCGTGCCCGTCAGAAGCAAAACAACCAAAAACTTGCCCAGGCCTCACATGACTTAATGCCGACAAAGCCATCTCCTGGTTTCTACCTCCTACTCCCTTACCTAAAATTTTAACAGTGCTCTCTCCGGCTCCCAGTAAACATTGACCTTTTTTACTTTCGGCCAAAACCTTAGGTCCCAACGACCTGGCCTCTCCCTGGAAGGCTGAGGAAAAAATCTTTACACTAAATCCCAATTCCTCCGCTCTATGCCCCATTGCCTTCAAAGCTTTTTCAGGCGATACTATTAAAAAATTATAAACATTTTTAAAATATTTTTTTTCTTTCGGAGTTTCTATAAGTTCGCATTTGGGAACATTTGCTGTATCGAGCGCGTTAAACTTAGTCAAAACATTTTTAGCATCTTGTATTGTCGTTTTGTCCATAACCAAAGGACCCGAAGCTATTACGGAAATGTCGTTACCAGGCACGTCGGAAAATAGTAAGTTTATAACCGTGGCCGGAAACAAAGCCTTTGCCAACTGTCCGCCTTTAACTAAACTTATATGCTTACGAACCGTATTAAGTTCAGAAATAGTAGCACCCGCTTTAGTAAGAGTAGTAAAAATTTCTGCCGCTTTTGAAGCTTCGGTTTTATAAGGCATTTCAAAAATAGCGCTACCTCCCCCGCTGGTGCTACACAAAACCAAGTCATGTTCAGAAAGCTCGGAAAGTTCAGACAAAATCTCTGCTGCAGCTCTAACATTTTTTTCCGAAACTTTTGGGTGAGTGGCCTCAAAATATGTAAAGTTGTCTACCTGGCAGCGTTCTTTGCCGTCCGGTGTTGCGCAAACATCTACCACAAAGGCTTTATGGATTTTACTACCCAATATTTTTTTTAAAGCCTCGGCTGAATCTGTTGCAGCTTTACCAAAAGCTAAAATAAAAATTCTTTTATATTTTTCAAGGCTAAAGGTTTTACCCTCTACCTTCAATAAGTTCTTTTTAAAATTATAATGAACCTGAGAACTTATAGCCTCATCTGTACGTATAGCCTCATAACCGCTCTCGGCAATTTTTAAAAGCATGCTTCTTAAAGGCGAGTGGGCCAATTTTTCAAAGTTTTTTATTATCATAAAAACTAGTTATTAGTGGACAGTGCTTAGTGGTTAGTTAGCAACAAGCGTAACCACTTGATATTTGATATTTGATATTTACTACTTCATCTCTATCATTTCCCAAACTTTTGCCGCAACGTTTTGGGAAGGACCATTTAAAGGTTCGTGGTGCAAATTAATAAACGGCAAAGAGTTAGCTTCCAAAAACCCGCAGCGCTGATTTTTCCAACTCTTTGTAATATCGGGAATAATAAAATCAAAGCCTACTATGGAGTCGCCAACGACCCGAGCTGCTTTTAAAAACAGCTCTTTGTTATCCACATGGCAAATATTTATTTCTTCGGCGGAAGAACCACCGTATGCCACTCCAATTTTTTCGGAAAGTAAAATTTCCTCTCCCATTTTAGGCACATACTCCCAAAAGTTATTTTGAATTTCTGGTAAAGATTTTAAAACAAAATTTTTAACCGCATCCCCAATCTCTATTTCACCTACCTCGGCCTTCCTCTGGCTGTTTTTCTTCTTTATTAATTCCCTAACACTTAAAACCCCGTCACCTAAAACTTTTGGCTGCTCCCCCTTTAAAACTCCACACAGTTCATAGTTAATGACCGTAGCTCTATACACAGGGCCTACTAAATGCTCTTCTACCATTACCCAAAAACATAACTGCTTGGCAATTTTATAAGCTTGTTTTAAACCATTTTTATTTGTAATAAAAGTTGTACTATGCCTGCCGCGACTACCCGCTCTGGGTTTTACTATCACCGGAGTTTTTAATTTTTGTAAATCTTCAAAAATTTTTGTTGCCTGGGAAAAATTCCAAACCGACCCACCTCTTGGTATCGGTAAAGCATTTTTTTTAAATTTTTCTTTCAGCAATGCCTTGTCATCCATAAAATCCAAAGCAGCCTTGTTGGTATTTTCTGGTCTCGGCAATCCGCTAAAAACAATCTGGGATTTGGATTTTGAATTTTGGATTTTTTCTGCGGTATATACATCGAACGGATTACCAAAAAGCAAAAGCTCCTCCATAACAATCCCCCTTCTTTCTGCTTCCTCCCACAAAACTTTTGCGCGTTTAACCTTACATTTCTCACGAGATTTTTGCACCCCTAAAACCCCGAAAAATTTACCTAAAGATACAAAAATTTTTGAAAGTCCAAAAGATTGACTGAATAACCCTAAAAGTTTTCTTCTAATAGGGGCTAACAAGATATTTATAGACTCAAAATACCAAAAAACAAAATGCGGGACGGGGTTCTTTCCGCAATATTCGCAATTTTTATGTAAAAAAAACAAATCCATTTTATTTGGCGCCTTTACGCCAATAATACACTCCCGTTCCAACCAGCACAAGTATTAGAAGCAAAAAAAAGAAATTTTTAAACATGCTCCAGTCACGCGGGGCGTTTGGCTGAGGCAAAGTTTTTTTTGCGCTTTTTTCTTCGCCCGTTCCAGAAGAAGAACTTTCTTTTTCAGGTTCTTCATTCTGAGACGGAGGCGAGTTGAGCGGGTTAGCTCTGTCAAAGTCCACTCCGGCTGGCGGCGGCTGAAGCGGCACTATAACCGGCACGCTGCCTTTAACAGGCTGTGCGGCTTGAACCAAAACCGGAGCAAAAACCAAACAGAATATACAAAGTATTTTTACTAGAAACATAAAAAAATTAAAATAATTTTAGTCCGAATTCCAACCTACTTGCTGAAAACCTTCGGCAGAAACTGGAAACGAAGGCGGCGGGCCATACAACAAATTAGCGTCATAAGTTGTAAAGCGTGTCGGGTATCCGCTGCCGTTTGACCAATAGGTGCCTCCGACTGCAAAAGTTGAGACCGAACCATAGACTGTTAAGGTATTTTTTGAGGCATCAGAAAAATTCCATCGGCCATAACTCCCATTTTATGCAATCATAGCAGCATTAATCTCTAAATCGGTAGGCGCATAATAAGTTATTAAAACATTCTTCTGGCCAATAAGACCTAGTACATCGGTCCCATCTTTTGCCGAATAAACCAAGTTACCAGGAATAAAAATATTTGGCGCAGTAGCTGCAGAATACGGCAAAACTGATGCCGCTACCAAAGCCCTGCCCTTTACCGTGCCTTGTACCCAAGTGTCATCTTCAACATAAATCAGCCCATTACTTGGCATATTGTAATCTTGGGTCCCTGGCAAACTCGGATTTCCGTCCAATTTAGTCCTGTTGTTATAATCTATATCTTCATTATGGGCGCTACCGTTAAAGTCATACCCAGTCGCATGGCTTCTTAGAGAAGTCACTCTATAAATACTTATTGTACCGTTGGAATTAAAAACCAAAGAGTAGCCTTGAGCATTGGAAGGCGGCAAATAAATACCGGCACTTTGCGCACCGCTTTTTATAGTTGCCAAATTAGACGTAATACTAGAAAAATCTACATTAGGCACTGGATACTGCCAAAAGCTTTGGGAGGGCGGACTACCCTGACTGCTCCAAATACCATTTTTTACTTCATATGGGTTATTACAGCCATGCACCGGCTGACAATTATAAGTTGAGCGCGAAGATTTTACCGGAGCATTTGTAGTACCCT
>CAZGAF010000049.1:0-5194 GCA_964523855.1 uncultured Candidatus Saccharibacteria bacterium | reverse complement strand
CCAGCAATTTTAAGACCAGCTCTTTCAAAGCGATGAATAATTTCGCCTACCAACCCGCGGTCTACTGCATCTGGCTTTAACAAAACTAAACTTTTTTCAATAGTTTCCATAAAAATTTATCTTTCATCTTTAATCCATAATCCTTAACCTAAACGATAAAGGATCAAGGATAAAGGATTTACTTGGTTATCTTAACACTTGTCATTACAACAGCTTCTTTTGGCTTGCCGTCTGTCGGACCCATTTGAGGAATAATATCTACCTGACCAATTTTATCTACAACGTCTAGGCCGGTGGAAACTTTGCCAAATATAGTATAGCTAGGCGGCAAAGGTACATCGCCGAGCATTATGAAGAACTGACTGGTGTTAGTATTGGCGCCACGGTTTGCCATAGCCAGCACACCTTTTACATAACCTGTTTTATAAAGTGCAGAATTAGGGTTTATTTCATCTGCAAACTCTCCTCCAAAAGCACTTTCTCCGCCAGCACCAGTACCGGTAGGATCACCACCTTGGATGACAAAACCTTTTGCCACACGGTGAAAAGTCAAACAATCAAAATAACCGGAGTTAGCCAATCTTAAGAAATTTTCAACAGTTTTAGGCGCATCTTTTTCGTAAAACGAAAGTTTAATAGTGCCAAAACCTTTTACTTGCATTTCTACTTCCCTGCCCGAAATAGAAACTTTTTCGTTTTTTAACTTTTCAGAATCAAAATTTCTTTTGCAAGAAGTGTCCTGGCTATTGCCTGCCACTTGTCCCTCGGTAGTTTTTTCCGGAGTCGTTGCAACCGGTTTTTCTTCGCTCATACTTTCTTCCTTTTTAGTATAGCTTTCTGTATTGGTAGTTTTGGGAGCTTCCGACGCACGGTTAGCGCCGCGCATAAAAAGTACAAAGCCAACAAACAGAACAACTAAAATTAATATTACTGCTGTCAAAGTTTTGTTAGTCATTTTTTATAATTTTAATTTTACTTTAAAGGCAGTATATAAAATATTCCGCCCAGACTCAAAACAAATACTACAAAAGATTACCATAATTCTTCCGTTGATTCAACTTCTTTAAGTTTTTCTTTCAAATAAAAATACAACAGTGCAACTCCCCCATAAAGTAGTAAAAAAGTAAGCGGGCTTATAGAAATTTCAACGCTGGCATATTTCCACGCCGTAAGCAAAGCTGTAATTTTAACTATATACCCCAGCACTAAGCCCACAACAAAACCAAATCCAGTACCCAAAAAAGGCAAAACACTTAAAAACCCAACAAACATAATAAATGGCATAAAGGGCAGCACCAGCACATTGGCTAAAACCGCAATCACGCTTAAAGTTCCAAACTTAAACAGTAAAAGTGGCAATGTGGCAACTACGGCAGAAAGCGTAGTTAAAATTATACTTTTTATACCTTTAAAAAAGGTCCAACCCAAAGTCAGTTTATCTAAAACCTCATACCCGTAAACAATCCCAATAGTTGCCAAAAAGGAAAGCTGAAAGCCCACATCCCATACCAAAATTTTTGGATTCAGCCAAGCCATAACAACCGCCGTAAATAACAAAGAGGGTGTTATGTTATAAAGCCTTCCTACGCTAAAGGACACCAAAAGCAAAAAACCCATAATAGCCGCACGCACAACCGAAGCTGAAGCTCCGGTTAGAATTACAAAAACTAAAATACAAATCACCGAAAGCCAAAATGCTTTTTTTCTGCCTATAAACCAAGCCACATACGAAAGCCCTGCGATAATTATAGAAATGTTATAACCCGAAACAGCCACAATATGAGACAACCCCGCTCGCTTAAAAGCCTCACTAATATCTTCCGGAATATTCCGCTTGGCGCCAATTAGAATTCCAAGTAAAAGCTGACTATAAGGCTCCCTTACTGTTCTTTCCACTTGGGCCGAAAAAGCTGACTTTACTCTTAAAATATTCTCTTTGACTTTATTTTTTTGACCGCTTCTTAAAATTAAAATTTTAGGACGGTTAACCAATGCATATATATTTTTCATTTCCAAATAACCTTTATAGTCGAAATCCGAAAAATTTTCTGGCTCCTCAAGTTTACCTGTTACCACCACCTCGTCCCCATAAAAAAATTCCTGGCTTAGATTAGTTGTGACCAAAATATTTTGGCTGCTACTTTTTGGCCTTATGGTAAGAAGTTGCTTATCTAGCCTAACATCCGCTTCTTCAACAACATACCCTTCCAAAGTCTGCTTGGCCCCAAACTGCTCTTTAAAAATATTTTCCTGAAAACTAAAATTTAATCTCAAAACCCCAAAAAATAAACATATTGCGCAAACACACAGGAGGCTTAAAAAATTTTGCCTATATAAATATAAAACCGCGGATAATGCCGCGGCTAAACTTAAACAAATAAAGGCATATAAATTTTCCAAAGTAAACAGTGAAGCGCATAAAACCCCGAGCAAAAAACTAACGGCCAGCCAAATAAATTTTTTACTCTTTGACATGGTGTATTTCAAATACCTTAAGTTTTGTTTTTTCACCCTTTAAAAGGCTTAACTGGTATGGCTTGATTTTTAAAAACTCAGCCAAAGCTTTTATTACAGCCTTGTTAGCTTTGCCCTCCACAGCCGGTTCTTTTACGAACACCTTATAACCATTCTCTACTTTTTCAACCTTAGCTTGTTTGGTATTCGCCTTAACTTGTACACTAATTTTCATACTTGTTTTTCTCTATTTCTCTATTTCTCTATTTCTCTATTTCTCTATTTCTCTATTTCTCTATTTTGATATTTGATATTTGATATTTGATATTTAAAAATCAATTCCTCTCTGTGCCAGTATGCCCTTATAGTACGGATGTTTTATCATAGACATCTCGGTAACCAAATCACATTTATCTAAAATTTTCGGAAATTTATTGTGTCCAGTTATAACCAAGTGTTGCAAAGGAGCCTTTATATTTATTATATCTAAAATATCGCGCTCTTCAATAAGCTTGCTTTCTAGGGCAGAAATTATTTCGTCTAAGATTACTAATTCATATTTACCACTGGTAATAACTTCACGGGCACGACCCAAACCTTCCAAAGCAGCTTTAATGTGCACTTCCTTTTCTTTTTTGTCGCCTAAAATTCCCACAAACCCGGCACCAAGTTGTTCGTTGTCTATACGACCAATACCACCCCCACCTAACCTCCCCCCTCTAGGGGGAGGAATAACTGCACCAGCACTTGTGAATTGTCCCCTCCCCTTGAGGGGGAGGGAAAGGGAGGGGTGATGTATCTTTTGAAAAAAATTCAAAAAATCAATCTCGCTACTAACCGGCCATTCACCTTCTTTTATGTCGGCCGCCGACTTTCCTTTAGCTTTTACAAATTGCAAAATGCATACATTCATCCCAGCCCCCGCGGCTCTTATTGCCATACCCATAGCTGCGGTGGTTTTTCCTTTACCCGCCCCCAAATAGCAAATAACCAAACCCTTTGGTTCGTCGCTAAAAGTTGTTGGCATTTTTATTTTTTTTGCAGGTGATTTTTTGTTTTTTTTTGGCATATGGTTTTGCAATTATTTTAAATAAAGTTTAGTATGCTTAGAAGAAAGGAGGCTTTGTGGTTTACCAAGCGTGGTGGGTTATTGGAGTCCTAGTTGGACTAGCGGTAGGGGCTTTCATGCTCCTGTACCGTAAGGAGTTCGGCAACTGGGTTTATGCAATAAATCCCATCTCCGCCGCTATCCTCTGCCTATTTTGCCTGCTAGCAGGCAAACAACGAGGTCTTGCAACGCTTCAAGAAGCCGAGATGTACTCCGTTATACTTGCAGCAGTCGCAAGCGTCTCTATAACCATCGTATTCTCCGACAACTAACCTAAACTCTGGTTAGTTTTTTTATTTACCAAAGCGGCCGGCTGACTGCCGGCCGCTTTTAACATAAATCTAAAACTCACTTATAACTAAATTCATCTCCCCTCTCATCCTTTTCCGCTAAAGGAGAAATAAATTCTATATTGTTAAGCGCTAGCCACATTTGCTGTATCCGCATATTTCGCATTTCATACAGCCTTCGGCGAAAATCATCATGTTGGCACAAGTAGGACACACGGGCGCGTTGCCTAAATTAGCAATACTTATGCGCTGAGTTTTTTGAGTCAAAGTTCCGCCATTTAGAGGAACTTGTTTTTGGGACAAAGTTTCAACAACTTTTTCCTGAACCTCTTCTACCTTAGCTACAACCGGAGAAACTCCGAGTTCCTGAATTTTCTGAGACGGGTCATTTTCCGGCTGCATTTTTGGCAAAACCAACTGCTGCTGACCGCGCTTAATATGTTTTTCCAAAATTTTTGCCACAGCATCCGGCAAACTAAACACCATACCTTCTTGGGAGAAAGAAACGTCCGGACCTCTTATGCCTTTAAGCTGGGTAATTATTTCCTCTATTGCAATATTGGACCTTAAGGCCAAAGAAATAAGTCTGGTTATAGCTTCGGTCTGAGCGCTAAAGAACCCACCCGCTTTACCCATTTGAGCAAAAACTTCAAATGGTCCATGAGAATCTTCGTTTATAGTTACATACAAATTTCCGTAAGGAGTATTTATTTTGTACGTAATGCCAAGCATAACATCTGGTCGTTGACGGGGAGCAATTTTAATTTGCACATTGTCGCCGGAAACCGACATAACTTCCTGGACTCTGTCTTCAGCCGACCCCCCAGAAGCCTGAGAACCGCTCTCTGCTACTGTTGTCTTCTTCGCAGACTCAACCTGCTCAGCTGCATCTTTACCCAACTTCTTGTGGTCAGTTGCCAAAATTTGCTCATCGCGACTGCCGTCCCTATAAATAGTTCCGCCCTTGCAGCCCAAGTCATACATTAAGGTATAAAGCTGCTTAGTTTGCTCTATGGTGTAGTCAGAAGGAGCGTTAACAGTTTTAGAAATTGCCGAGTCAGTCCATCTTTGCACAGCTGCCTGTACCCTAACATGTTCTTCCGGAGCTAAAGACATAGCAGTTGCAAAATAACTTGGTAACTCTGCTGCTTGTGGATTTTTATCAAGCCAGTCTTGAGCAAGTTTGATTTTTTCCTCATGAACACCAAGGCGGGATTTTCTATAATAGGTCCAAGAGAAAAATGGTTCAATACCAGTCGAAGTTCCAACCATAGTACCAACAGTTCCTGTCGGAGCCTGAGTCATTATGGTCACGTTTCTTATACCATGCTGCCTAACCAAG
>CAZGAF010000048.1:3091-5465 GCA_964523855.1 uncultured Candidatus Saccharibacteria bacterium | reverse complement strand
CGTAGTCATCGTCGTAAAACCAGGCATTAAAACTGCCAACGAAGTTCCGCAGCTTCGTACACTCGCACCTCAAGCTCTCGTCATCAAATTCGGGTTTAAAAACCACAAGGAGATGGCAAAAAACTGGAGCACCTTCATAAGGCTGTTGACGAAAAGTGTGAGCTGTCCCACCAACCTCGTCAATACAAATCCGAATGGTGAAGAATGGAGCGATTTCAAAAGGAGCAAGCTCGAAAGAGCCAAGGGTCTGGCAAAAACCGCCAAGGCGTAAATCATACTTTGGAACCTTACACAGGTTCCTCTTTTTTTATTTGCTTAAAAAAGTTATAATTAAGCAATCATGAAATCACTCACCTCACAAACACTTAGAATATTTTGGGAACATGCCAAAAGGTATCCTTGGCATGTTTTAGTTATTGTTTTAGGCGTGCTCGGCCACACAGTTTTACAAAACTACGCACCCATTTTGTACAAAAAACTTATTGACTTAGCCGCAGGGCAAAATAAGCCTCCTGTTGAAGCATTGGTAAATATTGTAAAAACCATTTTTCTGGTCGCCTTTGCCCGCATTGTTGTAGCCAGAATTTTTCAGTTTACCAACAACTTTTTTCAGCCAAGAGTTATGGCAGACTTAAGCCAGACTTGTTTCAACTATTTACAAAAACATTCATACGACTTTTTTTCCAACAGTTTTGTGGGCAGCTTAGTGACCAAGGTTAAACGCTACGAAAAATCTTTCGAGCAAATAAGCGACCAGCTGTGTTTCGAACTCGGGCGAACACTTTTAGAAACAGTCATAATTTTGGCCATTTTATACACCCAAAATAAAACTGTGGCTCTTATAGTTACTTTGTGGGCAATTTTGTACATATTATTTAGTTATTTTTTTGCTCTATATAAACTACCATACGATATAAAAAGAGCCGAGGCTGACAGCAAAGTGACCGC
The DNA here is from genome assembly GCA_964523855.1 of uncultured Candidatus Saccharibacteria bacterium. Taxonomy (GTDB): domain Bacteria; phylum Patescibacteriota; class Doudnabacteria; order UBA920; family UBA920; genus JAEUSF01. The sequence continues at coordinate 4,517 of CAZGAF010000048.1, read as the reverse complement.
ACAGTTAGCAGACTCAGTGACCAACAACATAAACATAAAAACTTTTTCTGCCTACAACGCTGAAGAAGCCGAGTTTAAAAAAGTTTCCAACTCACATTTTGCTATTCGAAAAAAAAGCTGGGACATGGCAACAGTAAACGAACTTTTCCAGTCAGTAGCCATGATAGCTTTGGAATTTGGCGTTATGTATTTAGCCGTCCGCCTATGGTCGGACGGACAAATAACCGTTGGCACTATAGCTCTTATTCAAAGTTACTTTTTAAGACTCTTTGATAAATTTTGGAGCATGGGTAAAAACATTCGAAACATGTATGAAGCCATAGCCGATGCAAATGAAATGACTGAAATGCTAGTTAAAGAGCATGAAATAAAAGACGCTCCCTATGCAAAAAACCTAGTAGTTACAAAAGGCGAAATTGAATTTCGCCGAGTAAACTTTGGCTACAAGGATGGACGCAATATTTTAAATAATTTTGACTTTAAAATTATTCCAAATGAAAAAATTGCTTTAGTCGGGCCTTCGGGTGGCGGTAAAACCACGCTTCTTAAAATTCTGTTTAGATTTTACGATATAAATAGCGGGGAAGTTACAGTTGACGGGCAAGATATAAGTTTAGCCAGCCAAGACTCGTTAAGACAAAATATTTCTTTGGTTCCTCAGGACCCAATACTCTTTCACAGAAGTCTTATGGAAAACATTCGTTACGGTAAACCTAACGCCAGCGACGAAGAAATTTACGAGGCAGCAAAAAAATCCCACGCTCATGAATTCATAGTTAAACTTAAAGACGGCTACAACACCTTGGTAGGGGAAAGAGGTATAAAACTTTCAGGCGGAGAAAGACAGAGAGTCGCCATAGCCAGAGCAATTTTGAAAAATGCTCCGATTTTAGTTTTGGACGAAGCAACTTCTTCTTTAGACAGCGAAAGTGAAATGTATATCCAACAAGCCTTAAAAGAACTCATGTCGAACAAAACTGTAATAGTAGTCGCTCACAGGCTTTCGACTATTATGCAAATGGACAGAATAGTTGTTATAGAAAACGGAAAAATAGCCGAAGAAGGCAGACACGACGAACTCTTAAAGGCCAAAAAAGGCATTTACCAAAAACTCTGGGGCATTCAAGCCGGTAGTTTTGCGTAGCAACAAGGGGAATCCTTGTGGTTGCCACAAAGATCCCCCTTGTGAATGTGTTATAATAAATAAAACATTTGCTGAAAAATAAAAATGCTAAATAAAAAAGCTCACTTTCAAAATTTAGAAAATAAATTTTCAAAAAGTAACGACGGTTTTACTTTACTTGAACTCTTAGTTGTTATTGCCATAATAGGCGCTTTGGCTGGAGTTGTTTCCGTTGCGGTAAATCAAGCTCGCATAAAGGGGCGTGACGCAAAAAGAAGCGGGGACATGAGACAGCTTATAACT
>CAZGAF010000048.1:0-3081 GCA_964523855.1 uncultured Candidatus Saccharibacteria bacterium | reverse complement strand
AAACGGCAGTTACCCAACAGGTACGGTTTCGGCAGCTTCTGGTGGCGGCAGACTTTCCGACCCCGGCGCCTTTAACACTACCGCCGAACCAATGATTCCAACATATATACCCATGGTGCCTGTTTCGCCCACACCGCCCGATGGCAGTTGCGCAGGCAGCGGCATAGGCGGTAACGAGTACTGGTACGAAGCTTTACAGGACGGCTCGAACTACACCCTAACTTTCTGTTTAGGTAAAGGAAACGAAAGTTGGCCAGCTGGCATAAGAACAGCCTCGCCCTCAGGAGTCAGATAAATTTTAAAAACCCTCACCCTTAAGGAGAGGGTTTTTTGTCTTTTAAGACTTGATAAAGTTGTGAAATTTATGTATAATTTTTGAAGTCAAATTTATGGCCGACAACGTAATTTTAAGATTCAGTAATGTAAATTTTGAATACAGCCACGACAAACAAACTTTGGACGAGGCGAATTTTTCTATGCGCGCAGGCAGTAAGTTTGCGCTCATGGGACAAAATGGAGCAGGCAAGTCAACTTTGTTTTCTTTAATACTCAAAGAAAGACAACCAAACGACGGTGAAATCCATATAACTCCTAAAGACGCCAGCATAGCCATAGCAAGGCAAGTTATGCCCAAAGAATACATGGATTTAACTGTCAGAGACTATTTTGCCACGGCTTTTTCAGAAATAAAATACAACTTAGACAAACTCATTTCAGAAGTTTTTGAGGTAGTAAATTTAAAAGTACCTTTAGACAAACAAGTAAAAGCATTTTCCGGCGGTCAGCAGGCAAGGCTCCTTTTAGCCCATGCGCTTATCCAAGAACCCGACATTTTACTGCTTGACGAGCCCACAAACAACCTAGACCAAGCCGGCATAGAACACTTAACCGGATTTTTAATGCTCTACGAAAAAACTTGTTTAGTTATTTCCCACGACGCCGACTTTTTAAACGCCTTTACCGACGGGGTTTTGTATTTAGACGTTCACACTCACAAAATAGAACAGTACGCCGGCAACTATTACGACGTGGTTGAAGAAATAAAAAACCGCATTGAAAGAGAAAACTTACAAAACGCCCGCATGCAAACCCAAATAAAAGAAAAGCGTGCGCAAGCAGAAGTCTTCGCCCACAAGGGCGGTAAACTTCGTGCCGTGGCCAAGCGAATGCGAGAAGCCGCAGAAGATGCTGAGGAAGACATGGTAGATGTAAGACAGGAAGACAAAACTATTCGTGAATTCGAAATACCTGCTCAGGAATTCGACTCTTTCTTTGACGGTAAAATTTTGTCTTTAAGTAATATAACCACTTTTTTACACCACGAACCCTTAAAGCACGAGCTTGATATAGTAGTTAGAAAAAACATGCATGTTTTGGTTTCCGGTCAAAACGGCATTGGTAAAAGCACTTTTTTAAACTCGCTTATAGACCACACAGCCGAAGGCGCCAAAATTGCGGAAGGTGTAAGAGTAGGCTTTTATAGGCAAGATTTTTCCGGATTGGACTTTAACCAAAAAGCTTTCGACGCTCTGGCTATGGTTATGGAAAAGAAAGACGAACACCTCTTGCGCTCCACCGCTGCCGGCTTTTTACTAGACGGCAAGCTCCTAGACCAGAAAATTGAAGTTTTGTCTGAAGGCCAAAAAGGCTTATTGGCCTTTTGTCAGTTAGTGCTTATGAAACCGGGCCTGCTTATACTGGACGAGCCTACCAACCACATAAACTTTAGACACTTGCCGGTAATAGCAGAAGCTTTAAGTAATTTCAAAGGCGCAATGGTTATGGTTAGCCACATTCCGGACTTTGTCAGCCAAGTTCGTATAGACCAAAACTTAGACCTTTCAACTTTAAAATAACTTTTAAAATACCTTGCAAAAGCAGGGTATTTTTTTGACAATAAAAAATAAAATTGATAGGCTAAATATAGGTATACATTCGTATACTACACATACTTTTTTATGCAACCTCTAGCTAACCAGCTTAGGCCCACGAGTCTTGAAACCTACATTGGCCAAAAACATTTAGTCGGCGAAGGTAAGCCACTTAGACTAGCCGTAGAACAAAAACACTTGTTCAGTTTTTTACTATGGGGCCCACCAGGCGTAGGTAAGACAACCTTGGCCAGAATTTACGCCAAAGCCGTTAACGCCGAATACTACGAGCTCTCTGCAGTTAGCGCAGGAAAAGACGATATAAAAAAAATACTTTCAGACGACATCCGTCAGCCGACGAATCAAATTTCAAATTCCAACACACAACAAAAACTGTATTCAAGGCCCAAGATTATTTTTTTAGACGAAATCCACCGTTTCAATAAAGCCCAACAAGATTTTTTACTACCATATGTAGAAAGCGGGAAACTCTACTTAATTGGAGCTACAACCGAAAATCCCTCTTTCGAAGTCAACCCCGCTTTACTTTCAAGATGCCGGGTCTTTGTGTTAAATGAATTCAACGAAGAAGAAATTGCCCAAATAGTTGAAAAAGCTCTTAGTAACTTTACTTCTAAAATTAAGCCGGAAGAAAAGAAGGAAGTCTTAGACTGGATTGTAAAAATGTCTGGTGGCGACGCCAGGCAAGCTTTAACGATTATAGACAACACTGCAAGTTTAAACAGTCAAATCAGTGTAGGAAGTTTAAAAAACACCTTACAATCTAAAACTTTACGCTACGACAAAGCAGGAGAGGAACACTACAACACTATTTCCGCTTTTATAAAGTCTATGAGAGCCTCTAAAACAGACGCAGCGCTGTATTATTTGGCACGCATGGTAGAGGCGGGGGAAGACCCACTATTTATAGCCAGACGCATGGTAGTATTCGCCTCAGAAGATGTAGGCTTAGCTGTGCCTACCGCCCTGGTTGTTGCCAATGCGGTATTTGACGCCTGCCAAAAAACCGGCTACCCAGAATGCGCTATAAATTTAGCCCACGGTGTTTCTTACTTGTGTTCTTGTAAAAAAGACCGCTCCTCATACGACGCATACTTTAAAGCCGTTGAAGATGTTAAAACTCACGGCAACCTACCCATACCTTTAAATTTACGAAACGCTCCCACTAAACTCATGAAAGACTTAGGCT
>CAZGAF010000047.1:1152-5833 GCA_964523855.1 uncultured Candidatus Saccharibacteria bacterium | reverse complement strand
GCCCAAGCTTAAGCCTATTGCCAAAATAGTAAGAGATCGGTATATTAAATTGAAAGTTGATTAAATAATTGTCTGGGCTCCGACGTCAAGTCGGAATAAACCGTTGTAGCTCAGTCCCGACGTTCGCCCAAGGCGAAAGTAAGGGACCCCGACCATAGCGTCGGGGCTGGTACACCAAAAAGCCTATGGGAATTGTCTATATCTTACAAGACAAAACTGGTAGGTACTATATTGGCAGCACAAATAATTTACAAAGAAGGTTACATCAACATAAAACTGGTCATACTTGGTCAACGCAAAGATTTATCGAGCCTGAACTAGTATTTTTCCAGGAGTTTCCGAATCTAGAAATTGCAAGAAAAATAGAGCTGAAATTAAAAAAGCTTAAACGTAAAGATTACATTGCAAAAATTGTTAAAGACGGATATATTAAATTGAAAGTTGATTAAATAATTGTCTGGGCCGTTGTAGCTCAGCTGGTAGAGCATCTCCATGGTAAGGAGAAGGTCTCCGGTTCAATCCCGGACAACGGCTCCAGACAATTATTGAATCCTGTAAAAAATCTATAAAGCTCCGTCGCAGAATTCACCATAAGCTGATTAGAGACCCCGACTACAACGTCGGGGCTCCAGACAATTATTGAATCTTGTAAAAAATAAAAGCCTCGTAGCAACTTTATGCTTTGAGGCTTTTATTTATAAAAAAGTTTGTGTTATAATTTTCTATATAAATAATCTGCATGCATTTTGCAACCTTTAAAAGCCAGCTACCACAGGTTGTAAAGGCGGGCCCCCAGCGGGCAGGCATTGGCTATCCGGGCAGAGTCAATATGAATCTGTAATTTAAAGATTTATAAAGATTCTTGTTCGGGCTTTAAACCCACAAGAACGTGGAGTTTTTTTATGAAGAAGAATTTTTTTAGTTACGCAACCATACCTTTACTTACTTTAAGCGGTTTAGCCTTAGGCGCCTTTTTCCATTTAACCAGAAACCCAAGTCTCGACCAGAAAATTTGGATGATAACTATTATTGTGGGCGCTGGACCTTTGGTCTTTAGGCTCATCAAAGACGTACTCAGAGGTCACTTTGGCGTAGATATTATTGCTATAACCGCCATAGTTACAGCATTTATTTTGGGACAATATTTAGCCGGCGCAGTTATTGTGCTTATGCTTTCTGGGGGAGAAGCTTTGGAAGCCTACGCACTCAAAAGAGCCAGAAAAGAACTTTCCTCGCTTATTTCCAACGCACCTTCCATAGCTCACATAAAAACAAATAGCGGCCTTTTGGATATACCAGCCTCTAAAGTAAATATTGGCGACCTGCTGATTATAAAACCCGGGGAAGCCGTGCCGGTAGACGGAATAGTTACCAGTGGGCAGTCGGAAGTCGACGAGTCGGCCTTAACCGGCGAACCGGTGCCGAAAGAAAAACTTGTAGGCAGCATGCTTCTTTCAGGCAGCATAAACAAAGAAAGTCCGTTGGAAATAAAAGCTGTCAGACCTGCGCACGAAAGTAAGTATGAGCAAATTATAAAGCTTATTAAGGAAGCGGAAGAAAGCCGCGCTCCGGTCGTAAGACTTGCAGACCGCTACAGCGTTTGGTTTACCGGCATAACTTTTATAATTGCGGTTACGGCTTGGTTTGTTTCGCATGACCCCATAAGGCTTTTGGCGGTTTTGGTAGTCGCGACCCCTTGTCCGCTTATTTTAGCCACACCTATAGCTATAATCTCCGGGTTAGCGAAGTCTGCTAGCCGCGGCATTATTATAAAAAATGGGGCGGCTTTGGAAAATTTAGCCGAAGTAAATGCTTTTATTTTTGACAAAACCGGCACGCTAACCCTAGGTTCTCCCGAAGTTTTTAAAGTTAACCCGGAAGAAGAAAAAATCTTACAAATTGCCGCCTCCCTAGACCAACTTTCCGCTCACATTTTAGCCCGTTCTTTAGTTGCTTATTCCCAGAAAAAACAAATTCCTATTTCATACCCGCAAAACTTTAAGGAAATTTTTGGCGAGGGTGTAATGGGAGAAATAGCTGGCAAAAAGTATTTTTTTGGCAAACTAAAATTCTTGCAAAATAACGGGGTTCAAGTAGGCGGAGACATACAAAAACTTCATGACCAGCTGCAAGACCAAGGCACTATTGCCGTTTACTTGGGCGAAAGCAACAAGCTTTTGGGTAGTGTGTTTTTTGCGGACAAGATAAGACCGGAAATTCAAAAAGTTTTTAAAGATTTTAGGACTTTGGGTATGGAAAAAATTGTCATGTTAACCGGCGACAAACAGTCGGTCGCGGAGAACATAGGCAAACAGCTCGGACTTACCGACATTCATGCAGAAAGTTTACCGGAGGGAAAAGTCAACGAAGTTAAAGACCACCAAAAACAGTTTGGGAAAGTCGCTATGGTCGGCGACGGTGTAAACGACGCTCCGGCTTTGGCAGTAGCCGACGTAGGTATTGCTTTAGGCGGGCATGGCTCTACGGCTACTTCTGACACCAGCGACATAGTTATTACAGTCGACAATTTAGAAAGAGTAGGGGAGGCCTACAAAATTGCGCGTCAAGTTATGCGCATAGCCAAACAAGGAATTTTTGTGGGTATGACCGTAAGCGTTCTTCTTATGCTTGTCGCAGCTAACGGAAAAATTATGCCGGTCTATGGGGCACTGCTTCAGGAAATACTAGACGTAGTGGTTATACTTAACGCCCTTAGAGTAAATTTTGAGAAAATATAATAAACCGAAAATCAAAAGACGGAAGTCTTCCAGAAGACTTCCGTCTTTTATGTTTAGCTCAACTCTTGTTTTTTTCTCCTTAAACCTATATAATGCAGCGAAATGAAAATGGAGGTATATGTTCCCAGAGCACTGGAGACTTGTCACCAGCTGTAAAAAAGACATATGCATAGACCACTCGAAGTTCGCTCTCCTAGAAGTTGTGGGGCATACACAGCACAAGGTGAGAGCGAAAGTCGCAACCGGGATCCGCATTAGGCGGAAACTAGGTCTGCCGCAGGCGCAAAGAATTATAGAGAGAAATAAATTCCGCGAAGAGTGGAAGGGTTTCAAAATTCTCTTTGTCGGCTCCCTGCTGCACAACGTCGTGCCCGGCAAGAAAGTTTACCGGATTATATTTGCCTTTTGGTGCGAAGAGGCGAACGAATGGAAGCTTTCCAGCATCCGGTCAGACTCGTTCATAGACGCCAAATACAAGGTAATAACACTAGCCTAAACCCCAAAGCTTTGCTTTGGCGGTTTTTTATTTGTTGGTATTGATTAAATTTTGATTTTATGATTAAATGTATGGTTAGTATATAGAAAGGAGGGTAATGATGATTGTAATTTCATCAACCCTAAAAAACAACAAGTGCGGCGAGAGGATGAGGTTGGACGATACGTCTAGCGCGAACCAGATAACGCGCTTCGCCCCAGCCAAGCTCCGTATCATTCAAATAGGGGCAGAAAGAGGCAACAACCTTAAAGCTCACCATCTACGTGAGTCTTTGAAAAGATACTTACTCCCAGGACAACTTCACGCAGAAGCCGTTCTGGAAAACCAGAACGAAATACCAAATATTTGGCTTGGGAAGTGTATAATGTTCCCCGGGACCAAATGGAACCTACCACAGGGCCGTCTGTATCGGATCGTTTACATAAGACACGACACCGTCTCACAACGGTGGGTGTTCTGCACCTGCAGGTCGGACCAAAAACTACTCCCGCATTTTTACGCCGTCGTTTTCCACAATATACCCAAAACATAACAGTTCGGGGTATTTTTTTATACACAACTATGCAATTTAAAACTTTTGTTCTACAATAAATAGATAGTAAAAAACTTTTTTTGAAATAAAAACTATGGGTCGGCCACTAAATATAGAAACTGGAGTAAACCGTTTTGAATCGGAACGCGAAAGACGTGAAAAGCTGGAAAACCTGCTTAGCATGTTTGCGCAAGAAATAAACGCCGAGGCTTCTAGACATGGTGTTAGGAATTTGCTTGACTCTGAAGGGAAAATAAATATGCAGGGTTACGATAAAACCAATGGCGGCGTTTTTGAATCTGGAAACATTTCTGCCGATCAAAGAGAGTTGCGCAACACACTTATAACTCACAGCAGAGCAAACGTACCGTCCGTACAAGAGTTTTATAAAGCCAAATATAACATCACTACTCAAGAGGGTATTGTTGAAAAGCGGGAGAAACTAAAAAAAGAAAAGATAGGCTATCAGGGTGAAATGGCATTAACAATACTTTTACAAAAAGTTTTGGGTAAAAAGTTTTGGGTAGTTAGGTCAAGCAAATACGACGACAACAAATATGGCGTCGATAAAATAATTGTAAACAAAGAAACCGGAGAGGCGGTTTGCGGGCTTGACGATCTTATTGAAGAAGAGGCTATCGCCACCACCCAAGGCACTACAAACAAACAAAATGAAAAAAGAGCACGTGTTATGGGCAAAGTTTTAAGAGGCGAAGGCGGCCATGTAAAATATGGACTCAAAGTAAATTTTGGGCAACTTCAAAGAGCTAAAATGGAACATTTGCCAATGTTTTATCTAGCCATAAATAAAGACCAACTCCAAGAACTAACAACATCTATACGACCCAATTCCCATGAAATTAGCGCCAAAGAACAAGAAACCTTTGCATTTTTAGTAGCTTCTCTTAAAGAACA
>CAZGAF010000047.1:0-1134 GCA_964523855.1 uncultured Candidatus Saccharibacteria bacterium | reverse complement strand
CGAATACTCGGAGCTTGCAAGACACCAGGTAATAAAAAATAAGTACGTCCACTTCGGAAAAATGCTTAACGAATTCGAAAAAATGGCGCTCGAAAACTAAAACCCGCACAAGCGGGTTTTAGTTTATGTGGAAAAGTTTTTTGACAAAACACCTTGTGGTGTTATGCTAAAAGTAACTTATATTTAAAACAAAAAAATGAAAAAAAGTATTATTTGGATATTTATATCTCTAGTTATATATTATTTTCTATTGAACTTTTCAAATACTAACTACAACAGATATTGGTTTTTCCAAATTATCTCCTACATAATTTTACTAATTGGATCAGTATTAGCTTTTTATTTTAACAAATACGAAAACAAATCAGCAAAGTTTTTTAGATATTTTTTATTCTTTATCTACTCACTTACAGCTTTATACTCAGGCGGAATGCTAATCCTTATTTACTTGTACAGAAATGGCGTAGGCTTCTAATCGATATATGAAAAAAATTCTATTATTAGGGATAGTTGCGATATCTATTTTGATTCCGATTAAATCGAAAGCAAAAACGCTTTTCGATAACACTCCGCCCAACAGAACATTTCAAGACCAGTATTGGTACAGACAAGCGACTCAAGTTCTAGACGGGACAGGGCCAAACCTTGGCAATGGCGGCAATAACTTTGGCAGCGCAGGCAAACTTTCCTCTATAACCGTGTATTTAAAAACTGACTCTAACACAAAAGGCGCGTATGGAGAATGCATGCTATATGCCAGAGCTAGTATTTCGGGAAGGAATTACTTTTCAACCCCCGCCAGCAAAGTAAAGTTTTCCGCTCTTCCCACGGAAAATTTTGCACCATTTACATTTTCTTTCGACACGACTTCAACCACCACAACAGTTAACTTTGGGACTGGGGAAAAATTACAAAATATTTTTATAGAAGAAGACTATAACTCTTGTGGAGGCTTTGGCTTTGGTAGCCAAGCTTTTTTTGCACTTGGCGGCACGGACCAGAATCCTGGCAACGTGCTTTTTTTGTATGCCGACCCTAGCACCAACTTTACAAGCAGCAATGTTATGTCTGTAAAAATCGAAGATTCGGAAAATTCTAAGGCACCTATTCTTTTCATTCCGGGTATTTTGGGGA
>CAZGAF010000046.1:2028-5935 GCA_964523855.1 uncultured Candidatus Saccharibacteria bacterium | reverse complement strand
ACTTGGCTTTTAAGTTTCTCTTTTAAAATTTGGGGCAAAGTTAAGAGTTGGTAGTCGTGTATCCAAATTCGGTCGCCTTCGTTGGCCAGTTTGCTAATTTCCTCTGCAAATTTTTCGTTGACTTGTTTGTATTGTTGCCATTCTTCTTGCTTGTAAACGGTTAGGCGAGGGAAATAGTGGAAAAGAGGCCAGAGAGTAGAGTTGGAAAAGCCTAAGTAAAATTTTTTTATTTCTTCGTCGCTTAAAAAAACAGGCACTAAACCCTGTTTTAAAAGTTGGCTTTTTACTGTTTGTTTTTCCAAGTCGTCTTTGAACTCTGCTCCTGGCCACCCGAGCCAAATAACTTGTAAATTAGGCGAGGCATTTTTTAGTTGTTCTATATAGGAACTAAGACCTACGGCGACACCTCCTGGAGAAAAAGAGCTTTCAATATCGCCGTTGGTGTTTCTTTTAAAGCTTACCGGCAAACGGTTGGAAACTATAATTATTTTCATAAGAGCCATTTTAAAATGCCTAACAAAATAAAATTAATTGTAATTTAATTATATTAAAAACTTATGAAAATATTATGTGAGCCCCCTTCACAGAAGTTTAATTCAACTCATGTACTATGTTTAAGGTCGTGAAAGTATAAAATTAAATAGGGAAAGGAAAGAAATATGAAATTTTATAAAAAAGCAATATTTAAACGGTATGAGTTGGAAAACGAGGAGAAGAACCAGAAGCCCGATGTTCGAGATAAAACAGGTTTTTTAGGTTTTCCTTCATTTAACATGTAAACTGGTTTCAAATTATTTTCAGTTTTAATAGTTAAACTGTTGTTACGTTTAAAATTAAAAAGAAAGGAGAAAATATGTTTATATCTGCTTTAAGAAAAGTCTCTATGCCGCTGCTAGTTTTAGCTTTGGCGTCGGTGACATTTTTGGGTGGTTTTGCTTCTCAAGTTAGGGCCGAGACTGACTCGTTTGTAGTTTCGGCGCCTTCGGGTTTTACGGCCACGCCGGTAGGCGAGAGCCAGATTAATTTGAGTTGGAATGCGGCGGTGGTGAGTAATAACTCCACCACTTCAACTTCCTCTTTGCCCACTATAGACACTTACGCAATTTATAGAGATTCTAACCAAATTGCGACGACGACTGCGCTAACCTATTTTGACATGGGTTTAACGACAGGAACACAGTATTCGTACAATGTGATGGCTCGAGATATGCTGGGAAATATTTCGCCCCTAACAGCCCCTGTTATGGCGACAACTTGGAATGCTGCTACGAGCACTCCAACTACCACCCCTCCGACCGCTACCACAACTCCGCCTACGTCGACCACCACTCCTCCGGGTAATCCTTGGGATTCGAATATGACAGCTACTCTTGGTTGGGCGGCCATTCCGCAAAATTTATTTAACCAAATTTGGGGTAGTGGCGCAGGTACTACAACTCCGGGAAATTCCACTATAACTTACGACGCTAACGGATATCCTATGTGGAATGGTTCGTATATAAACTGCGAAGGCCAAATAGACAATGACCCGGCGCATCATGTTGTAGACCCAAATGACACGGACCCCGCGCATAATGTGGGTAAAAATTGTCCGGGCGGCGCACCTAAAACTCCCAGTATGAGTAGTGTAAATTGGGCTGGATCAGCTTGGAACAATATGGGTATGCCGTTTACTGTTTGGGTTGGTAGTGGCGCACAGGCATCTTATTGGGTGGTTATACCTTTAAACGTTCAAACCTTAGAACAGTTGCTAGGAAAAGTAAAATAAGAATATATAAAAGCGGAATCAATTTGATTCCGCTTTTAGTTTAACAGTACCAGTAACCCGAAACATTAAACGAGCCGTAATTGCAGATGCTGTAGTCGCGCCGGTAATAGGAGTTGTAATAGGGGTTGTTGTACTGAGTTGGCTCGGTGTAGGTGTTATAGGTTGGATAGTAATTGTTGTAACTAGGATGAGTATAGTTGTGGTTGGGATAGAAATTTGAGTTATAACCTGGGTAGCTGTAATTGTAGTAGGTAGGACTGGAATAGGAATTATAGGAATAGGTAGATGTATAGCTGGAACTTTGCATTGATGTGGTCATATAGGCGGTAGTTTGATTGCTAGGATAATAATTATAGTATTGTGCTTGTGTATTTTTATGTTTAAGGCTGAAAATTAATGCAACGATGCCAACAAATAAAATAATTTTCTTTATGTATTTTTTCATACAGCTTCCTTTCTCGTTTAAGTATTATTGAAATGAGATTAGCAGTAATAAATATAAAATAAATTAAAAATAAAAAAAACCTGGCTCATGGAGCTTTGGTTTAGAGTTGTTGCCGGCTGCGGTAGATCTGGACCGCGATTACCGCCAACACTGCCGCCAGAACGCAAAGAATTGTTGACGTTAGTTTGCTTCCTGCTGTGGTTACGGCCCAGGCTATTAAGCCGCAGCCCGAGCAGAGAGAGAATAGTGCGAGCTGGGTCTTTAGCTTATTGCAAAGCCTTCTCACGCCTTCTAGGTTGATCCAGCTGTTTTGGTGTATGTATTCCATTCCATTTGCCACCTTCACAGCAAAATACAGTGCGAGGATAAACCAGGCAATTACCCACCTGGCGGGTGAGTGGAATGCCCAGAAGTTGCCTGTGAGAGTTGCGCCAAACACGAGTTCGGTGTAGGGAATTTGTATTTTTGAAGCTGACGGTGGTTTTGTGGGTGTACGCAATCGCGCCATGGCCACCATTGCCAACAGTGGGTGCATAAGCCCCCCTTCCTTAAAGTCTGACGTTTAAAGTGTGCCATTTTATGTAAAATGGGTCAAATAAAAAAACCATACGTAGTGACGTAGGGTTTAGAAGTCGCTGTTTTGGTAGTTGAGGATCGCCGCGCCGCATAGTGCAGCGCCAGATAAGATAATTAATGACCCCAGCACGGTACTAGCCGTTAAAAAAGCGCACCCGGCAAACGCCAGAGCCATTCCACCCACAATTTTTTACAGCCCTATACAGCATGGACTGTTCCATTAACTTCAAATTTGCGTTGGGCGTGGTGGCGAGTGCCCTCTTTTTTTCCGAGTTCTGGAGTTTTATTTTATATGTCCAGTGTACGAACAAGCAGAGAAACATGAGTGTTGCCAGAAAGTATTTGCCTACAAAATTCGGGATCGGCCCTCCTTGTGCATAGTACTCTCATAAGTTTAAGTATTTGATCAAATAAGCAAAAAACCATCCCGCCAAAGAGGGATGGTTTTTTTGGAGTAGCATATTTACATGCTCATTTCCATATGTTGGTCAGTTTTAACAGGTGCTTTGTTAAAACCTAAAACTTCGGGGTTTAACATGCCAAATATCATGGCAATGTGAGCTACAATTAGGAACACTGCTACCAAGCTCGCATGAATTTTGAGTTTTTCTTCTTGGTTTCTATTTCCAAAAATTAAATTTAGCTCTAGCAAACTTATACCAAGTAAGGGGACTATGCCTAGCAAATAAAAGCTTACGGCTACAACGTCCGCCGGACCTCGCCATAGGTTTTCTTGGGTGAGTGGGATGACGACTGTTTTAAATAAATACAGAAATACTCCGGTAAAGTAGAGGCCAATTAGTATTCCAGCCCATTTATTTATTTGTCGTGCTACACCAGTTAAGTTTTTAGTGAACAAAATGTAAAGTTCTGTTACGGCAACGGTTTCGGCTAAAACCACCGGTATTGCCATAAACAAAAGCAAATTCCATGGCTGGTTTTCCGCCAGGAGTTGCATGTAGTGTGTCATATTCATATTTTAGTTGAGTTAAAAGCCCCTTAACCGGGGCTTTTTTATTCCATCCTCTTGCTAGCACTGCTCTTAGCCTTGTTGCTGATGAACCTTGTATAGAACCAATGCAATGATTTGGCCTCGTCCTCATTACGTGCGTAGCCTT
>CAZGAF010000046.1:334-2018 GCA_964523855.1 uncultured Candidatus Saccharibacteria bacterium | reverse complement strand
GTTGAGTTAAAAGTTAGTAAGCAAAAAAGTATGCGCTTGGAGGAGCGTTTTGTATTTGGCAAAAACTTAGCCAGCTTAAAAACCTTTTTTTGACTAAACTAAAAATTAGTAAATAAAGTAAAAATAAATTTAAATTTAAAACTTTTCTTATACTTCCGGTAGGTTTGAGAATGTAGAATGGTAAGAACAAAAACAAAAAAGATAAGCTAAAGAAAGTTCTTTTTTCGCTGCAGGAAGTGCTTTTTAAAAATGAGCTGTGGAGTGTTATGCAAGAGGATGTTTGGTTTTTGTGGTGGCTATGCATATGGTTTTCGGTTAGCTGCATGCATAACAAACTTACTAAGGCAAAGACCAATGTAAACAGCATTATTTTGGAAATGTTTTTTAAACTCATATATAAATTTTACCACAATTATTTCTCCAAATAAAAAAGCGCATAACTTGTTTAGTAAAATGCGCTTAAGGGTTCCAGACGACGGACTTGGGATCCAATATCCTTTTCGAATCTTTTTGGCATAGAGGGCAATCTTCGGGGGACCATGTCTTTGCTTCGACACGTGCCAAGTGGAGTACTGACCTTCCGGCAATTTCGTCTCCGCCCGTGCGGTTTATGAGGGCCAGGATGAATGGGTCGAAGTTCGCGCCGGGGCAGCGGTTACTAATGCCTTGCCGCACCGCCGAAATGGTTTGTGCGGTGCTGATTACGTCCTCCACTTGGAGGACGGTTTTGTTGGGCTCGATTATGTGGCGCTTCCACTCCTGTCCGCCGTCGGCGGTTTTTTGGGTAAAGTCGTGCCGTGCTCCTAAATAAGAAGCAACGGCAAACGAGAGTGTTGCGGCGGCGTGGTCGGAACCAACCACCCAGTTGATGAGGTTTCGACTGTAGCTTCTGTATTTCCGGCCGAGCAGTGTGCCGAACAGCATGCATAGCCCAGGGTAACAGAGCACTTTGGAGCAGTTAAGGTACGTATTGCTACACAAGCCCGAAGTCAGCCTGTAGTGCGGAGCATTCGGGTTGTTGTTGTTAACCTGAAGGGCTCCCAACACTTTGAAAATGTGGAGAACGACCTCTGGGGTTAGTCCCGTATTCACCGGAAAGCTGTGGGCCGTTAAGGTTTCAATCTCTTCCCGGTCCATTCTTAAAACGTCGGGTGGATAATGCATTACCTTCCTCCTGAAATCTCTTCCACTAGTTTTTCAAATGCGGTCATTGGGTCATTCGCACCCGAAATTTGGCTGTCGACCACAATGTAGTTTGCCCCGTTCATAAGGGCTTGTGCGGGGGTTACTACCCGCTTTTGTGAGCCGCGGCTAACACCGTCCGAGCGGACGCCCGGGCACACAATTTCCAAACCTGCGAACTTCGGCCGTGTCCATATGGACCCAGCTTCTTCGCCCGAACACACCAGGCCGTCCAAGCCTGCGGTTACAACAAGATGAGCAAGTGTTTCCACGAGCTCGCTGGCAGTTTCGCGGTTGTAAATTTCCGTTACCTCCCCGTTATCCAATGAAGTGAGGGCGGTCACGCCCCAAACTTTCCTATCGGGGAAACCATTTTTTGCGGCGGTCATCATTTTAACGCCGCCGGAGGCGTGTACGGACAAAATGTCCACGCCGTGGGTGGCGAAGGCGTTTGCGCGTTGGTATGCAGCTTTTGGAGTGTCGTGGAGTTTTGCGTCTATCC
>CAZGAF010000046.1:0-324 GCA_964523855.1 uncultured Candidatus Saccharibacteria bacterium | reverse complement strand
TTTTTGAGATATCCTATAATCCCAGGACCAGAGCGGTCGAGCAGGGCGTGTGCCTTAACCGCGTATATGTAGCGTTCGAAGCGGTGCAGGAGTTCTTCTGTAACACAAAAATCCAAGTTATCTACCGCCAGAATTATCTCCTCGTCTGTAAACATGCTCCTCCTTAAAAGAGCGAATCCGGCAGTTTGTATTTGTCCCAAAAGGACATCTGGCGGATTAATAATTATACTTAAACTTCATAAAATTTCCAAGGGGGTTATTTTTTTAAAAGGGTAATAACTAACTTCTGCCACCAAATTTAATGATTAAATTAAATAATAATCG
>CAZGAF010000045.1:5531-5956 GCA_964523855.1 uncultured Candidatus Saccharibacteria bacterium | reverse complement strand
GCGGACACATGGTCCGCCTCAGTTGTTTGTAGTGCTCTTTATTATATGACGTTAGAACCGCTTTTATCAACAATCCTGATAGAACTTGGTTCCCAATTGTGGATGAATGGAGAAGATAAAACTTACCCCACACTACCTAAATATATATTTAACTTACTATCAATTTATTTTCTAACATGAATTGTTCCAGTTTTTTCATACATATCTTTGCGAGGTTAATAAGTTCAAATTCTTCTCCTCCAGATTTAAGACCCCAATTGTACTTTGCCTTAGTAGATGAAGGAGGCTGACTTTTTACTACTCTACTAACATGGACTACTGGCACCTGAACCGTTATCAGATGGCTTACTACACTTGAATCGCCATACTTTTTTCTATTGTCAGGTTTTAGGTGTTTTCTTCTGTTAGCCAGACCAACGCACGCA
>CAZGAF010000045.1:1756-5521 GCA_964523855.1 uncultured Candidatus Saccharibacteria bacterium | reverse complement strand
TATCTTCCTCAAACAGTTTAATAACCCTTCTTTGTGTATCTTGACCAACATGAGAAGAATTTCTTAGCCAATCTCTTAGCTTTAAACAATTTTCAAAGAATAGATACATTTCCTCTAAACACTCATCACTGCCACAGCTCTGTTCGTACGATTCTATTTGTAGAACTTTTTGGTGGTATTTTTTTAATCTATTCCATTGTTCAATATAATCTAGCATTATCAATATTACGGCTGTTCTTCTATATACTTTTTATAAAAATTAAGTGATTTATATTGACTGCGAACTTCAGTCCTTTCCTTTGAAGATAAACTTTGTTTCATTTTGAGTTTCAACTTATCTCTTTTTGCTTTTGTTTTTGTTCCTATGGATAAACTGTTTCGATTCAATTTTACACCTAAAATTTCCATACCTTTTACATGAGACGCAACGTTTGTCTTATTTTGATTTATAGGGAGTTTTTGATTTTTATCAGAATTTAACAACTTTTCAATTTCAGTCGATAATTCCCACATTTCTTCTTCTGAAATCCTACTTGCAGTTACTCCAATATCATCTACATAAATAGAGATTCTTGGGTCTCTACCATTCAATCTTTTTCTAACAAGCCGGTCCAATTTAACAAAAGTATCCAAATTGCACCAAACAGCAAGTCTAGGAGAAGTAGCGAATCCTCTACCTATGCTTTTAGTTAAGGATGGTTTTTCTTTTGGACCCAATGGTACACAACAAATGCTTGATAATAGTTTTGATGCTTTTTTACTACACATAAACTTATTCTGGAAAAGATAAAAAACCCTATTTTCATTAATTTTTTCAAAGAACCCTTGTATATCCATTTTTAATAGAACTCTCTTTCTTTTTTCTCCTAGCAAATGTTCTCCAGCTTTTTTATGATTCCTGTTTGAAATACTCCCAAAAATAAAATTTGGTAACATTTTATCGTGCGGAGCAAGGACTCTTTTACTAATCTTACTTAAGAGATAACCTAGAGGCTTCCCTTTTGCATTTCTCACATATTTATTCTTTAAAGGCTGAGATGATTTACTATCTTTCCAATATTTATCGTAATTCTCTATTACATTATTGATTAACTCTAGGGCTTTGTCTTTGGAAAAATCTGCGTGACTAATATGTTTGGCCAGCTCGTTTTTACTTTGTATGTATAGTTTTGGATACCTTCTGTTATTTAACATCTTTATTTGAAAGTTTTTGCCCTATCTTTAATTAAATGTGTTTGCATCTTTTCCCCCCATCTCACAAGCATACGTTCTATTTCTGATGTTTGTTCTACTGGGGCGTCTTTACTGATAAAAAGAAAAGGGGTTATAGAAGCGGGATGAACTTTCATTTTTTGAGCTAATTTAATTAGTAAGTTCTTAGAAACTTCTTTTTGACCAGTTTCTACCATAGCAATTAGAACAGTAGACACATCAAGAGACTTGGCAAATTCTGCCTGTGTTAGACCAGTTTCTTCTCTTATTTTTTTAATTAATTCAGGGAAAGTATACATAACGACTAAAGGACGACTACCGCAAAAGATCCATGATTATGCGAACAATCTGCAAGATTATTCGTACAATCTTTAGGAGTCTCATTGCTTGAGGTAATCGCCCTTTGATACGGAAGGCCCAACTCAGCACTAAAGTTTAAAGGGTTTTTCATATGTGTATGATGTGTCTTTTTAAATTAAAGGGACGATTAATAATGATTATAATTTGGGCAGACACCCTAGAAACCATCACGGTTATCATTTCGATAAAAAAACCTTCCGGTAAACAACCGATAACCGTGACAGTTAAAGGGGTGTCATTGAGAGCAGATTTATACTTAAGACATCAAGCTTTTTTTTATTTAAATGAAATTTAAATAGTTCTTGAACATCGTATTGTACAAGGCTCAGTTCCTGCTTCTGCACGTTGAGACGTCTGTCTTCCCCGTGCGGGTGGCAAGTTCCACTCTATATAAAAGAGGGGTCAGATCTTCCAGTAAAGGAAGATCTATAATCTTCGAAAGAAAACCGTTTTGCATGAATTGATTTTTAAAAAAACAGATCGTCCTACAAATAAGTATATACGAAACGTATAAGTACGCAAGTTAAGTTATCCACAGTTTAGTATTAAGGACATGCCATAGGCAATTTACAAGGGATTTCCTCTATTTTTGTAAAAAAACTACCTTGTGTTTGGGCTGATTCTGAATTTGAAACACTTGTTATGGTGAAAAAGTATTGTGTGTCAGAGTTTAAATTATTTAGTGTTTTCCAATGACCAGTGCCACCATTATTTTCTGATTCAAATGGCCAAGATACATTCGTTTGACCAACTTTGGTAATAGTTATTGAGCTGGTAGAAGGATAATTTGTTTGCCATTCAACTTTACAAGAGTTGTGTGTACAGTTTTTGTTACCTATGGTGATCTGAAGAGGAACAGGGGCAGGCGGAGGAGTTTGCTTGGTACTAAAGGTAATTTCTTTATTTACCCAAAGATTATTTGCAAGAGCTGTTATTGTTCCAGTGTATGATTTACCGCTACCTAACTTAATTTCTATATAGTGAAGAGTGCTGACATTGTTTTTAGAAAAAAATACTTCTCCATTCAGTAATATTTTAGACTCTGCTGGTATATTTGTTTGCCAACTGATGTAAGCGGAAGTTTCTGTAGATTCCACGTTCACATTTAATATAGATAAAGTGGTTTCGGATTTCGCTGGATTTTCTGATTATTATCTTTAGTCTCTTTCATAGGTTCAGTTTTTTTCTTTGGCACAGTTACATTTTTCTTTTCAGGTTCTTTAATATCTTGGGAAATTGTATTCTGTTTTTCCTCTTTAATTACAGTTTGCTCAACTGGAGCAACTGGCTTCTTTTTAAACCAAGAAAAAGGGTTCCACCAAGAAGCTAGAGCAAACGAAGGAAGAAGGAAAATAGTTAGAACTGCTATTAAGATAGTGTTTTGTTTTTTCATGTAGTGTTAGGGTTTGCTTACTGATAAATCCTAGAGATGAGACGCAAAAAGCCCACCACAGGTAGAGACCGAAGCCTCTCGTATCCGTTTCCAGATACGGCACGTAATGCAACCCCATGATGGGTTCTTTATGCATTACGTGACTAACATTCGCCATGCCTCTATTCCTAAAGGTTTAGGCTACTAATTATTGAGTTGTAAACTCATTATACCACCTTGCTATAGACTTTTAAGAACTAAAATGCTTTCAACCCCACTCCCGAGCAACAAACAAAATCGGCGGACACATGGTCCGCCTCAGTTGTTTGTAGTGCGCAGGAGAGGACTTGAACCTCCATGGGATTGCTCCCGCTACCACCTCAAGGTAGTACGTCTACCAGTTTCGCCACCTGCGCATAATATTCGATTATAAACACCCTCACGCCTATGCTTTCACCTTCAGGTAGTACGTCGCTTTATTTACCTTCGGTTTCGCCACCTGCGCATTCAACACACGGAGTATAATACATTTTAAATATTTTTCAAACTAAAACCCCGACATAAGGTCGGGGTTAGTTTTATTCTTGAGTATCTTCGTTTTTCTTTGATTCGTCTACTGCGACTGAGCGAAGTTTCTTGCGCACATCCTTTACTGCTTTTGTGCGAACATAAAAGAGCTTTGCTCGTCGTGCCTTTGCTCGCTTGGTTACCTCGATCTTCTCTACAAGCGGTGAGTATAGAGGGAAAATTCTTTCCACCCCTACCCCAGAAGCCACACGACGTACAGTAAATGTCGCACCTGGCTCGGTGCCATGACTACG
>CAZGAF010000045.1:0-1746 GCA_964523855.1 uncultured Candidatus Saccharibacteria bacterium | reverse complement strand
GCCTGAGATCGGTATTTGATAGTAGGCTTTTCACCTTTTTTGGTTGGAGCCTTTTCTTCGGCGATTTTCGCCCACACCTTCACACTGTCTCCCGCCTTGAAATCAAGCTTCTTGCGAGCCTCGACGTCCACGTTGGTCAACTTTAAAGATTTAACTATATTTCCTGCCATATGGGGAGAGATTACCACAAAACCCAAGGAAAGGCAAACCCCACAGGTGACGAGCACATCCTACTATGCTAAAGTCTTTGTATGGCGACCATTATCTTTGATTTTGACGACACTCTATTTAATACAAAAAAATTTATAGCGGATATAATAAAAACCATAAAAACAGAAGGGGTTCCTGAGCATGTGATACGTGACACCTACGAAAAAATGACTGATGATTTCAGCTTTAAAAAATATGTGGAAGCAATTAATGAAAAAAAATCAATTAATTTAAAAAAAGTGATAAAAAATCTTGAGGGATTGTTCTCACCACGATATGTAAAAAAAGAAACTTTTAGATTATTAGAAACTTTAAACAAGCAAGAACACAACCTATTGCTTCTCACCTTAAGCGACAAATCTGAATTTCAAAAACTAAAAATTAAAAAATCTACCCTTGAAAAATACTTCAAACCGGAAAATATATTTATAGTAAAAGAAAGTAAACTACTTTTTCTGAGAAAAAATAAAATCCTTGGCGATGTACATTTTATAAATGACAAGAAGAGAGAAAACTTAGAAATAAGCAGAGAGTTTAAAAATTTTAAAGTACACTTGGTTGGCAAGGAAAATACTTTAAAAAAAATTTCTTCAAAAATAAAGTAGGCTCACTGTTGTCACAGTGAGCCTATAACCCTATTAATATAATTAAATATCACTTCTCAATGGTCCCCTAGTTCCACCAGGCATCAGTACTTTTTTCCCCGCAACCGTTGTCGCAAATTCGATAGCATCATTCAATGCCTCAAGTGAAATATTTTCCGGCGTGATACTCATTTCTCTACACCAAGCAACCAAACCAGACAAAAACCAATCACCCGCACCGGTGGGATATGACTCGCCCGGAAAGGCTTTTGCATGGAACCTGCCTGTCTGACCCCTGAGAGAAAAAAATCCACCACGTTCCTCATCCGTTACAATAACCAGCTTTGGGCCATGCTTGTGTATTTTTGATATCTCCGCTAGATTCAGCGAATCCATCATGTCGCAGTGCTCATCTAGATTAGAAACCAGTATCTGAGTTCTATTGAGTAATCTATTTAAGTTATCTCCATCTTTACAGAGAGAACGATTAGGTGTAAGAATGTTTACAGATTTTTGGGTTCCAAAAAAATTTACACCTAACTCAACCTCCGCCGGCAATATACCCGTTAAGATGCGCCAGCTGTTTTCTTTTAGAGATTGAATTTTTTCAATCACACAAGAAGCTAGGGACGGAATAAAAACACCCCGTCTACCAACCACATCAGAAGACAAGCCATTATTAGGCACAAAAGCAAGACTGGTTCTTTCCAATACAGGTAATCTAATAAATTTAAAACCTTTCGGTTTTAGACCTTTTATTAGATGGTCCTCTAGTTCTCCATTAGCCCCAACAAACCCCAGGAGGGTTGATTTTTGATTCAAAGATGAGAGAGCATGTGCGATATTTCCGGAAGTGCCAGAAAGATTTATCTGGAAATCCAGCAAGCGGTGCTTTTGCTGACCATCATCAGCATTATAGGCAAAATAAACCTCGGGGTTTACAGCAAACCCG
>CAZGAF010000044.1:0-6760 GCA_964523855.1 uncultured Candidatus Saccharibacteria bacterium | reverse complement strand
AATAAAAAAACCCGCGTTTTGCGCGAGAGCCTTGCCCTTAAAACTTACTAACTTCACAAGATACTAGCAACTATTTTAGGGCTCTTTTTTATTATACTTAAGACTAAATTTTTTGCAAGTGGATAAGGCGCTAGCTTGTAGATTGTAGGGGGTAGTCTGTAGCCTGAGACTGGGCCAGCTACTTACTACTTACTACTTACTACTTACTTACTATATCCTCAAATACCTTCTTATAGCTAAAAGAGTTGAAATCACCGATAACGCGCAGCCTACCAACAAAAGCATAAGTAAGAGATACCAAAAATTAAAAACGTTTTGATTAAAAACAGAAACCTGCGGGTTAACAAACAAAGCTATTTTTGGTAAAAAGTTGCTAAAAATCGGCAACATAAGTAACCCTGTTATAAAAGTTGCAAACAGTCCGTACAAAACACTTTCCACCAAAAAAGGTCCTCGAATATACCAGTTAGTTGCACCCACTAAACGCATTATTTCTACTTCTTCTCGTCTATTAAAAATAGTTAAAGTAATAGTATTAAAAATTACCAAAACGGCGATTAACGCAAAAACTGTAATAAGCCCAATACCAAAAGTAATAATGAAATTTAAAATTTTGTTTAAACGTTCAATCGCTAACTTAGTCTGGTCATCACCATAACTCTTGCTTTCTATAAAGTCTCTGTATTTTGCATCGTTCAAAAAATTATCTATAGACGGGTAGTCTTCTAAATTTTTTGCTTTTACGTTTATGGTCGCCGGCAAAGGATTTTCGGTTAGTTCGTTTAAAGACTGTTGAATGAGCGGGTCGTTTTCGTGTTTCTTTTTAAACTCCTCCAAAGCTTTAGAGGCAGAAGTGTATTTTACACTCTCTACTTTGCTGTTATTTTCTAGGTCGGCCTGAATAGTTTTTATTTTATCTTCACCCAATCCATTTTTAAAATACACGCTTATGTCAATTCGACTCTCTACTGCATCTAAAGCATTCGACGTTAAACCAAAAAGTAAAAATAAAACAGAAAATATGACCAAAGTTATGGTCATAACCATGGTTGCAGCAGCCGACAAAGATAAATTTCGCCAAAAATTTATAAAGCCGGTTTTAACTATTCTAAAAAATGAAATTGTATCAAACATAATTTATAGCAATTGGTTACAAGTTACACGTAAGAGGCTTTTGCTGTCCGTCACTCGTTACCGGTCAGTTGTGACTAAAGTTTATAGTGTCCCTTTTCCTGCTCCAAAGTAATCTTACCGTTCTCGATAGTTATAACGCGCTTTTTTATTTTATTAACCAAATCTGCCGCATGAGTCGCCAGCATAACGGTTGTACCTAAATTATTTATCTTTATAAGCAAATCCAAAACTTCGCCGGCATTCACCTCGTCTAAGTTACCGGTCGGCTCGTCCGCCAAAAGTAAAACAGGTCTATGTGACAAAGCGCGAGCTATAGCCACTCTTTGCTTTTCTCCACCTGACATTTCGTCTGGAAAACTGTTTTTTTTATGGGCCAAACCTACAAGTTCTAAAATTTTAGGCACTTCGCGCTTTATACCTTGTACTGTATGTCCACAAACTTCCATAGCAAAAGCAATATTTTCAAAAGCCGTGCGTTTTGGCAAAAGTTTCATATCCTGAAAAACCACCCCGATTTTTCTTCTTAAATATGGCAAGTCTGATTTCCTCACTTGAGAAATATCTATATCGTCGATTAAAATCCTGCCGCCATCTATTTCTTCTTCTCCAATAATAAGTTTAAGTAGAGTAGACTTACCGGCACCACTTCTGCCCACTAACGAAATAAACTCACCGTGGTGAATTTCTAAATTTATTTCTTTTAAAGCTGGCGAATGCTTATTATAATTTTTACTTACGTTTTCGAACTTTATCATATCTCACACTCAATACAACCTTTGGTAATAAAACCGCTTAGATTTAAGACATTAATAATCATTAAGTTGTAAACTCATTATACCAAACTTTTTATTTCGAAGCGATAGTTTCTAAGTATTTTTCAACAAATTCGTCTAAATTACCGTCTAAAATATCGTCAGGATTAGTAGATTCGTAAGCCGTTCTGTGATCCTTAACTAACTTATACGGATGAATAACATACGACCTTATCTGGTTACCCCATTCAGCGCTTTTAAACTCTCCACGAAGCTCCAACTTTTCTTTTTGCAATTTTTCTTCTTCCAAGGCTTTTAGCTTTGACATAAGAATTTTCATAGCCAGCTCACGGTTCTGATGCTGAGATCTTTCGTTTTGAATCGAAACCTTTATTCCCGTTGGAATGTGCGTTATACGGATGGCAGAATACGTTGTGTTAACGCTTTGACCACCGTGACCAGACGCAGTGTTTGCTTCAATTTTTAAATCTTTCGGGTCAATTTTAAGCTCTTCTTGCTCTTCCAGCTCAGGCAATATTTCCATTAAGGCGAAAGATGTTTCGCGCGTATGAGCCGGATTAAAAGGACTAAGTCTCACCAACCTATGTACCCCTGCCTCGCTTTTTAAAAAACCGTAGGCAAAAGGCCCCCTCGCAGAAACCACTGCCGATTTTACTCCCCCTTCCGGACCCTTGTTTAATTCCAAAATTTCTGTTGCAAAACCTTTTTTATCGGCAAATCTCAAAAACATTCTAAGCAACATCTCGGCCCAATCTTGAGCATCTACCCCACCCGCACCTGAATGTACCGAAAAAATTGCGTTATGGTCGTCGTACTTTTTAGAAAGCAAGGCCACCAGCCTATTTTGTTTGTAACTTCTTTCCAGTTTTTCAAGTTCCTGTAAATACATTTCCCTGTCTGCTTCCGTCTCTTTTACTTTGTCGTTTTCCGACTTCATTATTTCCAAAATGTATTTACTGTCAGCCTCGAGTTTTTGCCAGAAATCGTAAAACTTTTTTAACTGGCTGTGTTCTTGAACAATTTTTTGAGCAGCCTGATTGTCGGACCAAAAACCAGCCGCTTGCATTTTATCTTCCAATTCTAAAATCCTCTGCTCTTTTTGAGGCAAATTTAAATGTGATATTAAATCTGTTATTTCACTTAAAAGATTTTCAACTCTTTTAATTAACTCGTGCATGCTTATTTATAACCTTTTACTAATTCTTAATACGCTAGTTGCTGTCAATATACTTAATTATACCCAAAATCTGCCCCAAATAAAAACCCTAAGATTTAAACCTTAGGTTTGCAAAAGCTCCTCGCGCCGGGCCTTTATATCTTCAGTAATCCGGCGAATAAACTCCTCCCTTCTGAGCACTAAGCCCACTCTTTGGTACTTTTCGTACCCCCCTACGCCAAGCCACCACACCTGACAAAGTTGTTCCGAACCGGAAACACCGCCTTCCCTAGCATAACTTTGAAGGAGTTCCTTTTCCGACATTGTTAATGCTGGCTGCAAACTGCAAGTTGCGGAATCTTGGTCAAACTTGGACGGAATAAGCCTATAAGTTGTCTCTGCATGGGCTATAGGTAAGATGCACTCAAGCAAGTACGCTGCCATTTTAGCAGCCGGCTTGCTTTCATAAGCACCCAGCCTAGTTAGTTCGTCCATGAGGCGCTGACTCAAAGTAACATGAACCAGCTTCCTCGTTTCAGTTTTCAAGTTGTCACGCCTCATAAAAGGAGACGGACACTAGAGCTAAGACATTATAACAAAAATTTTATAATAAATCATCAATAAAAAATCCCTTCCAAGTTTCGAAGGGATTTTTTATATTATTCAACTCGTTTTTTATTTAAGACTAACTTGGCCAACTCCATGACCGGCAAAATACAAATAGAAATTAAAATGAGTAATATCCACGACCTGGAACTTAAAGCAACTGTAGAAAATATTTTTTGCATTACCGGCGACTTCGTCAAAACCCACAAAAGCGGTATCTGTATTAAAACTGAAAGGTTTAACCAAGTGTTCGATAACATATTTTTATAAAACGGCGCACGGTCATTTTTAACCGAATAGGCTTTAAACATTTGAATAAGCACTAAGGAAACAAAAGTTGCCGTACCGGCCAAACTTAAACTATGGTAGGTTTTATAAAAATAAGCAAAAACAAATATATTTAAAATAGTCGTCCAAAACGCAGCTACAAGCATTAAACTCACGGTGCGCTTGGTAAAAACTCCAACTTTTGGATCCCGAGGCATCCTCTGCATTTGATCGCTACTGCCCTTTTCCCCAGCCAGAGCTAGTGCTGGCGGCCCATCACACGCAAGGTTAACGTATAAAATTTGCACGGAAGTTAAAGGCAATGGCAAACCAAAAGCCACACTGCCGGCTATAAGCACAACTTCACCCACATGGGCTGACAACAAATAAATTAAATATTTTTTTATATTTTCAAAAATTATCCTACCTTCTTCCACCGCAGAAACTATAGAAGCAAAATTATCATCTAACAAAGTCATGTTGGCAGCTTCTTTAGAAACGTCCGTACCCTTTATACCCATAGCAACACCTATATCTGCTTTTCTTAAAGCAGGCGCATCGTTTACACCGTCGCCGGTCATAGCAACAACCAAACCTTTAGCTTGTAAAGCTTTTACAATCATAAGTTTATGTTCCGGAGAAACGCGCGCATAAACCGAAGTCTTTATGATTTGGGTATTAAAATCTTCTTCCGACATCGCATCAATATCTTTACCCAAAACAACCCCACTCTCCCCCTCACCCAAAATACCCAAATTCCTGGCTATAGAACTCGCAGTTGCCGGATGATCACCAGTTATCATTACCGTTTTTATTCCTGCCTTTTTACAAGTCTCAACAGCCTGTTTTGCTTCGGGTCTAAGTGCGTCTGCCATAGCAACAAAACCTAAAAAGACTAGTTCGGAAGGATCTTTTTTCAAGTCCTTCAAACTATGATTCTGTGCCAAAGCTATTACTCTCTTGCCGTTTTGAGAATACTTTTCTGCTAACTTTATAATTTTCTGCTTTTCAGCTTCAGACAAATTCTCAACCTTATTTTCTTTTAATATCTGGCCGGTCATGTTTAAAACCACTTCCAAAGCACCTTTAACAAACACCACGCTTTTACCAGCCGTTTCATGCATTGTGGCCATGTATTTTTTTTCCGAAGAAAACGGTATTTCTTCCGACCTCTCGTATTCCGCACCCACAACTTCTTTAGCAACACCAGCTTTAAGCCCCGCTACCAACAAAGCGCCCTCCGTAGCGTCTCCTCTCACGACCCAAGTCTCATTTTCATCATAAAGCTCGGCGTCGTTACAAAGCACACCAGCCAAAAGAAGTTTTTGTAAATCTTCTTTAGGTTCCTTTACTTCTTTTTGATTTTGCAAAATTTTACCCGCCGGCTCGTATCCGCTACCAGTAAAGGCATAGCTATTTTGTGGAGTCTCTGCGGCTTCGACTGTCATTTCATCTTTGGTTAAAGTTCCAGTTTTGTCCGTGCATATAACCGACGTACAACCCAAAGACTCCACCACCGGCATACTCTTAACAAGCGCATTTCTTTTGGCCATACGACTGGCCCCCAAAGCTAAAGAAACCGTCACCACAGCCGGCAAAGCTTCAGGCACGACCGCTACTGCCAACGAAACCCCAAACAAAAGCATTTGCACCAGCGACTGCTGCCTGAGTATTCCTAAAATTACTATCATTAACACCACGGCTAGAGCTATAACTCCAAGCTTTTTTGCTAAAGCATCCAAATTAACTTGCAAAGGAGTAGGTTCGTCTACCACCTCACTTAAAAGTTTGGCAATTTTTCCAATCTCCGTTTGCATACCAGTTTCTACCACTACTCCAACTCCTCTGCCGTAAGTAATAGTCGTACCGGCATAAGCCATGTTTATTCTGTCACCCAAAGCAGCATCAGCAGACAAAATCGCTGAAGGTTTTTTTTCCGACGGAAAAGATTCACCTGTCAAAGCCGCTTCTTCAATTTGTAAATTATAGCTTTCTGCAAGTCTTATGTCGGCATTCACACGGCTGCCGGCAGACAACACAGCAATATCACCCGGCACCAACTCCACCGAAGAAATTTCTAAAACTTTACCACCTCTTAAAACCAAACTTTTTGGCACAGCTAACTTTTCCAAAGCTTTTAAAGACAACTGTGCTCTGTATTCCTGGAAAAATCCCATCACCGCAGAAAATATAACAATTACACCTACAGCAACCGCTTCCCAAACATGCCCCAAGAAACCCGATAAGAAGGCTGCGGCTATTAAAATTAAAACTAACAAATTTTTAAACTGAGAAAAGAAAATTTCCCAAGGAGAGATTTTCTTTTTAGACTCAATCTG
Source organism: uncultured Candidatus Saccharibacteria bacterium (assembly GCA_964523855.1). GTDB lineage: Bacteria > Patescibacteriota > Doudnabacteria > UBA920 > UBA920 > JAEUSF01. Next base: position 485 of record CAZGAF010000044.1, on the reverse strand, counting down.
GTTTTTTCCATACTTACCAAGTCTAAAAGCGGCCTCTGCTTCGGAAAGACCGGTTTTTAAGTCGGTACTTAAAAGTCTTATGACCTCATTTTCAGAAAGTCCATGCCAAAAATTTTTTTCCATATTTTCCAAAATAAAAATAGCCTTAAGTTTACTGGGCTACTTTATTTTAACATATTTAGGTTTTTAAATTACATTTACTTAAAATGTACTAATTAAGCACAAAACAGACCTTGTGTCAAGAGTATAAGTCTTGACCGAAATGCATTTTTATAAGAAAATTACCTTGTAAATAAGCCAAAAAACGGCTTATTGCGAACAACAACTACAAGGAGACCACATGAGGTTCATTATTGGCTGCTTTCTATTTATAGGGGTCATGGTAGGGTGCCTGCCGAGGATTATCGAATACGACCGGGCAAATAAGATTGTGTGGCACAATCCCACAACCTACTACCCGGAAATCGACCCCCAGACGAAAGGAA
>CAZGAF010000043.1:0-6863 GCA_964523855.1 uncultured Candidatus Saccharibacteria bacterium | reverse complement strand
ATAACAAAATCCCGCATAAGCGGGATTTTGTTTTTCAGTTAAAAAAACTAGCTTTCATCACCTTCATAACAATTAGAGTATGATATAAAGGCTAAACATTTTTAAATTGACTTAATGTTATCTTCCATTTCCCAAATCTCAGATTCCAACCTGCTCTCAATTTCCTCTAAGTCTGCCAACAGCTGAACTTCTCTTAATCTGGCGTTTCTATTATTTTTACCCGCATTCTCCTTAATAGCCTCTAATTCTGCCTGAATATCACGCTTTAAAACAGCAAAACCCCTTTTAATTGATTCTTCAGCTCTACTGGCTTCTCCGTCCAGCAAAATCTTCTTCTGTTTTAATTTCCTGGAATGATAATAAATATAAGCTAACAGAATAGAAACAAAAGCTATAAGCGCTATCAAACAAAGCAAGTATATAAACTCATAACTAAACCTCGAACCGGCTATTTGGAAAGCCTGTTTTTTTACAAGCACACCCACCTGGCCACTGGGAGCGCTTTCAGCTGACTCTAGCTTACCCTGCACCCATACAACATAATTTCCACTGGGTAAAAAAGCCTCATGCCTGTAAAACCACTCGCCGAATTTATCTGGCTTTGCTATGAACGTAAAAGTTTCCTGGGTCTCTAAGTTTTGTAAAAATATATTAACCAGAGTTTCGGAGATATCAACGCGGCCTCCTATATAAAATATTTCCTTGTTTGATAATTCCTTAGACAAAATACTTACGATCGGCGTTGACAAAGAATCCGCAGCATTTGCCCGACTATAGAAACTAAAAAATGAGACTGAAAATATTATCCCCAAAAGTACCAAAGTACCAAACTTTGCCTTATACTTTTTTAAGTCATCTAATTGCTTTCTCAGATGCTCAGGCAAATGCTTGTCGATCCTTTTTTGCTCCACGTCCTCATGCAAGCTCCTTATCCTCCTAGCAAAAAATATTAGAACTAGCAAAAGAATTAGAGCCCCTAACCAAAACCATCCCCATTTTATAAAAATTTTATCGCCAAAGTACAAACCTTGAGTCCCAATAATCTGGAAGGTCGAGGTAATAACTTCCAGTTTTTGGCTTACCTCCCGAATGTTACCTGCATTATCATAAACTCTTACAACAACCAGATACTCACCGGGATCAAGCTCTTGCGGCACATAAGGACTAACAGTTTCAATAAACAACGCCTGTCCAGGTCCCTCTTTCAAATTTATTAGCTTAAGCTCATAATGATTAATTCCAGAACTTTTATCTGTTGTTTGAAATTCAAAAATTGGCTGTTTTCTAACAGTTCTAGCAGAAGGAATTACTTTTAAAGGAAAATCCGCCGGCGGATCTGCGTCAATCTTTATTGCAAAATGCGTAGTACCACCCCAACTGCCTCCGTTTAATGCCTTTATATGAAAATAATAAATTCCGTCTGAAATATTTCTGTAAGTTACGGAATTTTTATCACTGTCTTGAGTGTCATCAGGGATGCCTGCAGGGTCTTGGCTAATTTCATAGCTATACCCGGAAACTTTTTCTTCAGCACTCCAAGACAGCGCAACAGTTTTGCCAGAATACCATAACGTCTGGTCAGGATGAGTTTGAGAAACTACAATTGGACCAGCCGGAGGCGGCAAAACTAACTGATATATACCACTTGAGGTATTAGATAAAACATCCGTCCCTTTACCATCATGCAACAACACCTTGGAGTCGTCTAGAAACCTCAAAGTCGCAGTACCAACCGACTTTACTCTAAAAGTTAATGTTGTCACCAAACCATTTCCTGCCTTAATTCCTCCGGGCACGCCCCCCTCTAAGACAACTTTACCAGCCTGATTATTCACGCTAGGCTGCGCCGTCCACACACCAATTACAGACTTACCAGTCGAAGGAGAAACGAGCTGTAATTTGTCAGGTGGAAAACTTAATGCGGTATTTATTGCATTTACCGACTGGTTTTCAGTATTTAAATAAACAGAAACGTCAAAAGTACTTCCGACTGTAAAAGTACCGGAAGCTGGGGATACAGACAAAGTCGCTGCAGAAACTTTATAAGCAGAAATACCAAATAGCCAAAAAAGACCTAGGCTTAAGGAAAATAAAACTATGTATTTACTTTTTTTTAACATTTTGTTTTCTCTTGTAAACAAGAACGGAGGACACGATTATCAGTAAAATTATAACATAAAAATAATACTTTGAGAAACTATTGTGTGTTGTTTTAGATTCAAGTACGGACTCAGTAAAATTACCGGAATTATCGTATGCACGAACAAGCAAACGAGATTTTCTTGTTTGATCCTTTAAAACATAGGGGCTTTCTTGTGTAATCCAATCCTCAGGCTTAATTTGCGAACCCTTTACCTCTGCTACTTCGTATTTACTTATACCGCTTTCCAAATCTGTAGTTAAAAAAACTGCAAACCATTGATTGTTTAAAATTTTTGGATCGCGAGCGGTACGGATAACAAAACTCTTTGGTGGAATTTGGTCTAAATTTTCCTTTACCTCTTCTTTCGCACTCACCGCTCCTTCATTTACCGAAAGCTCAATTTTAGAATTAGGCATACTTAAAATCGTGCCTTCCCCGTCATTTAAAAAGCCTTTCATCGATTCAGCAAAAACCTCAGTATTGCCTAAAACTTTTGGAGTCAATTCTAAAGTAAACAACGAACCCTCGCCAACTCCTCCCGGCATAACCGCCGAAAAAGAAATCTTATTGTCCTTTAAGCTAGGTTTTTTTACCCACAAGCCTACGACTGAATTTTCCTCAACAATTCTTACTTTGTCAAAGAAGCCGGGAGTCAAAAGCAAATTACCCGACAAAGCATTTATCGGACCTTCTGAAGATTCAAAATACAAAAATACTTTGGTAGGCTGGCCTAAGCTTTCGACCTGAGTATTTTTTGTAAGTTTTACTTCTGCCGCTTTTGAAAACATGGGCAAAAATAAAAGCACTAAAATACAAACTATATATTTTTTCATAAATTAATCTGTCCAAAAATACGCTAATATTGAAAAATCTATTAAATCTACTACTTTGTCTTTATTCAAATCAATCTCTTCAGGAAAACCTGTTCTTTCAAACCAGTAAGCCAAAATAGAAAAGTCTATTAAATTCACTCGACAATCTTTGTTAAAATCAGCCTTAGCGGGACAAGAACCAATATGAGGGGCTAGTATATTTTCAGTTCCAACTAAAAATTTTAAAGTACCAGAAAACCCACTGCTTGTATTTCCAACAACCCCCTTGACTTTAGCCGAATAAAAACCCTTCGACAAACCAACGGTTAAATAATTAAATTCGTACTTTCCATCTCTACCCGCCTGAAAAGTTAAAGGGTTATCAGTTAAAGTATAAAGTAAAACCGAAGACGCTGGATAAGCATAACCATAAAATTTTATACTATCTCCTAAACGCACCTCGCTTTTGTCTGCTTTTAAAGTCGGAGGCAGGAAAATGTCGGAAGAAATAACTGTTTTTTGCTCTGCAACAGTCGCTCTTATATTCACAAAATCTGAGCGAACCCCGTCAGGATCAAAATAAAAAATTGCTAAGTTATAAACACCCGCACCCAAATTATTTAAAGTTAAATTAAATTTACCATTCGCCTCGCTCGCTCCACTAATAATCTCCGAACCATTTTGTAAAACTACAACTTTAGAATTCGGAGCCGAAAAACCGGAAAGTCTTAAAACACCTGACTGAACAAACCCACCTCCGCCAGAAGAACCGGGAGTCGTACTGGTTGTACTTGGTGTAGGCACAGACGACACTTCGTTAGAAGAAGTTAAAACACTGCCTGACGCAGTTTTAGCTCTTACCTTAAAATAATATGTCACCCCATTACTTAAACCACTTTTAGTAAAACTAGTAACATTCCCCACATTTTCGTAGGTATAAACCCCCGAAGCAGTTCCAACTCCAAGCTCATAACCAGCTATAACAGCTCCCAAGAAAACTTGTGGTATTGTCCAACTTAAGGAAACCTGCGAATCGCCAGCCGTAGCACTTAACGTGTTTGGACTTGCATAATAAAAATATTGAAAACCTGAAAGCAACTGAAAATTTGAGGAAACTGACTTACCCGGAGCAACTTGAGACAAAGAAGCGCCCAAGCCAAAGTTACTAGATGTGGAAAGACCTAAGCCTGAATCAATTACTGGGTTTTGAACGGCAAAATTTGTCGAACTAGAGCTTTGCGCAAATGAATTTATTATTCCAATTTGAAATAGCACAAAAGCCAACAAAACTCCAACAACAAAATTCATTTTTAAAAGTTTAAAAAACTGCATAGTATAACATAAATCCCGACCTTATTTTAAAAGTGTCGGGATTTACAAACAAAATTAAACGATTATTTTTCGCCTATCATGACGACCGCTTCGGCTTTTGACACTTTTTCACCCTCTGGCATTACAAACTTTACTTGAAGTTTTAAATAATCTGCTAATTCTTTTATTTCCTTAGTCCTTTTGCCTTTACTCAAATCTACAATAAAACCTAACTCGTATTTTTTTGACGCATTTCCTACATTTTTAAAGCCATACTTACCAAACTGAGATAAATGCTCTTTTAACTTTGTTGCCATGCCTGTAACACTGGAGCCGTTACGAATATCGATTCCTAACTTCTGTTCGCTGCTCGCGCCAGCTGACGGCTGAAACAACCCAAACTCAACTATTTTACTTTCACTTGGTCTATACAAATAAGCTTTACCAGACTTTTCATAAACCAAAGTCTTATCTCCAATTTTGGCCTTTTCAAAAAATGCCTGGCCTGCCAAAGGTGCAAGATCAATGACCGTAGCTATACTAGGCTCATCATTCTCAGGCAGCATTACCATAGAGCCAATTTTTTCTATGAGTTCTTTTGCGTCTTGCCTGGCTTTTTCAGCAGGATCAGCTTGAATCGAAGTACCTAAAACCTTAGATTCAGATTGGTGCCTAACTACAAAGTAATTCAAGCTTATAGAAGCCCCAACTAAAAGCAATAGGCTAACAGAAACGGGAGCGAGTAATTTTAGGTTCAAATAAGTATTACCAGCCAAGGCAGGCACATATGGTTTTTCTACCTCGACTGAGGGAATATCATTAAAAATAACCTCTTCGTCTGGCTTTACAATAACGCTTTCAGACTCTGAAGTAGCCATGGTAGGTATGTGAAGAGAAGTGGAATTGTCGTTTATTTTAACAGTAGAAATCACAGAATCTTCAGGTTCAGTTTGAATTTTATCTTTTTTTGTTTCTCTTTTTTTAGGCATAGCTTTATAAATTATTTATATCATAACTTTTTTATATTTGCAAAAACTTCAAATATATTAATAAAAAATTAAAATTTCTAACTTTTTACACAAAAACTGCCTTGGTTTTCGCCAAAGCAGTTTTGTAATTTACGGAACTTCCCCACCGCCTCCACTACTGCCTCCGCCTCCCTGACTACCGCCGGTTTGACCTTCACCACCCCCACTACCACCCTCACCCACGAAACTAACCACAGGAGAAACACTGTACCCGGCTCCGCCATTATCTACAATAACGGAAATCACATGGCCCCCACCGACTGTTGCATGAGCAGTAGCTCCGCTACCGCCTCCGCCAGTTATAACTACAGTTGGAGGGTCTGCAAAACAACTGCCGCCAAAAATCACATTAATAACAGTCACAGCACCGCCCGACACCACGGCGTTCGCTACCGGAGCCAAACAACCACCTCCGCCAGCACCACCTCCGCCCACTCCAGCACCACCGCCACCTCCGGCAGAAGGATCATCTCCAGGAATAAATATAAAGTTACCACCGCCTCCGCCTAACTTTATAAAATTCCAACAAGGACCGTTATTGCCCATATCGCGAGCTTCAGGAGTAAGAAAAGGATTATTGGTCCCGGCAAAACATCCCGCATCAGCCACGCCAGTCCAGTTTACTAAACTTGTACTAGCCAAACTTATGTACCATTTTTCTCCTGGCACGGTAGACATAATTTTTACTATAGCTCCCGGGTGTCCGTTTAAAGTAAACCTATCGTGTATTAATAACTTTTCTCCCGCTGTAACTTTAATTGTTTTATCTGGTATATCTGACCTAAACTTATAGAACGAACCAGTCGTAGAAGTTCCAAATCCAGAGATAGTAGTATCTATCCAAGGAGACAACAAAACAACTTCGCCATTATTATGGTTAAATATACCGCTCCCGCTTCTAGTAATATTTCCCGCAATTCTTAACAAACCAGATGTTGATGTTGCGATACCGCCTGACAAGTTCCAGTTGGCGTCAAAAGTTAGCAAAGAACTGCCACCATTAAACTCACCGGCGGACTGATTAAAGTTTTTTGCAGTAATCTTGCCTCCCGGAGCAAATTTTGAAGTACTAAAAGGAAGCCTTAAGGTATTATTTGTCCAAGTGAGGGTCAAATCCGTGCCATCTGACACAAAACCTATATCAATGTCCGAACAAGCAGAACCCGTATCATTATCACAATCCGCAAAGGAAGCATTAGTTAAAGTAGTAGAATTTTTACTTTCAATAATTACACTATTTTTATACAAACTTAAAGAAGTACAATCCCCGCCACTACAATTATTTCCATAATCAAAAACCAAACTCGCCTGCTCGCCCCCGCCTGTGTCTAACCAAATAGTTAACACATCACCAATTTCCGGCTGAGTAACGGAATTAAAACTAAATACACCATTAACAGCTGAGGCTGAATAAGAAACCGAGGCGCCAACCGCTAGCTTTACTGCGGTTGTTGTTGCATAAGGAGTGGACTCGTCAAAATCATAAAAGACGCCTGACACAGTTATTGTGCTTACGGAAGGAACCGAATTATCCACCCAACCCACACTCACCATAGCAAAGTCTATCAT
>CAZGAF010000042.1:0-6876 GCA_964523855.1 uncultured Candidatus Saccharibacteria bacterium | reverse complement strand
TAAGAGTCAAGCTCTTCTTTATTTTCAAATGCCACGCCGTATATGCGGGTTAGCATTTTATTTTTTTCGTCGCCTCTCCAGTAAGCACCGGCTACCTTGGTTAGCTTAAAAGCGTCCTGCTTGGCTTCTTCTTTCATGTTTTTAACATGCCCGCCCTTGCACAGGTCCCAGTATTCGCCGGACTTGTAAAAAGAAACTTTTTGTCCGCCTTTGGTAAACTCTTCTATAAGCTCGTGCTTAAATTCGTTGCCCGGATATTGTTCTTTGGCTTCTTCGGCAGTAAGTTCATGCCTGGTAAATTCTTTCCAGGTTGGTAAAATTTTCCGCATTTCCTTTTCTATTTTCGGTAAATCTTTTTCGGTTATAGCATGCGAAAACTCAAAATCAAAATAAAAACCATTTTCAATAGCCGGACCAATGGTTCTTTTGGTGTCAGGCCACAGCTTCATAACCGCAGCGGCCAAAAGGTGTGCAAACGAATGCCTTAAGTTGCTTAAATATTCTTGGCGCAAGTGTTCTTTGTTGTCCATATATTTTAAATTTAAAATTAAAAAATCAAAATGAAAAATGACAATTTAAAATTTAAAATTTCACACTGTCATTTTAAATCTGCATTCGCTGCATAATTTTGTTTTATCCGCGTTATCAATTAATCTGTGTATCAGCGCATAAAAACACAAAACCCCAGGGAGCGGTCCATCAAAAACAATATTTGATGAACCAAACCCTGGGGCCTTGATAATATACCAAGACGTTTCCGTCCCAGATTACCATAAGTCCTCTAGAAACTTACGGTCTTTTTATTCTAATGTCTCAAACTCCTTAAGGTTGGTTGCCCTAAGTAAGAACGTTTGAAGAACTAAAGAAAGTATAGCAAATATAAAAAAGCTTAACAATACCAGATTTCCACAAGCAGGTGAGAACAATTGTCATCTTTTATCCTTTATCTTTTACTCCCAAAATGACTAGTATTATGCCAGCGTAAAGGACAAAAGATCACAGATAAAAGATATTTCTTCCTTTTATTTAAGCCATTTTTACAAAAAATGTTGACAAAAAAGGACAAAAAGCGTATACTTGGCGAAGTTATACGGAGGACTTGAATTTCGCGAATTTCGCGGTCAGTCTTTCGTATGGCGCTCACCAAAAAGGAGATGCGAGATGAAACGGTTGAAAAAGTTTGGTGGTAACATTGAAATGATTGCGGTCAACGACGACACCGGCGCCACCAAGAAAAAGGATGAAGGCACCGATCAGGGTGACACCGGCGGCTCGGGCAGCGGCACGAATAACGACCAGTAGCACGCCGCCGCGGCCGGGACCGAAAGTAGCCGTTGGGCCTGCCATGACCCACCGATACGGCTGCTAGACCGTGAAGCCCTCTGCTAGAGGGCACTAAACCTGGTATAGGTAAAAGGAGCTGCGCACGAGCGGGCGATGATCTTTACCCAAAGCCAGCGGCGCCCCCGTTCTACGGGCGCCGGCGAAATGGGCTGTGAATACAGCCCGGCATAGCGCACGCTAGCCAAACCAACCCCTTAAAGGCGGACCTCTCACGAGTGTCCGCCTTTTCCCATGCTTATTTTTGACAAGCATGGTTTTTTAATATAAACTCCACTTAAATATCGGGTGCTTTTCGGCAGAAAAGACTCGAGCGGTGACCAAAACCCGCCGTGGGGTAGAACACGCGCATAAGTTGCAGGAGTGGGCGTACGGAGTGACGCAGCACAAACGCCTCTAACGAGGTAAGAAAACTGCAGCGGCAAGGAAAGGAGGAAAAAAGATGAAAAACTCCAAAACTCGACTCGCCAATTCGAACAAGGCGTCCCTGGAGGGTGCAAACACGAACAGCACCTAGCGCCAATCCCGCGTTAGAGTTGTAAGTGTTCTGCAGCCTAGGGGCGGCTAGCACTTGCTACGCCGCCCTTTAACATATCCACAAAAAACTTGTAGAGAACTTATAAATGTTCTAGAATCATCGTGGAGGAACGCATGGACCTGATTCATAAGTACGTGACAGGGTTAATGCCACTGATTCTGCTTGTCATGTTCTTTGGCGTTATGATAATACCACCCAAGTGGATTGGCGGCGGACGCCGCTGGACTGAACCACCTAACGAAAAGAAAGATTCCTAACCGGCCGTGTAAAAAGGCCGTTTTTATTTTGCATAAAAACACAAAGGTGATCTTTGGGCAGCGCAAAGATCACCTTTGTTTATTGTTGGCTACCACCTACAAGCTACTAGCTACCAGCTGTTTCACTCCACATCAACCTTACTTATTTCCGGGAATTTTTTTAAGTCCATTACCAACTCGTCGGATATCCTAACCAAACTTTGAGTTTTTATTTGCTTAGCTTTACTTGATACACCCACAGAAAGCATAACCAAAGCTTCGCCTTTGTGTTTTTGAAGTACAACTTTTATTTGGTTTAAAACTTCCATGTCCGGTAAACGCTGCATATAAACCACCAAGCGTTTAGTCTTTTCTAGGCGTCCCAAAGCTTCATTGTAACTGTCGTCACTTGGTAAGGCTGTAATCTCTTCGGCAATTATTTTTAGCTCTTCGTCGTCGTACTTTGAAGCACCGTCAGAATCGGTTTGGTTTCCGCGCCTATCCCTTCTGGTGGCAGAAGAAGACCTGCCCTTTACCTGAACTATGCGGTCATTTTCCAAAAACGGCAAAGCACTTTCCATGGCTTTCGGAAACACCAAAACTTCCACCGAACCGGTTATGTCCTGCAAAGTAAAAAATGCCATCGGCTCGCTTTTTTTGGTTATAGTTCTTTTGAGTCTGGTTATAATGCCGCCAAGTAAAATTTCCGAAGCATCGTCGGGGGACACGGACTTTATATTTTGCATTTGCGACAAAACTTTTCTGTAACTGTCCAAAGGATGCGCCGACACGTACATGCCCAAATGCTCTTTTTCCCACAAAAGTTTTTGGTCTTTGGTAGCGGGGTCGACATTCCTAAGTCTTAAGGTTCCAAACTGCATAGTTTTGCCAAACAAAGAAAATTGCCCAGACTGCTCGCTTTTAAAATGCTCGCGTACAAACTCCAAAACCTCTTCCGTGTTCGCCAAAAGTTGTCCGCGTTCACCAAAAGCGTCCAAAGCACCGGCTTTAACCAAAGCTTCCCAAGATTTTTTGTTAAAATTTTTAACGTGACATTTAATTAAAAAATCCTGCAGGGAAGAAAAAGACTTAAAGGATAAAGGATGAAGGATCAAAGATGAAAATGGGCCCGCATTTATCTTCCCGCTATCTACTGCCAACTGTCCGCTCTTTCTTGCTTCTATTATTCTATCTATAACATCGCTGCCTAAATTTTTAACCGCGTTAAGTCCAAACCTTATAGTTTTTTCATCTACAACAGTAAAGTCGCCTAAAGACTCGTTTACGTCGGGCGGTAAAACGCTAATCCCTAAATTCTTACACTCTTCCACAGCTTCGTAGATTTTATCTTCATCTCCCGACTCGGCAGTCATAACAGCCGCCATAAACTCTACCGGGAAGTTGGCTTTCATGTAAGCCGTTTGGTAAGACACGGCGGAATAACTTGCAGAGTGCGCTTTGTTAAAACCATAAGCCGCAAAAGGCTCTATCCAGTTCCAAATTTCCGCCGCTTTTTCCTGAGACCAGCCGGAAGTTTTAACACAACCGTCTATAAACTTTACTTTTTGCTTGGCCATTTCTTCCGGGATTTTTTTACCAACCGCTTTTCTAAACTTGTCGACTTCTTCCCAGGTATAACCGGCCAGGTCATGAGCTATGGTTAAAAGGTCGTCCTGGTAAACCAAAATTCCATAAGTACGCTTTAGAATTTTTTCAAAAGCCGGATCAAAATATTTTATAAGCTTCGGGTCATGTTTTCTGGCAATGTACTGAGGGATAAACTGCAAAGGACCCGGACGGTATAAAGCTATCATGGCCATAATGTCGAAAATTGTAGAAGGCTTTAGCTCTTTTAAATACCTGGTCATGCCGGAAGAACCGAGCTGAAAAACTCCGAAAGTATGGCCGTCGGACAAAAGTTTAAAAGTTTTTGGGTCGGGGTGGGGGAGGTTGTAAATATCTACTTTTATACCATGGCGTATTTCCACTAAACGCATAGCTTCTTCCAAAATAGAAAGGTTGCGTATACCAAGCAAGTCGAGCTTAACCACACCAATAGCTTTAGAGTTGGCATTCACATCGAGAGCGTACATATCGTACTGGGTAATTATGCGGTTACCTTCAGGTTCTGTTTGAAGCGGCATATAGTCAGTTAGGGCAGTGGGGGTTATAACAATGCCGGCTGCGTGCACCGAAGCGTGCCTGGCACAACCTTCTAACTTTTTTGCAATTTCTATAATCTGCCTGGTTTCGGGGTCCTGGTCGTAAGCCTCTTTTAGTTCTTTGTTTATGTCCATAGCTTTGTCTATGGTCATGTGAAAACCCTGTTTGCCAATAGGCACCATTTTGGCGATCCTGTCGCACTTGGAGTACGACACACCCAAAGCACGCCCCACGTCTCTAACCGCCGCGCGCGCCATCATAGTTCCAAAAGTAATAATTTGTGCCACCTTGTCGGGGCCATACTTTTGAGTTATGTAAGAAATAGCCTCGTCGCGCCTATTGTCGGCAATGTCCAAGTCTATATCGGGCGGTGTCGGCCTATGCATAGTCAAAAATCTTTCAAATGGTAATTCATAATACAAAGGGTCGACGTTAGTTATACCCAAAACACGACCCACCAAACTTCCGGCCGCACTGCCCCTAGTGTTAGTAATCGCGCCAATGCTTCTGGCACCCTCCACTACATCGGCCACCATTAAAAAGTACGTGTCGAAACCTTTTTTGCAAATAATATTTAACTCGTATTCAATGCGTGCTTTTATATCTTCCGAAAGCTGCCCGTCTTTACCGTAAAGCGGCAAAGCCTTTTCGTAAACCAAATCTTTTAAATACTCCGCCGAGGTTTTGCCGGCAGGAATTTCCACCGCGGGGAAATAACGTTGGTCCAGTTTAATAGCAACATTGCATCTTTCGGCAATTTTACCGGCGTTTTCGTAAGCCTCGGGCAAATCGGCAAACAAACTTTGCATTTTTTCAGGCGACTTTAAAGACAGGTCGTACCCGCGCATGTCGAGACGGTTTTGGTCGTTCACCGTTCTTGCGGTACCAATACAAACCATAACATCTTGCGCTTCATAATCTTCTTCGTATATATAGTGGCAATCGGCGGTAGCGACGATTGGTAAATTATGCCGGGACGCCATGTCTACCAGTTTTTTATTTAAAGCTTCTTCGTCTTGACTGTCGTATTTTTTATTCCTTTGAAGTTCAACATAAAAATTTTCTTTGCCAAAAATGTCCAGATACTTTTGCAAAACCGCTTCGGCATCTTCTAAGGGCTTGTTGGTTAAAGCCCGCGCGATTTCGCCACGCTGGCAGCCGGACAAAGCTATTATACCTTCCGAATGTTTTTTTAAAAGCGCTAAATCTATGCGAGGTTTATAATAAAAACCCCTTACATGCGCTTCTGTAGTTAAAAGCATTAAGTTATGATACCCGGTATCGTTTTCGGCTAACAAAGTTAAATGAAAATAATCGCTATCTACCCGGCCTTCTTTTTCTTCCATGCTGCGCGGCGCTATGTAAGCCTCAAGTCCAATAATGGGCTTTATACCCATTTCTTTTGCCCGTGCATAAAACTCCACCGCGCCATACATGACGCCGTGGTCGGTAATTGCTACAGAATTCATACCCAGCTCTTTAACTCTTTCCAAAAGAGGGTCTATTTTGGACAACCCGTCGAGCAGGGAATAGTGGGAATGGCAATGGAGGTGAGAAAACATAGAAAAAAGCAATCTCTTATCCTTAATCGTTTATCTTTTACACTTGAAAAAATAAAGGATAAAAGATTAAAGATAAAGGATATATAGAATATAAACCAGCATACCAAATCTAACGTATTTTTGCTATAATAGTTTTATAAATTGCGGTACAAATTTTACCGTTAACGCTCGAAACAAAAACATGAGTCTTTTAAAAGAAAAAATTGAACTAAAAGTCGAAGAGGCCGAATTCGAGGCAAGTCAGGCTTTAAGCGGCTATACAACGGCCCAAAAGTGGCTGCTAATTTTTTTAGTTTTTTCACTTCTGCCCACGTATTTTATTTCCAAAGCCATTTCCTTTGCGTTCTGGCAAAAAAAATACTCGGCAAATATTGCTATTTCCAAACCAAGTTTTACCAACCCCTTAGCCCTTAAGGTCGGCACGGTTAATTTGGTTACGTATCCGGACCAGAGCGTGGGTGTGGTGGTAGAAATATCTAACCCAAACCCTGACATTGCCGCCAGCAGTTTAAAGTATAAATGGCAGTACACTAACCAAAACGGACAAATTGTTCTGCCTTTAAATTCTGAAGCCTTAGGGGGCGAGACTTTTGTTTTGCCAGCCACAAAAAAATTTATTCTTGTGCCAAAAATAAATGCTTTAGAAACTATAACTAAAGCTGAAATTATTTTTGACGAACCCGTGTGGCAAAAAAGGGCCGGCATACCCCAAGTACTTTTACTCGTTAATCCGGTTACAACTTCACAAAGCATAAACCCTATAACTTTTTCAGCAGAAGGCAGCGTTGTAAACAACAGCTCATATAAACTTAAACAAGTCAGGCTTTACATGCTCGTATACGATGTAACAAACAAGCTTGCTGCTATAAGCCAAAGAACAGAAAACGACCTCGTCCCAGGCGAAAAAAGAGCTTTTAAACAAATTTGGCCAAACCTTTATATGCAGGGGGCTAGGGGAGTTGTCTATGCGGAAACTAATTTACTGAACCCTGAAAACTTACAAATCGTAGAAGAAAAAAACGATTCCTCCGATTTA
>CAZGAF010000041.1:0-7644 GCA_964523855.1 uncultured Candidatus Saccharibacteria bacterium | reverse complement strand
GTGAAGCCTAATCTTAAACTTAGGAACCAATTGTCCAAACTCTCTGTCTCAGAACTCGCAGACAGGCTTAAACACTTAGACCCTGAAAGAGCAAAAACCATAGACCAAAAAAATCCTGTCAGACTTATTCGTGCACTGGAAATTATCTATACCACGGGTAAATCAGTTCCTCAGTTAAACATAAACGACCAAGAATCAAGTATATACAATACTTTTTGGTTAGGTATAAAAACAGAGCCGGAAAAACTCTATAAAAAAATACAAATACGTCTAAAAGAAAGACTACTTTTAGGTATGCTTGAAGAGGTTAAAAAACTCCACTCCCCTTCCAAAAAAAGTACCAAATTCAACTCAAAACTTTCCTGGAGAAAACTGGAGTCGTTTGGTCTCGAGTATAAATTTATAAGTTTGTATTTACAAAAAAAACTTTCTTACCAAGAAATGGAAGAACAGCTTTTTCTTGCCATAAAGCAATATTCCAAAAGACAAATGACCTGGTGGAAACGAAACCAAAAAATAACCTGGCTCCCGGCTGACTCAAAAAAAATAAACGTCCTAGTTGCAAAATTTTTTGAAAAATGAGAGAATTGGTTTGCCAAGGAGGCAAACCAATGAACACCGACAACATGAGCGACGGGCCGTTCCCGCCCGTACCGACAAATGAAGCTCCCCCACCACCTTCCCCGGCTATACCTCCGACCGAAGATATGACTGGGGAACGCGCAACTACGGACGGCTTCCCCCCTTCCGGCTGGGATGGTAGAGACTGATGGAGAACTTAGAAAAAATCTTGAGTGGGCTCTACCCACTTATAGATTTCTATAACAAGCTCAAGAGAGCCAAGATGCTTCGGGAAGCTCAAAAGGAGCTTGCCAGGGCCATGCGTTCTGTATCGCATCCCGCCTTATAACCCATAAATTTATATGGGTTTTTTATTTTATTTGACTCCCCAAATTACTTTTGAGACAATACAACCCAAGGAGGCCTTATGCGCCATGGACTAACCCTGCCCAATCGCGACGAAGCCGCGGAACAACTCTTTTCAAAAACCCCACAGACCACCTCGACCAATCCGCGCCCTCCGGGCACAGTTGAAGACTTAAGACCTGTAAAGTTTTCCGGCGGCTTCGCGCCTATAGACCTTAATCACCCACCCCGCTAAGATGTGGATTTTTTATTTTACTATTTACCAAATAAACAAAAGCCGTACTCTTGTTTTTGAGTACGGCTTTATATATTTTTTTTAACTTTGAAGTTTTTTTCTTAGGAGTTCATTTATAACCTGCGGGTTGCCTTTGCCCTTTAGCTCTTTCATAGTCTGGCCGACCAAAAAGCCAAAACTTTTTTCTTGCCCGGCTTTAAAGTCCATTACAGCTTTCTCATTAGCCGCTATGACTTTCTCTACAGCAGCCAAAATCGCACCTTCGTCCGAAGTCTGCTCAAGTCCCAAATCTTTAACTATATTGTCAGGCTCTCCGCCTTTTTCGAACATAACCTTAAAAACTTGTTTTGCAGCGCTGCCGGAAATCTTACCCTGCTGGATTAACATTAGCATTTCTGCAAAATTTTCCGGTGTAACCTTTGAATCCGTTGGACTAAAAATTTTCTGGTTGAGCAAAGCGCTAAATTCACCCAAAATCCAGTTAGCGGCCTGCTTGCAAAGTAAATTTTTGTCTAAAGTTTTATCTTGTAATATCCAACCGTCCACTTCGCTTACCACATCTTCAAAATATGCGGCCAATTCTTTCCAAGCGATCAAATTTTCTACATCTGCATCGGGCAAACCAAACTCTTCTTTAAAGCGCTTTCTTTTTTGCGCGGGCAATTCCGGCATATGGTTTTTTAAATTTTCCAAATACTCAGCGCTAAAATGCATGGGTGGCAAGTCCGGATCGGGAAAATACCTGTAATCGTTTGCCTCTTCTTTACTTCTCTGTTCAACGGTCTGGTTAGTTTTTTCGTTCCAACCCATGGTCACCTGTTTAGGCGTCCCGCCTTCCTTTAAAATTTCTATCTGTCTGGCAATTTCGTAGTCTATGGCTGCCTGGGCAAATTTTATGGAGTTAATGTTTTTAACTTCAACCTTATACTTTGGCAAAGTTGTTTCGCCTGGTTTTCTTACGCTAATGTTCGGCTCGACACGCATTGTACCTTTTTCCATATCGCAAGAAGAAGCGCCCAAGTAGCGAATTATATTTCTAAGCTCAGTTAAAAAGCTGCGAGCGTCTTCTCCGCTTTCCAAATCCGGCTCTGTAACAATTTCCAAAAGTGCGCAACCAGCTCTGTTATAATCTACCAAGCTATAAGGCAAACCTTCGGGGTGCACATTCTTCCCCGCATCTTCCTCTAAGTGAGCACGTGTAATTCCGAATCGTTTGACCGATTTTTCGGTCTGTGAAGCTGTTTCAATTTCATTTTTTCCATCTGCGAACTTATCCGACGTAGCCTTGGCGAAGTTGGACTGATTACCAGACACCACTACCTCAAGCCATCCATTCTTTGCAATTGGCTGGTCGAACTGAGAAATTTGGTAGCCTTTAGGTAGGTCGGGGTAAAAATAATGCTTTCTGTCGAACTTGCTCCATTCGTCTATCCGGCAATTTAAAGCCAACCCCACCAAAGCTGAAAGGCGTATTGCCTCTTTGTTGGCCACGGGCAAAGTCCCCGGCTGTCCGGTAACTATTTCGTCTATGTTTACGTTAGGCATTTTCTCGTCCGGATTATTCAGGCTTGGCGAAAACATTTTGGACTTGGTTGCCAATTGCACATGTATTTCAAACCCAATTACCGGTTTATATTCAGTTGAACTTTCAAATTTTTTCATAAACTATAAAATCTCAAATAACAAACAAATTTCAATAAACCAAATCTAAATTACTTATTTAAAATCGAAGAAAAAATTTTTTTTAATTCATTCGCTTCTTGCATTAGTTTTTCGCCTTCTGTTCTAAATTTTTCATGATTTGTATTTACGATAAGCTTTAACCACAAAAAAGTTTCTTTTGACTCTTTTCTGCATATTTTTATTCTCATGAGAAAATCCTTTTTACCAAGCGACTCATTTGCTTCAATATAGTTTGCAGCTGGTGAACCCGACGACCTAATTACCTGTTTAACATATTCAATATTACTAATAGTTCTGGGTAATTTTTTACAAAATAATGTAACCGATAAAGCAAATTCATAGGTTCTTTCCTCTAAGTCATACTTATGCCCTTTTGAATTTTGATCCATTGGCGCTTATTTGTTATTTGAAATTTGTTATTTGGTGCTTAAATGCTTGCGTGTTTAAAGTGCCAATCTGTTTCTTGCTGGAAAGCATAACCAATATTGAAAACTGTTTGCTCGCCCCACTGCGGTCCTATAATTTGTAAACCAACGGGCAAACCGTCCATACTCTTTAAATCCCCGTCACTTGGCTTGCCAAAACCACACGGCACAGAAAGAGCAGGAAGCCCAGCTAAAGAAGACGGGATGTTAAGCTGGTCTGCAATATAGCCGAACAAGGGGTTTTCTTTTGCTCCGCCAATTTTTACAGAAACGTTTGGCGAAGACGGACAGACCAGGGCATCAACATTTTTAAACACCTCGTCAAATTCGTTCATTATAAGTCTTCTTACCTTTTGAGCTTTTTTATAATACGCATCGTAGTAACCGGCGGTTAAAACATAAGTACCGGTCAACACGCGCCTCTTGGCTTCGCTGCCAAAACCTTCGCCTCGGCTTTTTTCGTAAACTTCCAACAAATTTTTTGCATTCTGACTTAAATGTCCGTACCTAATGCCGTCGTAACGCATTAAGTTAGACGAAACTTCCGAAGGACAAATAATTGCGTAAACCAAAGAACCGTATTTTGTGTTTGGCAAATCAACTTCCGAAATCTTCGCCCCCATCTTCTCCAAAGTCTTAACCGCTTCCATAACGCGCTTCTTTACATCTTCTTCCATACCATCAACAAAATACTGTTTGGGCACGCCTAAACGCAAGCCTTTTATATCGGTAGATAAATTTTTTGAATAGCTCGGCACATCTTGCGTACCTGTGGTGGAATCTTTTTCATCTTGACCGGAAATAATTTCCGCCAAATGTGCCAAATCTTCCACTGTGTAAGCCACAGCACCCGGGCAGTCCAAAGAAGAGCCCATAGCAATAACACCGTAACGGCTAACGCGTCCGTACGTTGGTTTCCAGCCGCTTACGCCGCACAAACTGGCCGGCTGCCTTATGCTTCCGCCCGTTTCTGTTGCTGTGGCCCAAGGCGCCAAACCAGCCGCCAAAGCCGCAGTCGAGCCACCGCTAGAACCGCCTGGAATCCTGCTTGTATCCCAAGGATTTTTACTTGGCCCATAAGCAGAAGTTTCTGTACTAGAACCGTGAGCAAACTCGTCTAAATTAGTTTTTCCTAAAAGCACTCCGTGCTGATCGCTAATTTTCTGTTCAACAGTTGCGTTATGAGGCGGTATGTACTTGTCTAAAATTTTACTAGAGGCAGTTGTTCTAACTCCCTTAGTGCAAAATAAATCTTTGGATGCATATGGAATGCCGCATAAAAAAGGATTTTCACCCGGAGAATTTATAAATTCGTCCGCTTTTGCCGCCAACTTTAAAGCTTCGTCTTCACAAACAGTCACAAAACTGTTTATTTTTTTATCATGCTCTTTTATACGCGATAAAAAATACTTGGTCAGTTCTACCGAGGATATTTCTTTAGCATCCAGTTTTCTTCTTAATTCTTTTAGTGACAAATATTCAAATTGCATCAAATATCAAATTAAAAATTTCAAATTAATGCCCAAACCCGGAAAAATTTCTAAAAATCAAAATTTTTTTACAATATAGCTTTTACTTTATAGTACCCGTCTTTGATGTCTGGCGCCTGCGACAAAATTTCTTCTTTATTTGTAGCCACAACCGGCACATCTGGCCTTTGCACATTCACCAAACCAGTAACCTGGTCGACTTCCAAAAGACCGTCTGTGTTAACATTCTTCAACTCTTCTACATAGTCCAAAACCGAAGACAGTTGAGTGGCAAACTTTTCCAACTCTTCGTCTGTCAGCTGAATTCTGGCTAATTTTGCCAATTTTTTAATTTCTTCTGTATTTAGCATGGCTTAAGTATAACTAAAAAGGCTCGTCGTGACAAGTAAAAACGGGCTTAATTCAAGTATTTTTGGCTTATTCGAGCAAACCCTTTTGGGCCAAACGCACAAAAACAGCAGAGACAAATTGCTTTTCTATGCTTTTACCCATTTCCGTAAAAAGCTTTCTACCCTCGGCTATAAAATCCATTAAGGGGTCTTGCGTAGCATAAGAAAACAAACTAGCTTCTTCTTTTAAAATTTCCATTAATTCCAAATGCGCGCTCCAGTTATTGTCTATTATTTCCAAAACTAAATTCTGGGCTGCCGGCCAAGCCTCTTTATCTATTTTTATTTTTAAAGCTTTTTCTAGCAAATAGTCAAAAAACTTTTTTCTAACTAACATAAAATCCGGGTTCTGCTTTGAAGCAGAATGCCCTAAAGCTTCCACCAACTCTTCTTTTTTCACATCGACTTTAAATACTTCTTTTAGCTGACTGCTTATAAGGCTCGGGTCGTCTAAGTTAAATATTTCCTCCAACACCGAAAAAACCGCATCCTCTAAAAACTTGGCACAGGCTTTTTCGTTCTCAAGCAAAGACTCTCTAAGTTTGTAAACCACAGTGCGCTGGTAGTTGGTAACTTTGTCATACTTATATAAATACAAACGGGCATCATAATTCTTACTTTCCACAAAATCTTGCGCACGCTTAAAAGCCGCGTCCAAAGACGGGCCCGAAATATATTCGTCTTCCGGAATGTCGTAAGCTTCCATGGCATCGATGATTTTCTCGCTGCCAAACAGCTGCATAATTTCGTCTTCCATTGAAATTAAAAACTGCGAAGTACCGGCTTCGCCCTGCCTGCCCGCCCTGCCGACTAGCTGATCGTCTATTCTTCTCGACTCATGTCTTTCTGTTCCAAGCACATACAGTCCGCCCATTCTTTCGACTCCCGGTCCCAACATAATATCCGTACCGCGGCCCGCCATGTTGGTAGCCACAGTTATCATTTCCTCTTGTCCGGCCTGCTCTATTTTTCCAGCTTCCGAACGGTTGTCGGCTGCGGTTAAAAGCTGGTGCGGGAAATTATTTTGGTTTAAAAGCTTAGAAACTTTATGAGCCGTCTCCACATTTCTGGCACCAATAAGTATAGGCTGCCCCCGGCCATGCACCTCTGCTACTTTTTTCATAAGACCGACGAACTTGCCTTTTTCAGTTTTAAAGTACAAATCGTTTTTCTCCACTCTCGCCAAAGGTCGGTTTGTCGGAATTTGTACCACCTCTAACTTATAAACTTTTTGGAATTCGTCCCGGCTTCTCATAACCGTACCCGACATGCCCGAAAGTTTTTCGTACATGGGAAAGAAGTTTTGAAAAGTTATAGCCGCAACGGTTCTGTCTGACTCTTTTACCTGCACATTTTCTTTGGCTTCTATAGCCTGATGCACGCCGTCGGTAAAACGCCTGCCCGGCAAAACTCTGCCTGTAAATTCGTCGACAATTTCCACGCCCTGGTTGCTTATTATATAGTCTCTGTCTTTTTCAAAAATTATTTGCGCCTTCAAACATACATCCAAATAAAAAACATACATGGGGTTATCTTTGGAAAAAATTTTTCCACCCACCAAACTTTCGACCTTGTCTAAACCAAGGTTAGTCATAGCCACCTGTTTGTTTTTATAATCCACAGAAAAATCCTCGCCCTCTTTGAGCTTCTTTACAACTTTAGTAAACAAATCGTAAAGACCCCGCTCTTCCTTAACCGGCTCAGCAATAATAAGCGGCGTACGAGACTCGTCTATAAGTATGGAGTCTATTTCATCTACAATACCAAAATTTAAAGGGTGCTCGCTGCGCAAAACCCTTTCACTTTTTTCAAAAACCAAATTATCTCGCAAATAATCAAAGCCTATTTCTTGGTTAGTCACGTAAGTTATGTCGGCTTTATAAGCTTTCCTGCGGTCTTCGTTTTTCATGTCGGAAGTTACGTAGGCCGAACTCAAACCTAAATAGCTATACAGCTTGCCCATTTGTTTTTGGTCCCTCTCAGCCAAATAGTCGTTGGTCGTAATTATATGAACACCGCGTCCCGAAAGCGCGTTTAAAAAAACCGGCATAGTCTCTGTTAAAGTTTTTCCTTCCCCCGCTTTCATTTCGGCCACTTTCCCACTATGTATAACAATGCCGCCCAAAATTTGCACTTCGTAAGGCACTTTGCCCAAAATTCTCCTAGCCGCCTCGCACATAACTGCGTAAGCTTGCACCAAAAGCGAGTCCAAAGAAGCGCCCTTTTTTATATCGTCCCGAAAAGCTAGGGTTGTAAGCCTTAATTCCTTTTCCGTCCAATCTTTTAAATTTTCGCGCTCGCGTAAAATAGTCGCCACAGTGCCCTTTAACTTGGCAACTTCTCTGGCGTCTATGTAGTTGTTTACTTCCTGTTTTAAATCTTCAAAAAACGACATTTAAACTTGTGTTTTTGTTTCTTTTACTCGTTACCTATCACTCGTAACTTATTATACTTTAGCATTATTATACCATAAATTCTCCATAAATGCTTTTAAC
>CAZGAF010000040.1:0-7930 GCA_964523855.1 uncultured Candidatus Saccharibacteria bacterium | reverse complement strand
AATTCTTTTTTAGTTAAATTTTTACGACCATATTATCATGGCCTGATTTCGCTTTTAGCAAATATATATTATGGCAGGCCATCAAACAGGCTTGTGGTTATTGGTGTTACCGGAACGAATGGTAAAAGTACAACTGTAAATTTATTGTCTAAAATTTTGAATGAAGCAGGTGTAAAAGCTGGTTTTAGTTCTACCGTTACGTGGGACACGGGTTTGGGTATGGTTTTGAATCAAGAGAAAATTACCATGCCGTCTGGTTGGGTGCTGCATAAGCGCATGAGTGAAATGCTAAAAAATGGTTGCCAATTTGCGGTGATAGAAGTTTCGAGCGAGGGTTTGGCACAAAATAGGCATTGGGGTATAAATTTTGACACAGCTGTATTTACTAATTTAACCCCAGAGCATATAGAGGCGCATGGTGGTTTTGAGAATTATAAAAGGGCGAAGTCAAAATTATTTTCAGCTTTGACTAAGTTTGAAATTACGAATAAAAAATTAAAAATAAATCCTAAAATACAAAAAACTATAGTAATAAATTCAGACGATGAACACTCTGCTTATTATAAAAGTTTTAAAGCAGACAAGCATGTTAGCTATAGTGTAAAAAATCCGGCTGATTACCAAGCGACTAATATTCAGTATTCGCCCGAAAATATCTCATTCGTAATTCTAAATTCTAAATTCTTAATTCATCTTAAAGGTCAGTTTGACGTGTACAATAGTTTAGCTGCCATAGCAGCAGCCTCTGTTCATGGAGTTAGTTTGGAAGCGTGTAAGCAGGCTTTGGAAAAGGTGGATGTTGTGGCCGGGAGGGTTGAGGTTATTCAAAAACAACCCTTTACCGTTGTCGTGGATTACGCTTACGAACCGGAAGAAATGCGCCAGCTGTATGAGACCGTGGCTAGGTGGCAAAAGCAAAAAGTTTTGCAGGTACTTGGGCCTTGTGGGGGAGGTAGGGATAGGGCAAGAATAAAAATTTTGGGAGAAATGGCGGCAAAGTTTACAGATAAGATGGTGGTAACAACAGACGATCCTTATGACGACGATCCAAAAGAACTTATTCACGAGATGGCTGATGCCGCAGTTCAAAAGGGGAAAGTTATAGGACAAACTTTGTTTAGAAATATTGACCGAAGAGATGCGATTGCTAAAGCCTTTGCTATGGCAAAGGCAGGGGATTTGGTCTTAATTACTGGTAAAGGTGCAGATCAAAAGATGGCTTTGGCAAATGGTTTGTATATTGATTGGGACGATAGGAAGGTGGCTAGGGAAGAATTCGCAAAAGTTATAGGTGACAAGTTACGGGTGACGGAAAATGCGTAAAAAGTAATTTTATTATAGTTAAAAATGCAATTACATATAGACACAAGTGAATACGGTAAGTTGCGGTTTAAGCTCGTGGAAAAAGGCAAGAAAGACATTGTAAAAGAATTTCAAATTTTGCCCCATGAGAGTAATAGGATATTAGAGAATTTAGATTCGTTTTTGCATCAGTCAAAGATTAAAGATAAAGGACTAAGGATAAGCAGGGTGATTGTTTATAAAGGCAGTGGTTCGTTTACGGGTTTAAGAATAGGTGTTGCGGTAGCAGAGGGCTTGGGTATGGTTTGGAATGTGCCAATACAAATAAAAAAACACACTTAGGAGTACCCTTAAGTGTGTTTTTTTATTCTTTTAACTTAAAAACTTTTATGGTTACTAAGAATATAAAAATTAGCCAGAGAGCTAGTATTATTATACTTCGGCTAATTGTCGCAAAATCAAAGGGAAACAAATAGGCTTGTCTTAAGCCCTCGGCTAGATAAGTTATTGGTAAGAGTTTGGAAAAAAAATGTAAAACTGGCGGTAAAAGATTGGCGGGGAAAAACAAGTTGCCTAAAAATGCCATAGGCATGCCTAATGAAGCGGTAAGAGGAGCGGCAGTTTCGTAAGAGTTTGAAAAATTGGAAATGAGTAGGCCGATGCATAAAAATATTCCACCACCTAGCAAAATTAGCAGCAGGGCAGAGAGAATATTGCCCATAAAAGCAGCGTCGAAAAAAATAAAACCTACCAAGGTTATCAAAACAGCTTGTATTACTATTACACTCAGTCTAGCTAGTACTAAAGAGCCTACTAAGTGGCTAGTTTTAATTGGCGTGGCAAGAAATCTTTTTATAATCCCGCGGCCTTTTAAGTCCACCATCCAGTAAGCCAAGGTGTAAATGCCGGCCTGCATAATTACATATGCTACTACTCCAGGGAGAGCAAAATTTTTGTATAACAAACCTTCCGAAGTGGCAGGTAAAGGTAAAGCCGCTAAGGCAACATATATTCCTAAAGGAACAGCCAAACTCCAAAACAACCCGCTTTTGTTGCGGTATATCATTTTTAGGTTGCTAATGAAAAGTTGGTAAAAAGAGTTCATGGAATAAATTTCATATATCAAATTACAAATTTCAAATAAATATAAATACTTTAATTATTAAGCCTTAATATAAAAGGCTCGTTTCGAAATTTGAAATTTGGCATTTATTGTTGGTACTCTTTTCCTGTTAAATCTAAGTAGACATCTTCTAAGCTTGCGGTTTTGACTGTAAAGCCCGAAAAATTTATCTTATTTTCTCTTAAAATTTCTAAAACTTTATTTATATGGTCGAGAGATTTTATTTCCAAAATTATTTTAGGTAGGTTGTTGTATACTTTTTCTACTTCCGGCAATTTAACAAAAATTTTTTCGTCCAACGGGCTGCTTACTAGAAAAGAAATTTGGGTAGTGCTGCTTATACGGTCTATAAGTTTTTTTGGCTCGTCTATTTCCAGAATTTTTCCTTGGTCTATAATTCCAACTCTGTGGCATAAGTATTCCGCTTCTTCCATATAGTGAGTGGTTAAAACTATGGTTATGCCTTGGTGGTTTAATGCCCTTATTAGTTCCCACAAACTTCTCCGTGCGCTTGGGTCGAGACCGGTGGTGGGTTCGTCTAAAAACAAAATTTCCGGGTTATTTACTAGCGAGGTAGCTATGGTAAACCTTTGTTTTTGCCCGCCCGAAAGGTTTTTTACGAGGTCATGCTCCTTTTCTTCTAAGTTAACCAACTTAAGTATTTTTTTTCTGTCGTAGTTGCCCCATTCATGGGGCTGTGTGTTGTTATGTTGTTTATATAGCGACGCAAATAAATCTAGTAACTCTCCCAAATTTAAATGTGGTAAATAGTCGCTAGACTGTAGTTGTGCGCCAATTCTTTTTTTTATTTCTTCAACCTGGGCAAGGTTGTCAAAGCCTAAAACTTTTACAGTTCCTTCGCTTTGAGGTTTTAATCCTTCTATTATTTCCAAAGTAGTAGTCTTCCCAGCCCCATTCGGCCCTAAGAATCCAAAAATCTCTCCTTTTTGCACACTAAAGGAGATTCCTTTTACAGCCTCAAAAGTTTTTTTGTTAGAAACGAAGCTTTTATGTAGATTGTTTACTTCAATAACGGATTCCATATAGCTATTATAGCATTTGTACTGTTAAGAAATAGAATTAAAATACCCCAGAAGTCATTGCTGACTTCTGGGGTGGTGTATGCTCGCTTAGTGAATTAAACCAACTTGAGAAAGCGATAGCCGTGACGGTTGGCAAGTTCCTTGATTTTGGAGCCTTGTTTGCCGATCACGTGACCGCGGAGTTCCGCCGGGCAGCGAATCTCGTTGGAATAATCGGCGGGGATGCGTACCAGTAGCACGGTAGTGCCCCGCCTCCAGCCGATTTCGTAACGCTTAGGGAGCTTAAATTTACTCGCCAGCATCCGCTCCCAGTTTGGCACCTGAACGACATCTTGTCCGCTCGGGAACATCTTCTTCAGTTCATCGACCACGAAGGGCTCCGCCGTCTTCTCGAGGATTTTGGTGATGTTCCCCGGAAGGAACGGCATGTCAGGGACGTACTCGGTTTTCTCAGACCAGCTTGTAATGTGAAGCTGGCCTGTGTTGTCAAAGAAACCCCAAGCCGGTTTGACCGGGGCCAAGGCAGTGTGGGTTTCCAACACGGACAGTTCGCCGCGTTGTTCCTTAATTCCCAACACAAAACTTTGCCGACGTGCTTCTTCGTAGGCCTGTTTGTAACAGGGGTGTTCCAACGGCCACGCGAATTCAGTTGGCCACAACTTGAATGTCAGCAGAAACCGCTGAGGCTTGGAAGCCTCATTAGCGTAGGTATCCATGATCTGTTCCCGCTGCTTGTGGTTGAACGTGAGCCCAACCCAAAAGATTGGTGTCTGTCCGCCCGTCAGCGGAACCTTGACGCAGTATCCGTTCATGAACAAACCGAACTTCATCTGGTCTTCGGCGGTTTTGAGGATTTCCGGCACGTCGTGAACAATTTCATTCGGCTCACATCCCCAACGCTCAGCCAGCATGTCGTATACATCTTCCCGGCACCCTCCTTCAACAGCGGGAGCGCGATTATCGATATACACAGAAGAATAGTCGCCATGTGCGTCAAGTGTCCATAGGGCCTTGTGGTCCTGGTAAGTCAATTTAATTTCACCAACCATATTTAGCCTCCTTAATGTTTAGGGGAATGGTTTTAACCCCGCAAAAAAACGCCATCTGAGAAGCTCTTTGAATCATGCAAAGCATGATACCGATGGCAGGTATTTAACCCTTCACAAGTAACCAGTAAATACTGGCAATATGGGAAGGATCACCCTCAAAAATTCAAAAGATTAGCCTTATATTATATCACTTTCTTAATTAAAAGTCAACAATTCGACAATTTATTTGTTTTATTTATAGTATATTTTTATATTTTTAGCTTAAATAAAAGATTTAAATAGAAAAGTTTTGGAAATATATAGGCCCGTGCATGCGCAGGCATACCTCTTCCCAAAGCGGGAAAAGTCGCTTGACAGGGGTTTTTACTATGCTATTATTGAAGTACAAATATCATCACGAATTGGGGAACGACGTATTTGTGAAATAAGTGCCTTTAACCCGCTTTTGGCGTAAAAAGGCGCTTCACACAATTAAATTTGACGGGGAACACCCCATCATGCAAAATTTAGTGAATAAATAAGCCGTATTTATTGGCCTTTTTTGAATGTTGTCAAAAAAGGTGAATTTTTGCGTCTTTTTATTCCTTTAAATCCCTCTATATGTAGGGAAGAAAGAGAGCAACGTATGTCCAAAAAGACCGAAGGTCAGACTTTGAGTTTGTACGAGCAAACCAAAGAAACTCACAAGCCCCGTAAATTTTTTACCAAGAGGCATGAGGTAAAACTTTTACCGAACTTGATTGAGGTCCAGTTGAATTCTTATAAGTGGTTTTTAGAGAAGGGTATTAAGGAACTTTTGGGCGAAATTAATCCGATAAAAGATTTTACCGGAAAAACTTTTGAGTTGCAGTTTGGCGAGTATTTTTTCGACAAACCAAAGCATGATGAATTTACCGCTCGTGAAAGAAATACAACTTACGAAGCTCCTTTGTACGTTTCTGCTAAATTGATAAATAAAGTTAGCGGAAAGAGTAAAACTCAGGACGTGTACTTTGGAGATTTCCCGGTCATGACCCCAAGAGGTACTTTTATTATAAACGGAGTTGAACGTGTAGTGGTTTCTCAGCTTATTAAATCCCCGGGTGCTTTTTTTAGTGCTGATTTTCAGAGGGGTAAAAACTTTTACGGTGCAAAAATTATTCCAAACCGTGGTGCATGGCTCGAACTTGACACCGATGCCGCCGGTGTGATTGGTGTAAAAATAGACAGAAAGCGCCGTATCCCTATTACTGCACTTTTGCGCGTGTTCGGTTTGTCTTCAAACGAAGAAATTTTGGAAGCTTTTAAAGATACCGACACAGATCCGGATATTAAGTACATTCAAAATACTTTAGAAAAAGATATTTCTACTAACTCTGACGAAGGTTTTAAGGAAGTTTATAAAAGAATTCGTCCGGGTGATTTGGCGACAGTAGATAACGCTCGCTCACTTATTTCCGGTATGTTCTTTTTAGCTGAGAGATACGACTTGTCTCCGGTCGGAAGATATAAATTAAACCAACGCTTGGCAATAAACGAAAGAAAGAATGAAGGTCTTTTGACTTTGGAAGACTTGGTTGCCGTGGTAAAAGAAGTTATTCGTTTGAACAACACTCAAGAAGCTCCGGACGACATTGACCACCTTTCCAACAGGCGCGTGAGAGCAGTGGGTGAGTTGATTCAGACTCGCTTTAGAGTCGGTTTAGCCCGTATGGCCCGTATCGCAAAAGACAGAATGTCTTTGGCAGATGTAGAAACCGTTACTCCGGCTCAATTAATACACGTCCGTCCCATAGTGGCAACTATGCAAGAGGTGTTCTCTTCTTCTCAGTTGTCGCAATTTATGGACCAGACTAATCCGCTTTCCGAACTTGAACACAAGCGCAGACTTTCTGCTATGGGTCCGGGTGGTCTTTCCCGTGAGCGTGCGGGTTTCGAAGTTCGTGACGTGCACCGTTCGCACTACGGTAGACTATGTCCTATTACCACTCCTGAAGGTCCAAACATTGGTTTGGTGGCCCACATGGCTACTTATGCCCGTATGAATGACTTTGGCTTTTTGGAAACTCCTTATCGTATGGTAAAGAAGTTTGCTAAGAACGATGGTAAAGACGCCGTAGACGAAATCGCTTTCTTTGACTTAAAAGCAAAAGACGGTTCTGTTGTAGTTAAAGCCGGAGAAAAAATTACCCAAACACATGCAAAAGAGTTGGCAAAGAATGAGGGAGTGACTGAACTTCGCATAAAGTCTCGCTTAACCGACAAAATAGAATACTTAGATGCTTTTGAAGAAGAGCAATTAACCATTGCGCAAGCTGGTATTGAAGCTGATGAAAATGGTTATTTTGTAGAGCCTCGTTCAAGCGTGCGTATTCGCAGCGTGCCTTCTGTAGGTTTTACTGACGATATTGATGGCGTAGATGTGTCGCCTAAGCAAATTATTTCCGTTACCACCTCGCTTATTCCGTTCTTGGAACACGATGATGCGAACCGTGCTCTTATGGGTAGCAACATGCAACGTCAAGCTGTTTCTACTATAAGACCATCTTCTCCTATAGTTGGAACCGGTATGGAAGAAAAAGCTGCCAGAGACTCCGGTACTGTAGTTATTTCCGAAGAAGACGGTGACGTAACCTCGGCCACCGGTGAAAAAATAATTGTTGTAAATGACGCAGGAAAGAAAAAAGAATACCGATTACTTAAGTTCGTTAGAACCAACTCTGCTACCGCTATTAACCAAGTTCCGAGAGTTGCAAAAGGTCAGCGCGTAAAGAAGGGTGATATTTTAGCAGACGGTGCTTCTACAGAAAACGGTGAATTGGCTTTGGGTCAAAACGTTTTAGTTGCGTTTATGTCATGGGAAGGTGGTAACTATGAAGATGCTATTTTGCTTTCCGAAAGAGTTGTGCAGAGAGATTTGTATTCTTCTATTCATATAGACGACTTTAAAATAGATGTTCGCGACACTAAACTTGGTGCTGAGCAAATAACTCGAGATATTCCGAACGTAGGGGAAGAAAAGTTAAAAGATTTGGACGAGAACGGTGTTATCCGCATTGGTGCTCAGGTAAAAGCCGGTGATATTTTGGTAGGTAAAATTACTCCAAAAGGCGAAACCGACTTAACAGCAGAAGAAAAACTTTTGCGTGTAATTTTCGGTGAAAAATCCCGCGACGTTAAAGATACTTCTTTAACTTTGCCTCATGGTGAATACGGAAAGGTTGTAAACATTCGAGAATTTAGACGCGATGCTGGCGACAAATTGCCGTCCGGCGTTATTCGCTCTATTCAAGTTTCTGTAGCAGTGTTAAGAAAAGTTCAAGTTGGTGACAAAATGGCTGGTAGACACGGAAACAAAGGTGTTATTTCCCGTGTTATTCCGGTTGAAGATATGCCATTTATGGAAGATGGTACTCCGGTGGATGTAATCTTAA
>CAZGAF010000039.1:0-8422 GCA_964523855.1 uncultured Candidatus Saccharibacteria bacterium | reverse complement strand
ATCAGGCCGCGGACGGCTGCACTCAAATAACCAATTTGACCCCAAGCAAAAACCCTGCAAAAATATTGTTAGGGTTTTTGCTTTTTATTGTTAATTTTTACTATGTTTTCTAAGCTTAAACATTTCGACATACCGCTCTTAGTCTGCACCATGTTGCTTATGCTCTCGGGCTTGGCTATTTTGTACGGCACCAGCCTAGCTTCCGACACTATGGAGATTTTTCACAAGCAGCTCTTTTTTGCCATTTTAGGGGTCGCAGGTTTTATTTTTGTATCGGTTATAGACTATCATGCGTTAAGCAAACAAAACCGCATAGCCTACATAGTTATTTTACTCACCTTGTTGTATTTGTTGTTTTTAGGCCCGGAAATCCGCGGGGGCCGCAGATGGATAGACTTAGGGATAGGAACTTTTCAACCCTCAGAATTTGTAAAGCTAACTGTACTAATTGGTTTAGCTAGGCTTTTGTATTTGCGCCGAGGACAAATAAACTCTTGGAAAATTTTACTTTGGTCCATAGCATACGCAGGCCTGCCGGCAGGCTTAGTTTTACTGCAGCCGGATTTAGGTTCGGCTTTAGTCACCTGCGGAATTTGGACAGGCTTAATTCTAACAAGTCCCATAAAGAAAAAATTTGTAGCCGTCTTAGCTGTAGTGGGAATTATTTTAATGGCCGGAGTTTGGCAGTTTGGGTTAAAAAGTTTTCAAAAAGACCGCATTATGGTTTTCGTAAACCCGGAATTAGACCCCAAAGGTAAAGGCTACAACGTAAAACAAGCAACCATTGCCATAGGCAGCGGGGGAATATTTGGCCGCGGCTTAGGCAGCGGACTTCAAAGTCAAAACAGGTTTTTACCAGAAAGACAAACTGACTTTATTTTCGCCGCCGGCTCGGAACAAATCGGCTTTTTGGGCTCCATGGGTCTTTTAGGACTCTTTGTATTTGCGGCTTACAGGCTCCTTGCCATAGCAAAGAGGGCAAGGGACGATTTGGGCATGTATTTAGCTTTGGGAGTTTTTTTCCTTTTATGCATTCATGCCGTCGTTAATATTGGCATGAATATGGGTGTCATGCCGGTCACAGGCATTCCATTGCCGTTTTTAAGCGCCGGCGGAAGCGGACTTTTGGTAATTTTGGTTGCCTTTGGAATTGCACAAAACGTGGCAATCCAGTCGAAAATTTTGCGTTTTTAGGATTAAATTATTTTCTTTTTCCGTATTTAAGACTAATGCACAAAAAATGGATTGCGCAGAAAAAAAAATTACTGTATCCTTATACTAGTCCTTAAAGCAAAAAGAGAGTTTCAATTTTAAATCTACTTATGTTATGAAAAATAATTTTGATTTGCAAAAAGTCATGGAGATGCTTAACACAATGCTCAGATGTCCTATCTGTGGCAATAAGTACCAGAAAAACGGAACCAGAGTTATAGAAAGCGACCAAGACCAAATACAAGGCGAAGCATACATACTTATTCATTCTGACTGCGCAAAGTGCAAAAGCTCCATTGTCTTTAGTGTAGAAATAAAAGGCCCGGAAGTTTTTTCTGTCGGCATGGTAACAGACCTGACTCAAAATGACACAATCAAGTTTAGAAAATTTGCGCCAATTAAGTCTTCCGATGTTCTAACTATCCATCAAGACTTAAAAAGGTTTAACGGTGACTTTGTAAAAGTCATGCTAAACAATGTAAAATAAAATTTTGGTTTAATATTTCCATCTAACAAACCCTTGCCAAAGCTAAGGGTTTTTGTTATAATGCGCAAAGTAACAAATTAAGACTTTGTGAGTAAATGCTAATTTTAAGCATTATGGGCAAAGCCAAACAAGGACAATAGTTATGGATAAGTTGCAAATTTCTGCCAAGATCAGAGACGAAAAAATTAAAGCCAAGGAACTTAGAAAAACCGGACAAATCCCGGCGGTGCTTTACGGCCATAAAATCAGTAACCAAAATTTGAGCCTAAATGCAGTTGAGTTCGAAAAAGTTTTTAAAAAAGCTGGAGAAAGTACTATAGTAGACTTAGTTGTGGAAGGCGGCACAACTCACCCTGTACTTATTCAGGACGTACAATTACACAACTTAAAAAATACCCCTATCCACGCGGACTTCTACCAGGTTAACATGAGCGACAAGCTAAAAGCTACCGTAGCTTTGGAATACACCGGTGAAGCCTTGGCCGTTAAAGCTTTGGGCGGTGTTTTGTTTAAACAATTGAATGAAGTTCAGGTTGAATGTTTGCCGGGCGATTTGCCTCATAACATTTTGGTAGATATCTCTTCTCTTAAGACTTTCGAAGATGCAATTTATGTCAAAAACTTAAAAGTCAGCGACAAAGTAAAGATTTTAGCCTCTGCCGAAGAAGTTGTAGCCAAAGTGCACCCGCCGAGAGACATGGAAAAAGAATTATCTCAAACCGCTGACGAGAGCGCTGCGGTACAAGCCACAGTTGCCGCAACCGATGCGGAAAAAGCTAAAGCAGCTGCTGAAAAAGAAGAAGCCAAGTCCGAAGAATCCAAGTAGTTTTGAAAAATACCTCCGCCGCGGCGGAGGTATTTTATGTTATAATTTATATATCAAATTTTCTTTAAAACAAAGTGCACGAACCAAGAAATAATAAAGGCATTCCAAATTCCTGGCTAACAGCCACGGTGCTTTTTATTTTTCTCATATTCCTTTCGGTTGTTTACAGGCAGATGCTGCAAAAAAACCCAGAAAAAGCCTGGCAGGTAAGTCAGAGTCAAAATTTAATAGCAGATTTTTCCGGCCAAACCAATGCCAAACCGGAAAATTTTACGAACAAGGATTTAAAAGGCAAGACTTTAAAACTACCGATACTCATGTATCACCACATAGGGGAAGTACCCAAAGAAGCCGAAAAAGATTATATTCGCATAGGCCTAACGGTCACACCCGAAAGTTTTGAGGCTCAAATGGCGTGGCTAAAAGCTCAGGGCTTTAACTCTATAACTTTGGAAAACTTACTTAGCTATACCAAAGAAGGATTTAAGATGCCGAAAAACCCTATTGTAATATCTTTTGACGACGGTTACGAAGATGCAATTTTAAACGCTCCGCCTATTTTAAAAAAGTACGGCTTCACTGGCAGCTTTGCTATTATTACCCAGTTTCCAGGCATAACTTATGGCACAAACAAATATGCCACTTGGGAGCAAATAAAATTTGCAAAAAACCAAGGCATGGAAATAGTTTCCCATACGCAAGATCATTTCGACGGGACCAATAAAACTTATAACGAAAGTTTTAAACTTAGAAACTTAGAAGGTTCGAGGAGTGATATTAAATCAAAGTTAGGCGTAGACACAAAAATTTTAATCTACCCGTTTGGACACTACGACGAAGCTTACATTCAAGTGGCAAAAAAAGCCGGTTTTGAAATGGGCCTGACAACAACCGAAGGTAAAATAGTTAAGTTAGACAACTTAATGGAAATTCCTCGCGTTCGTATAAGCAACAGCACCACTATATCTGGTTTTAAAAAACTCTTAACAGAAAAATAAGTATTACGGTAAAAATATTTCCGCCACTCGCCAATATTTTCTAAAATCTTTATAAAATTTAACCTTGCCCTCAGGCAAGGTTTTTTTTATCAAAATTGCCAACTCGCTCTTTTGCCTTGGGTCAAACTCCAAGAAGATATAAGACTTAGGGTTTAATGCAGAAGTTTGCTTTACCTGTTCTAAAAGCTGTCTTATTAACATAAGTCCGTTCTCTTGTGTATACAAAGCTTCCTGAGGTTCGTACTTTAAGCCGTCTTTTACAAACGAAAAGCGGTTCTTTACGCCCCTCCAGCCATAAGGCAAGTTGGCAACTATAATATCAAATTTACCTTTTACTTTTTTAAGCAAATTGCTTTTTACAAATTTTATTTTTACTTTATGTTTTTTGGCATTTTCCTTGGCAACTTTAAGAGCGCTTTCTTGTACATCTGAAGCGTGTAACTCGTAGGCTGCAGCTGGTAACTGAGACGCAAGAGATATAGCTATACAACCACTACCCGTACCCACGTCCAAAATTCTAAATTTTTGTTTTCCTTCGTGCATTTTTGATGCCGCACCTAAAGTTTTCATTACCAAAACTTCTGTCTCAGGACGAGGGATAAGCGTATACTTATTTACTTTGAACCTCAAATTTATAAAATCTTTATAGCCCAATATGTAGGCGACCGGTTCGCCCTTAAGCCTTCTTTGTACGGCTCGTGTTAATCTGCTTTTTTGTTTAGGTGTTAATTTGTACTCACCACGCAAATACAAAAATTCTTTTGGCCTTTTTAAAACGTGGGCCAAAAGAATTTCAATTTCAATATTCTTATATTTTTGCAAAACTTCTTGAATTAACATAGAATTCAACTTATCTTACCGTATGAAAGGAGGTGAGAAAATGGAAGAAGACGAGAAACCTACCGAAGGTACACAAGAGCCTGAACCATCGCAACCAAACTACCTATCCGCTCTTCAAAACGGTGGACTGTGGACCGTTCACCCGTGGATAGAAGAAGGGGAAGCGCTGAAAGACGAAGAAAGCCGACGCGGCGGTCCTTGGCGAGTCGGCAAAGGTGCCTGCTAAACCTTTTAAGAAAATTTAAAAGGTTTTTTATTTTTTCAAAGCTTCTTTTTTTGCCGCCAAGTCTGCTTTGGTTAAAGCATCTATAATTTGCGCAAACTTACCTTCCATTATTAAGTTTATCTGGTTAAAGTTCTGGTTTATGCGATGGTCGGTTACGCGGTCCTGAGGGAAGTTATAAGTGCGGATTTTTTCGCTTCTGTCGCCCGTACCAATTTGGCTTTTGGTCAAATCGCGAATTTTTTTATTTTCTATTTCAGCAAAATGTGCGGCGACACGAGCACGTATTACCGCCAAAGCTTTTTCTTTGTTTTGAGTAAAGCTTCTTTCATCCTGACACTGAGCGGTTATGCCGGTAGGCAAGTGAACTATTCTAACAGCTGAATACGTGGTATTAACCGACTGTCCGCCGTTTCCTGAAGAGGTAGTGGCTTCGATTTTTAAATCTTTATCTTCAATTTTATAATCATTTTCCTCGAGCTTAGGCAAAACGGCTACAGTTATAGTAGAAGTGTGTACACGGCCGCTTTTTTCGGTCTCCGGAACTCTTTGGACCCTATGAACACCGGACTCGTATTTAAATACTCCATACGCTCCTTCACCCGTTACTTCAAAAATAACTTCCTTAAAACCACCGGCGTCGTTACGGTTTGAAGACAACACATGAAGCCTAAACTTTTGGTCTTCGGCGTATTTACCAAGGGCGCGGAAATACTCAGCGGCAAAAAGTCCGGCCTCATCTCCACCCGCACCGGCCCTAATTTCCACTATAGAGTCTTTTTCGTCGTTCGGGTCTTTAGGCAGCAAAGCATCTTCAATTTCAGTTCTAAGATTTAAAACTTCGGACTTAAGATTAGGGATTTCATCTTTTGCCATTTGAGCCAACTCTGAGTCGTTAGACTTTAAAAGTTCTTCATTATTTTCCAAATCTTTTTCTAACTTATTCAGCCGGCTTATTTTGTCCACCAAAGGAGCTAAAGCAGACTGCCTTTTGCCTAAAGCGGCCAAATTTAACCCCGCCTGACCACTGGACATCTGGTCAGTTAAGTTTTGATATTCGTCTAAAATTTTTATAAAAGCGGGTTCCATTGCTTTAAGTGTAAAGTTAAAAGTTTAAAGTGTAAAGAGAGACAAAACAAAACAAGGATTCCCCTTGTGCGCAAGGGGAATCCTTGTATATTACTTAGCTACTTAACTGCTCTAACTTTTCTCGGCTTTTTTGGAGCAGCTTTAGACTTAATGTCTTGGGCCTTAGTCTGCTTGGACTTGAACTTGTCTACGCGACCTGCGGTGTCCAAAAGCTTTTGCTTGCCGGTGTAGAACGGGTGGCAGCTGGAGCAAACTTCAGTATGAAGTTCGGACTTAATGGAACCAGTAACAAAAGTGTTGCCGCAAGCACAAGCAACTGTAGTATTGTTATGGAAATCTGGGTGAATTTTTGGCTTCATATGTAATTCCTAAATTTATAAATAAGCGCTATAGAACGGCTATTTAGAATATATGTTCAAATAACATATAAATTCTACTCCTTCTTGCCAAAATAGTCAAGTCCTGTTATAATTATCGAACTAATATTAATCTTACATATCCCTCTAAATTATCCTGTTCCAATAGAGTTTTGGGACTCGAGGGGTAAAAGATAAAGGATAAGACATGAAAGACGTATCTCTTTTAGAGCTGCTCAAAAGCGGCGCTCACTTTGGGCACAACACCTCCAGGTGGAACCCAAAAATGAAACAGTATATTTTCGCCACCCGCGGAGATATTCACATTTTAGACTTGGAAAAAACCAAGAAAGGCTTGCTTAAGGCAGCTGAATTTGCAAAAGATATCGCCTCCAAAGGTGGTAACATTTTGTTTATTGGTACCAAAAAACAAACCCGCGAAATGCTAAAGAATGCAGCTTTGTCCTGCAACATGCCTTTTGTAAACGTTCGCTGGTTAGGCGGAACTTTTACCAACTTTAAAACTATTCAACGCACCATTCGAAAAATGGAAAAGTTGGAAAGCTTAAAAGCTTCCGGTGACTTACAAACCAAGTACACCAAAAAAGAAGCTCTTATGATAGAGCGCGAAATCGAAAAGTTAAAAAAGCTTTTTGAAGGTATAACCAACTTAAAGAAACTTCCTGACGCAATTTTTGTTACCGACGTAAAACACGAAGGCATTGCTATAAAAGAAGCAAACAAATCTAAAGTAAAAACTATCGGCATAGTAGACAGCAACGCCAGCCCGGCAGGCGTAGACTATGTTATTCCTTGCAACGACGATGCAACCAAAGCTGTCGAATTAGTCTTGGGCTTTTTAGCCGCCGCTATTAGCGAAGGCAGAAAAACCGCCCCTGTTGCGACAAACCCTCAAAACTAACATTAAAATAATCCGACCCTAATATACGAATTCGACCCGAATGTCACGAATATTGTTCGCGTAATTCGTGTGTAATTAGCAAAATTAGCGTCGCTATAAATTATGAACGACTTACTTAAAGAGCTCCGAGAAATGACCGGAGCTGGCCTCATGGATATAAAAGAGGCTTTAACCGAAGCTAATAACGACAAAGAAAAAGCCATAGAAATTTTGCGCAAAAAAGGTACTTTAAAAATGGGCAAAAAGTCTGACCGTGTAGCTAAAGAAGGCATTATTGAAAGCTATATCCACGGCGGCGGACGCATTGGCGTACTTTTGGAAATAAACTGCGAAACTGACTTCGTGGCTAGAACAGAAGACTTTAAGAATTTGGCTAAAGAATTAGCTTTGCACATTGCAGCTGCAAACCCTTTGTATGTAAACGTGTCCGATGTTCCAGCCGAAGTTGTGGAAAAAGAAAAAGAAATTTACAAAGAACAAGCCAAAAGTTCTGGCAAACCGGAAGAAGTTATAAACAAAATGCTTGAAGGCAAAATTCAAAAATATTACGAAGAAGTTTGCTTGCTGGAGCAGCCGTATGTAAAAAATCCGGATTTAAAAGTTAAGGATTTTGTTTCCAGTGCAGTGGCGAAAATGGGGGAGAACGTGGTGGTAAAACGTTTTGCCAGATTTGTATTGGGTAGTTAATAAATATCAGTCTTCAATTTTTGATTTTGATATTTAATTTTTGAAATTCGTTTGTCTTACCAACTTATTCCAAACTTAATCTTTTTGTTATGCATCTTGGGGGTTATTATTATAATCCTTAGGCGTTTACCTGAGGCTCAAAATTTAGACGAAGATAGTTTGGAAAAAAAGACCCTGGCGACAAAACTTGAAAACAGAGGCATACGGGCGGAGAAGTTTAACAAGCTGCTTGCTAAACTTAAATTCTGGCTCCATAAAGTCTGGTCACTCGCTTTAGAGGCCAAAGATTTAAAACCCGCCCCCGGTGCCTACAACTTAAAAAAACTGTTCCAAACCAAAACCAAACCTCAAATCAAGAAAACTCCTGAGCCCGTTTTTACACCTCTCGAACAAGGCCAGGAACCGGAAGAGGTACTTTTGGAGCGCATAAAACAAGAGCCCAAAAACAAGAAAAACTACGACGATTTGGGCAAGCTTTATTTGGCCAAACAGCAATACGAGGACGCCAAAGACACGTATACTTATTTGGTCGGACATGACGTTAGCAACTCAACCTACCACGCACGACTTGCGCAGGCTTCTTTTTTGCTTAAAGATTTTGCTTTGGCAGAAAACCATTTTTCCAAGTCGTTAGCCCTCGACAAAATGCACCCAAACCGCTATTATAATTTGGGTCTAAGCCAGGAGTGCCAAGAAAAGTGGAAAGAGGCAGCAGTTAGTTTTTCTAAAGCTTCTGAAATGGAACCGCAAAACGAAAAATATAAGGCAGCATACGAAAAAGC
>CAZGAF010000038.1:2350-8525 GCA_964523855.1 uncultured Candidatus Saccharibacteria bacterium | reverse complement strand
GTCAATAGGTCAAATGCTATTTAACGAAATTGTAAATATTTACCATAGCTTTAGAGAAGGTCAGTTTGTTTTAGACAAGTCGCAAATAGCTTCCTATATACCGCCCCAGTTAAAGGGTTTGGCTGAATCTTTAAACAACGATGTTAATGCTATTATTTCTCGTTTTACCGGAAGTGTTTTTGATTTTGTATCTAAGTTGTTGTCCAACATAGCAACGTTCTTTTTGTCTTTGTTTTTAATGATATTTATACTCTTCTTTTTCTTACGCGATGGAGAAAAAATTAAAGAATTGTTTAGAGAAGTTTCTCCGCTTTCTTCCTCTTACGAAAAAACTTTGTTTGAGCGTTTAGAGAACGCAGTTTCCGGAGTAGTGAAAGGTACTTTTTTGGTAGCTTTAGCCCAAGGGGTGGTAGCTACAATCGGTTTTTTAATCTTTGGAGTCCCGCAGCCTTTTTTGTGGGGCGCATTTACCATGATTGCCGCTTTTGTGCCAACCGTCGGAACTTCTTTGTCTATTATTCCGGCTATTATTTATTTGTTGGTAACTAAAGAAACAGGTTCGGCTATTGGGATGGCAATATGGGGAGCTTTGGCCGTTGGAGCTATAGACAATGTGGTAAGTCCTAAACTTGTGGGTTCTAAAATAAAAATGCATCCGCTTTTAGTGCTTTTGTCTGTTTTGGGTGGTATACAGTTATTCGGTTTTTTGGGTATTTTGTTTGGCCCGTTGCTTATGTCTATCTTTATTACGTTACTGGACATTTTTAGGCAAGATTTGAAAAAAGACATAGTTTAAGGTTTGTAAGCTTGCTGCATAATTTTTCTAGAATATGATATGATAGTTTTATGCAAAAAGCTTTTTTTCACAAAACCGCTCAGGTCATACCCCCAACGGTTTTAACCATATTTGGCGCCACGGGGGATTTGTCGGCTACTTACCTGATACCGGCGCTTTTGCATATGGAAGAGCATAAGCTTCTACCAGCTTCTTTTAAATTGGTATGTGTTGGAAGGCGAGATTTAAATAATAAAACCTTTTTAGATTTTGTTTTAAAGAAGTCGGAGTCTTTAAAAAAAGTCTCAGCTAAAGTCCGAAATCAATTTTTAAAAAAACTAATATATTTTCAAGGCGACTTCGACACTCCGGAAAGTTTTTCGCCTTTGGCAAAGATTCTTTCAAACCACGACAGTAAAAAGCATACTTGTTTTAACCGGTTGTTTTATTTTGCGACAAAACCTCAGCAATTTTTAAGTTTGGTGGAAATACTAAAAAGCCAAGGGTTGTTGGTTTCCTGTTCGGCTCATGAAAGACAGGTTAGGGTTTTGGTTGAAAAACCTTTTGGTTTTAACTTAAAGTCAGCTCAGAGTTTGAATAAGTTGCTGTTAAAATATTTTTCCGAAGAGCAAATATATCGCATAGACCACTACGCCGGCAAAGAGACCGTGCAGAACTTAATGGTGGTAAGGTTTGCGAATAGTTTATTTGAGTCGCTTTGGAACAACAAATATATTGACCGGGTAGAAATTTCGGTTTTGGAAAAAGACGACGTTAAGGACAGAGTAGAGTTTTACGATTCTACCGGCGCTTTAAAAGATTTTTTGCAAAACCATATTTTGCAAATGCTGGCCTTAATTGCTATGGACGAGCCATATAATTTAACGGCCGATATGATACGCGACGAAAAGCTGAGAGTTTTAAAAGCCTTAGATGTTTTTGATGCAGGTAAAATAAAAAACCAAATAATAAAAGGCCAGTACTTAGGTTACAAGAAAGAAGTAGGGCGGGAGACAAAAACAGAAACTTATTTTGCTCTTAAGGCATTTGTAAATTTACCCAAGTGGGCAGGAGTACCTTTTTATTTAAGGACTGGTAAAAAGCTTTCCAAAAAAACTACAGAAATTTCTGTGCATTTTAAAGAGCCGGTGCGTTGTTTGTTTAGAGGTTGTAATTCCAACGTATTAACTTTTAAAATTCAACCTGACGAGTCCGTGTACTTACAAATCAACAACAAAATTCCTGGTTTTGGTATAGAACTGCACCAGGCAAATTTGGAATTTGGTTATAAGACAACGTTTAAAGGTGAGATACCTTCGGCTTACGAAAGACTTTTGTTGGACTTCATGGAAGGGGACCAGAGGCTTTTTATGCGTAGTGATGAAATCGAAGCCTCCTGGAAGTTTGTAGATTCTATTACAGATTCGGCCGAGTTTAAAAATTTGCCGGTCAATATTTATAATCCCGGCACTAATGGCCCTAAAGAGTCTGAGGATTGGATTTTAAAAGAAGGAAAAGAATGGTGGACGAAGTAAATTGAAAATTTAAATATCAAAGTGTAAAATAAAAGGTGAAATCTATAATTTTACATTTTGATTTTTTTATTTTAATTTTGTTTTATGAAGACTTCTTGGGGTAAGGTGGCTAAGTGGTACGAAAATGTTATTAGTGATGACGATAGTTACCAAAATACAGTTATTAAGCCTAATTTGCTTAGGCTTTTGAATTTGAAGAAAGGTGAAAAAGTTTTAGATGTGGCTTGCGGAAGCGGGTTTTTTACCAGAGAGTTTGTAAAAGTGGGCGCTGAGGCAACGGGTTTAGATATTGGCCGTGAACTGGTTTTAATTGCTAAGCAAAAGGATTCTCAGAGTAAATATTTGGTTGGCAATGCTGAAAAAATGGAAAGTATAACATCCGCGTATTTTGACGCTGCGGTTATAGTTTTGGCTTTGCAAAATATAAAAAATTATCAAAACGCAATTTCTGAAATAGCGCGTGTGCTAAAACCGGGTGGGAGATTGCTGGTTGTATTAAACCATCCGGCGTTTAGGATACCTAAAAAGTCATTTTGGGGTTATGACGAAGAGGCTAAA
This sequence comes from uncultured Candidatus Saccharibacteria bacterium, assembly GCA_964523855.1. Lineage (GTDB taxonomy): Bacteria > Patescibacteriota > Doudnabacteria > UBA920 > UBA920 > JAEUSF01. The sequence goes on along the minus strand of CAZGAF010000038.1, from coordinate 5,657 downwards.
ATTCAATACCGAAAACTTGATGGCTATATGTCGGAGTTTTCTAAAGCCATGGACATGCACCCAGGTAAAAAAATATCTACAAGTTTAAAGACAACTTTTTCTTATCATCGACCTTTACAGGTTTACTTTAAGGCTTTTAACAAAGCCGGATTGGTTGTAACTAACTTAGAAGAATGGATTTCCAACAAAAAAAGTGATTCGGGCCCGAGGGCAAATGCGGAAAATGTGGCTCGAATAGAATTTCCACTTTTTATGGCAATTATGCTAAAAAAAAGTATTTAAAAAACATTCCTCCTTATAAGGGGGAATGTTTTTTAAATTTAGTAACGATTATGTTTTTTTGCTCTGTGGGGTCTCGTTGGTTTTTGGATAAAGTAGCCCTGGCCGGTTTCTCCACGATGCTGGTTATAATCGGCTTTAGGTTTTTCATGCCAAAAATCTTTTTTTGGTCTGAGAGGTTTTTTAAAATTATTCCTTTGCGGAGTTTCGGCTCTTCTGTAAGAATTTTCGGCATGTGAAGGTAAGTTATCGGGAAGTTTGGAAACTGGCAACTCTTTTTTTATAAGTCTTTCTATGGCTCTAATATCGAATCTTTGGTCAGGAGTAGCAAAAGAAATAGCATGGCCTAGGTGGCTGGCGCGTCCGGTGCGGCCTATTCTATGTACGTAGTCTTCGGCTTGTTCAGGTAAGTCAAAGTTAATAACTACTTCAATCCCGGTAACGTCTAAACCTCGAGCCGCTATGTCGGTGGCAACCATAACTCTGTATTTTCCAAGCTTAAAGCCGTTTAAAGCTTCCAGACGCTGGTTTAAGGAGCGGTTGGAGTGTATTTCGGTGGAGGTGTGGCCCATGTTGCGTACATGGCTTGCGATTTTTTTAGCGCCAAATTTAGTTCGGGAGAAAACTAAAACACTGCCAGAATATTCCTTCAAGATTTTTTCTAACAAATGGATCTTTTGTTCTTTTTTTACAATAAATAATTCCTGAGTAACGTTTTTGGATGTAGTGCCAGCTGGTGCTACTTCGATTCTGACTGGTAGTTGCATGTATTTTTTGGCTCTATCAACAATTTCAGTTGGCATGGTAGCGGAAAATAGCATGGTCTGGCGCTCTTTGGGGACCAGGCTCAAAATTTTGTTTATTTGAGGCGCAAAACCCATGTCGAGCATTCTGTCTGCTTCGTCCAAAACCAAAACATTAACTGCGCCGAGTTTGATTGTTTTTTGTTCAAGATGGTCAATAAGTCTGCCCGGAGTAGCAATAACCACATGGGGGTCGGTTCTGAGTTGTCTTACTTGCTTACCCATATTTTCACCGCCAATTAAAATAGCAGTTTTAAGTCCTAAAGGCTTACCAATTTTCTTTAAAGATTCGTCAACTTGAACAGCTAGTTCGCGGGTAGGGAGGAGGACTAAGCCTTTGCCTTTACTTACCGCAAGTCTTTGTAGCATTGGAATGCCAAAAGCCAAGGTTTTGCCAGTACCGGTTTGAGCAATACCCATTATGTCTTTACCTTCAAGTGCGGTCGGGATAGACTGAGCTTGAATTGGAGTCGGGGATTTAAAATTATTTTTGTCCAAAATTTCCAGTAACTTTGGCGCAATGTTGAGTCCGTTAAATGACTCACTTTTCTGAGATTGATTCATAGGGCTTAATTATGTCATACCAAGGTATTTTTGTCAAATAAACCATACCTATAGTACAATTAAATATGAGAAGTTTTAAAGAAGCGGTATTGGATTTTGTAAAAAGCATACCAAAAGGCAAAGTGGTTAGTTATGGACAGGTTGCTGCTGCCGTGGGCTCGCCTCGTGCGGCCAGGCAGGTGGGAGCTGTTTTAGGACAGCTTTATTCTTTAAGTTCTGTGCCATGGTGGCGTGTTGTAAATAGCCAAGGTGTTATATCTATAAAAGGTAATTGGGCAGCGACTAAGGAACAACAAAAGGCATTGCTCTTAAAGGAAAATATTAAAGTAAATGAGAGTTTTAAAATTGAAATGCAAAAATTCGGATGGAAAATGAAATAAAACTACAAGACCAACGTTTTACCTACCAGCTTAAAACTAGCCACCGAGCCAGGCGTATGAGAATTTCTGTGAGTTGTGATGCGGGAGTGGTGGTTACGGTACCGTACTTTATGCCTGAAAGTATTTTTGAGAGATTTGTTAAGCTTAAGGCCGGGTGGATTTTAGACAAGCTAAAGTATTTTAAGAAACTTAGTTTAAAACCTTCGCTTAAAGTTTCAAATTGTGAATATAAGAATTTAAAGCTAGCAGCTTATGATTTTGTAAAAGATAAAGTGGAATTTTGGAATCGTGTTTATGGGTTTTCCTATAACCGCATTGGCATAAAGAATCAAAAAACCAGATGGGGAAGTTGTAGTAGAAAAGGTAACTTAAATTTTAATTATAAGATTATACATTTACCGGAAAAGTTGGCGGATTATTTGGTGGTCCATGAGCTGTGTCATTTAAAGGAAATGAACCATGGGAGAGAATTTTGGAACTTGGTTTTAAAAACACAAATAGACTATAAGAACCTAAGGAAAGAGTTGTTAGACATAAGATTGGTAAAATAGAGAATTAAGAACGTAGAATATAAAATGACGAGCGGGGAAATAAAAAATTTAGAATTTGAAACAGCAGTATTTGGAGGCGGGTGTTTTTGGTGTACGGAAGCAATTTTTTTAAAACTCAAAGGCGTAATTTCTGTAATGCCTGGATACAGCGGTGGCAAGAAACCAGACCCAACATATGAAGAAGTATGCGGTGGAAATACTGGCCACGCTGAAGTTATTCAAATAGACTTTGACCCTACCCAAGTTTCTTATCGCGATTTGCTCGAAGTGTTTTTTTCTACTCATGACCCTACGACTTTAAACCGGCAGGGGAATGACGTGGGCGAACAATATAGAAGCGTGGTATTTTACATGAACGAAAAGCAGAAGCAAGAAGCAGAAGGGTTTGTTCGAGAACTAGAGGAAGAAAAAGTTTTTGCTTCAGAAGTAGTTACTCAACTTGTACCTTTTCAAAAATTTTATGATGCGGAAGACTATCATAAAAACTATTTTGAAAGGAATCAGAATAATCCGTATTGTATGGTGGTAATTAACCCGAAACTTCAGAAGTTTAAAAAGAAGTTTATGAATCTAATGAAGGAAAAATAAAAGCCGTCCGGAGAAACGGACGGAGGGGAATGTCGAAATGCTGGCCTATTGGCCAGAGTTATTCTTTTCCTCCTTAAGGAAATGAGGGCTCGTAAACCCCCGGCGGGCTGATCCGATCTGTTGATCGGACATCTCTTTTTTT
>CAZGAF010000038.1:0-2340 GCA_964523855.1 uncultured Candidatus Saccharibacteria bacterium | reverse complement strand
ACAAAATCCCGACGAACCTCCGGAAGAACAACGGCAAGAACGGCTTCGGCCGGCAGGAGTTTTCCTGCCATAAAATCTTGAACGAACTTTGGGGTTTGCATCGCATGAAATAGTACCATAAAACGTTAGTTTTGTAAATAGTTAAAGATAAAATAATTTAATTAGGTTAAAAATAAGTATGAAAAAGACAATCGCAGTGTTTGGTTTGGGTAAGATGGGTATGCAAATAGCTAAGCGTCTTCATAAAAATAGTTTTGAAGTGCTGGCTTGGAACCGAAGCGAAGCTCCGAGAGAAGAGTTTAAAAAATTTGGCGGGAAGTCTTTTTCAAGTTTGGACGACTTGGTAACAGAGATAAAAGATGCGCCTAGAATTTTTTGGATAATGTTGCCTCATGAGTTGGTAAAAGATTTTATTTTTAACAAGAGCTTGTTGGGAGGACATTTAAAAAAAGGAGATATTGTTATAGACGGCGGAAATAGTTTTTATAAAGATTCAGTGCAAATAGCAAAAGAATTAAAGCAAAAAGGTATAACTTTTTTTGATTGTGGTACAAGTGGCGGCGTATGGGGAGAGAAGAATGGCTTTGCCCTTATGGTCGGCGGTGAGAAGGAAAAGTGGAAAGAGGTGGAAGGTATTTTTAAAGCTCTTTCGGCTGGAGAAAACTATGGGTTGGTGGGTAAAAATGGAGCAGGACATTTTGTAAAAATGGTTCACAATGGAATAGAGTACGGCATGATGGAAGCTATTGGAGAAGGTTACGGCATTATGAAGTCTTCGGGGTTGGACTTGGACCTTTTACAGGTTACTAAAATTTACCAACAAGGTACAGTTATAAGAAGCTGGCTTATAGACCTGACCCGGAATATTTTTGAACAGGAAGATATAGAAGGTACTAAGGGGCAGATTGCCATGCTTGGTGAGGGCGAGTGGACTGTGGAAGTTGCTAAAGAGCTGGGAGTAGATGCGCGTGTAATAGAAGACTCTGTAAAGGTGAGAAAAGAATCTTTGGAAGAGAAAAATCAGTCTAAATTTTCAAACAAAATCGTAGCTCTTTTAAGAAAGCAGTTTGGTGGACATGGGGTTAAGAAATAGAACTTGGAATATGGAATTAAGAATTAAGAATTTATATACAAAAAGTGAACTGCAGATATTTAAAGGTTTAAATTCGCCCCAGAAAATTCAGGACTACCTGAACACTTTAAAGTTCAACTTTGAAAAAAACGGGGAGACTTGCATGTCACCTCGTTTTGTTATGAAAAATAAGACCGCGCATTGTATGGAGGGTGCTATGCTAGCAGCAGCAGCTTTGGAGTTTCATGGCTTTAGGCCTTTGGTTATGGATTTAAGAGCGAACAAGCATGACTTGGACCATGTGGTTTGTGTTTTTAAAAAGTATGGATGTTTAGGTGCTATAAGCAAAACAAACCATGGGGTTTTAAGGTATCGTGAGCCGATTTACAAGAATATTCGGGAGTTAGCGCTTTCATATTTCCATGAGTATTTTGACGAACGGGGGAGGAAAAATTTAAGAGAGTATAGTAATTTGTGCGACTTAACAGCTTTCAACGCCCTTGATTGGAGGATAACTGAAAAAAATTTATTCGAAATCCCTAAAGCTCTCGACAAAATAAAACATTTTGAAATATTGAAAAAAGAACAGGTAAAGAATTTAAGGCTGGCTGACAAGGTTGAAATAGAAGCTGGTAAAGTCGTTGAATATAAATAAAAAAAGACAGCCTTCACCAAATGGTGTCGACTGTCAAAGGGCGGTTTAGTTACGCCCGTTTGCGTTTTGCCAAGAGGCCTGCGAGCCCCGCTCCTAGGAGCAGGAAGGTCGAAGGTTCTGGCACTTGTCCCTGTGCCTCAAAGTCGTACGTGGTGTCGAACCTTTGAGTCGCAATCCGCAGTTGGTCCGCGTTGCCAACGAAGTTAGTCCATCCGCCACCGCCTTTTAGGTGGCCGGCGCCGTTAATGGCTGCGTTTGGAAAAGCGGACAGAACCTGGGCCCAAGTGCATGGGGAACCAATGGGGCATGTTCCGTTTCCTGGAGCACCGGAGAACCACCAGTTAGCTCCGGTCGCCATGGTGTCCCAGTTTTGCCAGGTGTTGTCGAGTACGGCTTGCGTGTAGTACGCTTCGTACACGAGTCGCCCCATCCAGCTTGTGTTTCCGTCTGTGGCGTCCGTGTCGATGTCGAACTGCAGTGATGGCGCCAACGCGCTCCCGCCCGATTGGCGGTAGGTGCTGTACGATAGCGAGGTGATTTCCGACAGGCGGAGGCCATTATGGTTTAGGGTGTAAAGTAGTAGTCGATCTCCGGAAGTCAGGACAGAAAATTC
>CAZGAF010000037.1:3541-8586 GCA_964523855.1 uncultured Candidatus Saccharibacteria bacterium | reverse complement strand
TTTGCTCAACCAAAGCAAGCCTTAAAGCCAATTCTTTAGGCACCGCTTCAGTTACAGAAGACTCCTTTTTAGATATAGATCTTATATTTTTTTTACCAAGTTCCGCTGCTGCTAAATCTACCAAATCATTTAAATACTTATAACCCACCCTTCGTAATACGGGCGTATCAAGTTCAGATGCGTAAGGTGAATAAATAACTTCCTCAAAATCGCCGTTTTCGTTTTTTATTGCGCGCTTGGTTGCCAAAACGGTATGATTAACCGGCAAAGTTACCGAGTAACTAGTTCCAACTCCCAAATTTGAACCTACCTGAACCTCATGCACGCCTTCCTCTGTCGTCTCATTAGGCAAAATATTTGCATCTGTCTGAACATTACCTCTCTCATCTACCTTTAAAATATGAATTTCCTTTTTTGCATTTTTACTTAAATCCAACAAAGCCAATAAAACATTGTAACGTAGCTTTTCTGAAAATTCCGGCACCAGCTTTGTTTTTGACTTTCTATTTCTTTTTTTAGACCTCTTTGTAATAGGTGCTCTTGTAACCTCAAAACCAGCCTCAACCGGTTCCAAAACATCCCAGGCCTCATCTACAATCTCTGCTATATTGTCAGGCACTAATTCTCTATATTCATTATTCGAAACATCATTAACGAAATCGGGAAAGCCTTTCGCTTTTTCTGTCTCTTTTAAATTTGCCCCATATTCTCCAAGCTTACGTCCCAAGCTAGCGGCCACTAAAGCAGCCCCGCTCGCCAGGCCCATTGCTAAAAGCTCCCGCCTACTTAAGCTCCCCCCTTTTTCGCCTTCACTTTTTTCTGGAACCGGCCAACTTTCTGGCCTAAAACCATATTCCGACATATTTTTTTGTTTGTTTATATTTTAGGCAATTATCCCTCCACCCACGCACACTTTACCTTTATATAATACCAAACTTTGTCCGGAGGCAACAGCTTTTTGAGGAGTTTTAAATTCGACTTTAAACAAATCTTTTTTTAAGGGCGTAATTTTTAATGGTACCAAGTCACCCTGGTGTCTGTAACGGCCAACCAGCTGGTAGCTAGTAGCTGGTAGCTGGTAGCCAGAAGATAAAAAATTCACAGAGTGGATTTGAATTTCTTTTATAAATAGTTTTTCGTCTTCTGGGTTGTTTGTAACCAACAAAACGTTTTTCTGCAAATCTTTACCATAAACAAAATACGGTCCGCCCCCGCCAACTTTTATACCTTGGCGCTGACCTATAGTGTAGTTATGAAGCCCTTCGTGAACACCAATTTTTTTACCGTCTTGGTCTAAAATAGAACCTTTTTTAATTTTTAGTTTTTGTTCCAAGAAATCTTTTAAACGAATCTTACCAACAAAACACAATCCCATACTTTCGCGGCGTTCGGCATTAGGCAGGCCTATTTTTTTTGCCATGGCCCGCACCTGGTTTTTTTTCATGCCCCCTATAGGAAACAATACATGGGGCAACTGCTCTTTTTTTATATTGTAAATAAAATAAGTCTGGTCTTTAAATTCGTCTGCACTTTGTATTAGCTGGTAGCTATTATTTTCTGGTTGAGTCGTTTTACTTTTTGATATTTGATATTTGTTTTTTGATATTTCGCCCGTGCTCACGCGGGCGTAATGTCCTGTCGCCAAAAAGTTAAAACCTTTTTTCATGGCCCAGTTATAAAGCATTTTAAACTTTATTTCCTTATTGCACATAACATCCGGGTTTGGCGTACGGCCAGCTTTGTATTCTTTAAAAAAATATCCCATTACATTTTTTTGGTACTCTTTTTCAAAATCTAAAGTGTGTAAAGGTATGTTCAAAAAAGCCGCAACTCGCAAAGCCTCGCGCCTGTCTTCCAGCCAAGGACATTCGTTCTTTAAGAGCCCTTCCTGGCTAGTCCAGTTTTTCATAAAAGCAGCTTCAACCTCGTAGCCCTGCTTAAGTAAAAGCCATGCCGAAACCGCACTGTCTATACCACCGGACAGAGCCATTAGAACTTTGGGTTTTTTAAGCGTTTGCTTTTTCATACAAGCCGTATTGTACCAGTATTGACTTATGTTATCAATATACTATAAACTGTGATGTTCACCTTTTTAGGTGAGAGACAAGCACAAGGAGGGGTAAATGAGACACCTGACGTTTTTTTTGATTGTGATGTTGGCTTTGGTGAATTTTGGCTGTTCCGAACAGCCCAACACTTCGTACACGCCGATTCCTCCCATGGAAAAGATTGAACCGACGGGCGACGTGCTCAAGGACTGCGCTAACTGGACTGCCAACGGCACGATTTGGAACCGTGGGCAAGGACCCATGTTCGTGGACTGCGATTACGATGAAGAATGGGACGCGCTAATCAAAGTGGGAAAAGAAGTACTGGTGGTAAAAACCACCGACGAACTTATCAAGCGCGCCACAGAGCGCCTAGAAGACGCGGCCAGCGCATCTTTACTCCGTGACTTGAGCGGCGAGGCATTAAAAGGCCGCATCCAGCGCGGGGGGAAAACCAACGGCACACTGAACTTATGTGTGCCGATCGAGAACGACCCACAAAAACGCCAACTATGCGGTGACGACGGATTTATAGTCCGAGGTTCGACCGCATGGAAAGGCTACCAAAAAGAGTTCGACGAACTTTTTAGCCCACCACCTTTGGTGGCGGGCAAGAGACCTCCTAAGCTTCGCTAACCAAAAGGCTTCCTATTTGCAAAACGCAAAAGGAAGCCTATTTTATTTGACAATAAAAAACTATGCCTGTAAGTTTTAGAATATGGATTCCAAACAGAAAGGAGGTGAAACCAAATGAGGGGCCATGGACCAATCGTCTTTCTATTTGCAACCCTTCTGGCCGCACTAAGCGCGGCCTTTGCTGCTAACCTACACGGGTAGGCTAAACCACGACGCACAAGCGTCGTTTTTATTTTATGTACAAAGGCTCGACCTGGCTCTTTAAGTCTTCTAGGGTACCGGAGGTAAGTTTTATTTTAGTGCCATTAAACATTAAAGTCGGAGTTGCGTCAGCACCTACGCCAACTGCCTCAAAGTTATCCGCCTGAATTTTTTCACTGTACTTGCTTTCTAAAATATCGTTTTTAAATTTCTCTATATCTTCAACTCCAACTTCTCTAGCTATTAAAGCCATTTTCTCCAAAGGATTTTTTTCATTTGCCCATTCAGGCTGTTTTTCATACATGGCGTCTACAAACTCCCAAAACTTACCCTGTGCAGCGGCTGCTTCCGAAGCATAAGCGGCTGCCAACGAGTTCATGTGCGGTGTTGGATACAAAGGATAATGCCTAAACACCACTTTGGTGTCCTTAAGTAAAGTTGGTAATTGCTGCAAAGTCGGGTTAAAAGCTGCACAGGCAGGACACTGTATGTCTTCGTAAACAACCAAAGTGTTCTTCGCTTCCCTATTTCCCCTAACATGGTCTTCCGAACTTACTTCTCTTGGCTTACTGACTTCTTTTACTTGGCTAAAATCAAATTCTTTAAGTTTTAAACCTGAAACCGGAGCCGGTGAAATTTTGTATAGCAAAAAACCTAACGCCAAAAACAAAACGACTACAACAGTCACTATAACTGAAACCTTTTTATTCATAAATTATTCTTAATAAATTAATTAGTAATTATTTAAAGTAGAAGTCGAAGCTCCTAACACCGCATTAAAACCAAAAATCTTCTTTGCCATAGCATCGAAAGCCAATTTTTTAGTCTGACCAAACTGACTGGCAGGATCTTGCGCTCCCAAAACTACGATTACATATTCGTTTCCAAACCCGTCTTTAGTAATAGTTGCAAAATTATATTTCGATTCCTCTAAGTAACCCGTTTTCCCGCCAAGCATACTAACCAAACCTTCAGCTAAAAGTTTGTTGGTGGTGGAAACCTTATGCTTGTAGCTTTTGCTGTTTACGGCGCTAAAAGAATAACTAGTCTTTTTTACCACCGAACCAATATAGGGTTCTGCTAAAGCTGCGGTAATAATTTTTGCAAAATCTGCTGCTGTAGTCAAATTTTTTGGGTCTATACCTGTAGGCTCCACAAATTTTGTGGAAAGAGCACCCAAATTTGCAGCTTTCTTGTTCATAAGCTCCACAAATTTTTCCTGACTTACTCCCAAAGAACGAGCCAGAGCGTTGGTCGCATTATTGTTGGAGGCTATTAAGGACGCGTGCAGCAAGTCACGCGTTTTATACTGAATACCCGCTTTAGTATATAGCCTAGAACCACCCACTTCGTCTTCTTTTTTCATAGCCACATTTTTGGTGAGTGAAGTCTTACTGTCCATAAACACCATGGCGGTTACCAGCTTAGTTAAAGAAGCCGGAGCCCATGCTTTGTTTTCATTTTTTGAAAAAATAACTTCCCCGGTTTTCTTGTCTAAAACAATATATGCTTCCGCTTCGCTTGCCGAAGTTGCAGCGGTATTTTTTGGCATTATTTCTTCCATGCTCAAAGCCAAAACAGACCCATTGAACAGAGTCAAAAAAACTAAGCACAAACCAATTGTTACAAATGTTTTTTTCATTTAGACAAGAAAGAACTTTTACATAAGTAAAAGTTCTTAAATACAATCTCAAGTTTATTGCAACATGCCGCTAAAATTCTTTTGCAGCATTTTTTTATGCTGTTTAAAAGTATCTTCCAAAGCCGAGCGGACATGTCTTGCCACTTCGCTCTTGTCGCCCGCTACTTCAGGCGCAACATCCACGCTTTTTACATCCATGTTACCGTCTATAGTAATTTTTATTTTTCCACCGCTCGACTCACCGGTCACAGTTTGCTGCGCCAACATAGCCTGCATTTGGCTGGCTTGTTTTCGCATTTCATTTATATCTTTGAGTTTATCAAATAATCCCATATGTTATCTATCCTTTATTTTAATCTTATAAATTATTTTTTAAGCTGCTTTCTCTTTTAATTCGCCTTTTACATATTTAAACAAAGCTCCCAAAGCCATAACAAATATTGCGGCCTTAATAACCCAGCCTACCAAAGGCACTAAAGCCAAGAGTTGCCAAATTAGCACACCCAAAACCGCAACTT
>CAZGAF010000037.1:0-3531 GCA_964523855.1 uncultured Candidatus Saccharibacteria bacterium | reverse complement strand
CCAAGAGGGTACATGCTTTTCGCCTTTAGCCAAGTACTCCATGGCCCAAAAACCGACAAACAAAGCGCTCATTAAACCGGCGGCTAGAAGCATAAGTATATAACTCAAGCCCAAGACCAAAGCTACATAGTAACCAACTATTGTTAAAGCAATCACTAACGTGGCTACCGGCCAACCTACCAGAGCCAAAAAGCCAAAGCCCAAAGATTCCCAAGGCTGCGCTCTTACTGAAGACAAAACTTTTTCTAACTTATTTCTTCTCAAGACCAACAAAATCCAAGCGCCCAGCATCCAAGCCAGAAGTTTTATAACTAAAGCTGCGGTAAAAAAGCCCGCAAGCTTAGCCCTGTTGTCTTGCTTTGCCATTGGCGCATAGGAAACCGCATTTAACTTAGCACCCTGTTTTATAACAGCCTGGTCTGGTGACTTGTAACGTAGCTTACCAACAATTTCAGCCTTGCTGTCTACAACCAAACGACTGGTAGCGCGAACATTTACATCTCTATCAACTTTAGAGTTCAAAGTTAGCTCTCCACCCACAAACCTAACCGAACCTTTTATAGGCGCGTTTATAACCACGCTTCCGCCAGCGACTATTAAATCCCCACCCACTTCGGACCTTTCGCTCAAAATTACATTTCCACCGGCCACCACTAAGTCACCACCAATTTTACTGGAAACATTTATATTTCCGCCGGCAATCCTAGCGTCTCCGCCAATAGGTCCGTTTACAAACAAGTTTCCACCAGCCAAAAGCAAATCATCTTCCACCTGTCCTTCCAAAGTTACAGTTCCGCCCGCAGAAACCAAGTCCCCTTCGGTTTTACCGTTTACAGACAAATTTGGCGCAGCGACGTATAAATTCCTATGTACTTCTGTGGCAGATATGTTTAAATTGGCCTCTTTTTCGTCCCGAGGAGCCATTAATTCCGCTGCTTGTACCGAAGTAGCAAGAACCAATAACAGCACCATGGCAAAGATTTTTTTCATATTTTTCGCGTTTAATTTAAGGGTCTATATAAAACCCCAAAGCTTATATAAATTATAACAAATTTAAGCAATTTTAACCAAACCGTCACTCGCCCACACATGCGTTAAAAGCAACAACCTGAGAATTATATTTTGCAGTCAACTCTTTCTGCCAGTCAACCTTGTTGTTAAAAATTTTCACCAAGTCGTTATACTGATTTACTTTTTCGTTATATTTTTGGGCATCTTCCGAATTTTGCGGCTCAGTGGAATTTAAATACGCCTTAAGCTCCTCTATTTGCGGTTTCATTGCATTTATTTCGTCCCTATACTGGGCAATTTGTGCCTTTAAACTAGAATCCACGCTTGGACAAGAACTTTTTGGCTTGCCAAATTCCTGGACTGCTAGCCAAGTTGTCCGACCCTCAAACTCACCCTTTAACACCGCCACCCCAATTTCCATATACCTAGAACTCAATATGTTGGCTCTGTGCCCCGGGCTATCCATCCAGGCTTGAACCAGTTCGGCGTCGTTTTTAAAATTCCCCAAGGCCAAATTCTCTCCCACCGCCACATACATGTACCCCGCTTCCTCAGCCAAATCTCCGGGACCTTTGCCAATAGGAGAGATGTGTTCAAAATACTGCGCCTGAAACATATCTTTGGCTTTTGCCATCGCAGCGCGGTTAAGCTGTTGGTTTTCGGTTAGTGCCGGTAAACCTTCTTTTTGCCTTTGAACATTGGTTTGGTTTATAGTACCCACCCGTGTTAAATACGCACTCTGAGATTCTTTTTTAGACCTTAAAGCACCCGGAGTTGCAATTTCCTTTTTCTCTTCCGAAGGCAGGGCTTGTCCCAAAGCTTCGTAACCGTCGACCGCCAAATTTTTTATTTTCTGTCTATGCCCGTCAAAATAATTCCAAGTTGTTAAAAGCACAGTTACAGAAACCAAAATAAAAATAAGTTTTTTCATTTAAACTTTAAAATTCCATTCCTTAAAAAATTGATTAAGAAATTTTTTTAAAAATTCATGGCGCTCAAACGCAATTTTTTTACCGGTTCTTGTTTTCATCAAACTCTTTAAAAGCAAAAGTTTGTCATAAAAATGCTTTAAGCTATTTTGAGAACTTAAATTTTCAGGCTCATATATGGGCCTTTGCATTTTCCCGCCGTAAGCAAAACATCTGGCAATGCCTATGGCGCCCAAAGCATCTAGCCTGTCGGCATCTTGTACGACTTCAGCCTCAAAAGAACTGGCAGTATGTTTGTTCTTACCCTTTTTAAAAGAAACCGAGCGAATTATTTGAAGGACTGTTAAAGTATTTTCTTCACTTAAGCCCCATTTTTTCAAAAGACTTTTAGTCTTTAAAAGTTGTTCGGAGTTTTTGTTAAATTTAGAATCCTCCAAGTCATGGAGCAAAGCCGCAAGCTCAATAAAAAACAAATTGCCTTGTTTTTCTTTTTTTGCAATATACAAAGAAATCCTCGCCACTCTTTCCATATGGTAAAAATCATGGCCGGTCGGTTCGGCAACAAAATTTTTCTTTATATACTGCCGCGCTTTTTGCAAAACCTTCTTTTGATTCATACTACTCTTTTAAGGTTTCTAAAAACAAAATACCGTCTTTAGTCGTACATTGGCGAGGATAGCTCTCCATAACTTTATACCCCGCCTTTGCGCACTCTTCAAAGTTTGAAACTTTGGGCAAATTTTGTTTCTTTGGCGCCTTCCACAACACAGCGACAACAGTTAAAAAAACTATTGTAAATAAAAATAACAACAAGCGTCTGTTCGGCATATAGATATAAATTAAAATTTATGTATAAGTTCAGCCAAATAGGGGTCCAAACTCTCTTTTAAAAGAGCTGTTTCTTCTTTTAAAAACCATTTAGCTTCTGTATGCTCTTCGCTTAACAAAATCTCTCCACTCGCTTCTCCTACATACGTTAACCTAACTACGTGTAAATCTGGTTTTAAAATGTCCTGTGCAGACAAAAGTCTTACACTGCCTAAACTCAAACCCGTTTCTTCTTTCACTTCGCGCTTTAAGTTTTCATACAAAGAACTCCCGGGCTCAATTCTACCGCCGGGTATATCCCAAACATTTAAACCCTTATACTTTTCCGCGTTTCGTTTTAAGAGTAAATATTTATCTTCTGTGTTTTTTAGTAAAACTTTTACACCAACTTGTAACAGCATAAAATTTTATATTCGTTATGCAGCTCATTGGAACTGCGCAACATTACCATAAAGGTCTAATCCACACAGCCCAATAAATTGGGCAACTACGAGACAAAATTAAAATTTCGATTTCAGCCATTAAACCAATCTCAACCGGGGTGTTACAGTTTTACTTCTGTATAAATTCTGCCAAGTTTTCTTTCTCTATTTCTGTTTCTGTGCTTTCTTTTAAGTTTTTTACTTTAAACTTTCCGCTTTTCACCTCTTCTTCTCCCACCACCAGCACAAAAGGTATGCTTTCTCGGTCTGCCGTCTTTACTTGCTGCGAAACTTTTCTTTCCGTTAAGTCCACAGAAACACTCGCGCCTCTAGACCTTAAA
>CAZGAF010000036.1:0-8774 GCA_964523855.1 uncultured Candidatus Saccharibacteria bacterium | reverse complement strand
GCTAGGTCTAGTTAAGATAAGCGCTGAAGGCATATAAGCGTGAAGCTGTCCACAAGACTAGGTTTCGATCTCCGACTTTACGTCGGAGTACAGGTTCGCGGAAGACTACCGCGTATTTTAACCAGTGGATAGTGTGAAGTGGGCAGTAACTAGTAGCAATACTAAGTACTAAACACTAAGCACTGTACACTAGTTCTATAGGTTGCAGGTGTAAGCACAGTAATGTGTTCAGCCGAGCAATACTAATCAACCGAAATGTTTTAATAACTTTCCTTTTATGGGAAGTGAGTCCTGTCAAAATTTTCTTTCGAAAAGTAAACACAGATCTCAGATTGCACAGATATACAGATTATATATCTATATAATTTGGATGGTTATGCTTTATGCATAGCCCATCCACCCTGCCCTTTTTAAAAAGAGCAGGGTGGGTGACATTTCCGGTGTGGTCCGACCCGATCCCATCCCGAACTCGGCAGTCAAACGCACCAGGGCCAATGATACTACCGCGCATGCGGCAGGGAAAGTAGGTAGTTGCCCTTTATAACAAAAAACCAGCCAAAACGGCTGGTTTTTTGTTTTGTATAAAGTATAATGTATAAAGTATTATGTATATAGGCTTTATACATAATACTTTATACATTATACAAAAAATATGCTCCTTGCTTTTTTAATTTTCTTCTTAATTTTTACTAGTTTTTTACTGTTTATTATCACCAGCGCTTTTTTGGGTTTTGTTAGGACACGTGTGCCTTTTGTTCCTACGCAGGACGCCGATGTTTTCTTTGTGACCAAGGAGCTTGGTATAAAACCTTCAGACGTTTTTTATGAATTAGGCAGCGGTAATGGTAAAGTATGCTTTGCCGTAGAAAAGGCATGCGGAGCAAAGTGCGTAGGGTACGAGCTAACCCGTTGGACACACCTGTGGGCGAAGATAAAAGGGTTGCTTGTTAAGTCTAAATCTGAGTTTAAACGTAAAGACTTTTTTAAAGAGAATTGGTCAAACGCTACTGTTATATACGGCTATTTATATCCTCCCTTAATGCAGAGAGTAAAAGAAAAGTTTTTAAACGAGTGTAAGCCAGGCACCAAAGCTATAATGCGAGATTTTTTCTTACCGGGTTTAAAGCCTTTTCAGGTCTTTAAAAGACCAGGGGACCATGAGATTTATGTGTATATGCGATAGTTTGTAGATACATTTCTATAACTTTTATAATAAAAAAGCCTATTTTAATAGGCTTTTTTATTATATTTACAAAATATGTAGAAAAAAAGTTGACAAAGTATTTTAAAACTTTTAATATGAATATTATGCAAATTCAAGTTATTCTTAAACGATTTGGTTTAAGCGAAAAAGAAATAAAAGTTTATTTGGCCTTGGTGGAAATGGGCCCTTCTCCTGTTCGCAGTATTGCTTTGAAGTCCAAGGTAAACAGAGGTACGACTTACGATATTTTAAAAGCCCTTATAACTCTGGGCGTAGTGGCCTATTACAATAAAGAGTCCAAGCAGTACTTTGTAGCGGAGCCGCCGGAAAATTTGCTGTTGGCTATAAACCAAAAGCAAGCGGAGCTTTCGGAAATAAAAGAAGATGTAGAGGCCAACTTGCCTCTATTAAAAACTTTGTTTGAAAAGCAGGGTGGTAAGCCGGTGGTTAAGTTTTACGAAGGGGCAAAGGGTGTAAGTTTAATTTTGAAAGATGTTTTGGAAGAAGTCTCAAAACTGGAAGACAAAACTTATTATTTGTATTCGTCTGCGACTAAAGAGCACAGAAAAAGTATTTACGGGGCAATGCCCGATTTTAGCAAAAGGCGTATTAAGGAAGGAGTGAAAGTTAAAATAATTTCTTTGGGAACTGGAGGAGAGCCCGTGGGCTTAGATGAAAGAAAACAAATGCCCAACGTGAATTCTGGGCTTAAGTCCACTCACGAAATTATTTATGGGCATAAAGTCGCTCATTTGAGTTTAGACGAAGCGGGCGGTCCTATTGGAGTGGTTATGCATAATCAGGCTATTGCTGAAATGCAAAAAATAGTTTTTGAGTTTAATTGGAAAAATTTATAGATAATTAGAAAACTAGAGATATAGCGAAATAGATTTAAAGAGAATTGTATTTGGTAGTAATTTTTGCATTTTGATTTTTAAATTTTAAATTTACTATGTGTGGAATTGTAGGATACATTGGAAAAAAAGAAGCTTTGCCTGTGCTTTTGCAAGGCCTTCGGGATTTGGAATATAGAGGCTATGACAGCGCAGGTATTACGCTTTTAGAAGCGGATAAGTTAAAAAGAGTAAGAGAAGTTGGGAAAGTTGATAATCTGGTTAAAAAGCTAAACGGTCATGAGCTTACAGGTAGTTTGGGTATTGCTCATACCAGGTGGGCAACCCATGGCGGGGTGACTGAAAAAAACGCGCATCCGCATTTTGCAGGAGAAAATTTAAGCGAACCTGTAATGGAGGGAAAGTTAGCTTTGGTTCATAACGGCATTATTGAAAATTATCGCGAAATAAAAAAACAACTTAAGGACCAAAGTTTCTTTTCAGAAACTGACTCCGAAGTTTTAGCCAAACTAATTTATGAAAATTATGAAGGCGATTTGGTTAAGGCAGTAAAAAAAGTTTTGCCTTTGGTAAGAGGTACCTATGGTGTAGCAGTTATACATAAGGACCATCCAGACTTAATTGTGGCGGCCCGGCTTGGCAGCCCTTTGGTTGTGGGTATGGGTGTTGAGGAGTACTATTTGGCCAGCGATGTGACTCCAATGTTGCCTTACACCAAGCAGGTCAGTTTTCTGGACGATGGTGAAGTAGCAGAAATTTCGACCAGAGGCGTTAAAATATCAAACTTAAAAGACGAAGTGGTTAAAAAAGACATAACCCAAATAGACTGGGACAAGGAGCAGGCGCAAAAGAACGGTTTTCCGTCCTTTATGCTAAAAGAAATTTTTGACCAGCCAGTGGTTTTTGAAGATGCTATTCGAGGCAGGTTTAATATGCAGGAAGGGACGGCTATTTTGGGCGGGCTTAATATGTCTGAGGAGGAGAAAAGAAAAATTAAGCGGATTGTAATTGTGGCGGAAGGGACGGCCAGGCATGCCGGGCTTATTGCAAAATATGCTTTTGAAAGGTTGGCTAATTTGCCTTGCGAAGTAGACTCGTCTTCTGAATTTAGATATAGAGACCCGGTGGTGAATGAATCGACTTTGGTTTTTGCTATCTCGCAGTCCGGCGAAACTGTGGATACGCTTTTGGCTATAAGAGAAGCGAAGCGAAAAGGTGCGAAGGTGAGAGGCGTGGTGAATGTGGTGGGGTCTACTATCGCGCGCGAAACCGGAGCTGGAACCTACATACACGCAGGGCCGGAACTTTCCGTGGCTTCCACTAAAGCTTTTACTAACATGGTGGCGGTTTTACTCCTGTATGCTTTAGAATTTGGACGCATAAGACATACAACCCCGGCAACAGGCCAAAGACTTTTGCAGGCGCTTTTAGAGATCCCGGAAAAAATGCAAAGCGTGCTAAAAGAAAGTGAAAAAATAAAAGAAATTGCTAAGGTATACGAAAGGTATCAAAGCATAATTTTTATAGGCAGAGGAGTAAATTTTCCAGTGGCCTTGGAAGGTGCCTTAAAACTTAAAGAAATTTCTTACATTCACGCAGAAGGTATGTCGGGCGGAGAACTAAAACACGGACCCTTAGCTTTAGTGTCTAAAGATGTTCCAGTAATAGCTGTTTTAACAGAGGACCAGTTGTATGACAAAATGAAAAGCAGCGTAGCGGAAGTAAAGGCGCGCGGAGCTAGGACTTTAATTATTGCAAATGAGGGTGATGAAGAAGTAAAAGAATTGGCCGATGAAATAATTTATGTGCCGAAAACTATGGAGCTGTTGCAGCCGCTTTTAAACACTTTACCCCTGCAGCTTTTGGCCTACCACACGGCAGTAAGTTTGGGCCGCGACGTTGACCGGCCCCGCAACTTAGCTAAGTCGGTTACTGTTGAGTAGAAATGTATGATTTAAGATGTAAGGTTTAAAGAGCGGGAAAATAAAAAAGCCATCTTTTAATACGGTTAAAGATGACTACTTAGACAAAATCATCCGCTCGAACTCGCTGGAGTAACGACTGATGACCTGGTCGGGTCTTCTGTCGGTGATACCTTGAGCAGTCTCCAGGCAATTTGTGAGTAAAAAATCACAGTCGGATACTTTGGTCAGTATGCCGGTAAAGGTTGTGTAATTCGTGTGGGGTTGGCCCCTTCGACAAAAAACTACCTCTACTCTGCGACCAATCCATTCTTTCATTTTGTTCCCCCCTTTCTTCTGCTGGTTGCATTTAAAAACTAACTCGGAATTGTATCAGATATATAAAGTTTTGTAAACCTCCTGTATAGTTAACACCTATCGGTTACATTTGGTAAACTTAACGGTTACACCTGCTAACAACACACTTCATTATATGAGCTATTAATTTACGAGTAAATAGTAAGTCAAAAATATATGAAAGCACTTATATTTGATAAAAGTAAAACTAAATGGGAAGAGTCTAAAGGTTTTGAATTAGTAGACATTCCAAAGCCGGTTTTGGGCACGGGTGATGAAGATAAAATAATTTTAAAAGTTCATTATGCTGGTGTGTGCGGAACAGACAAAGGCATTTGGCATAGACAAGCTTTTAAAGATGCGATTTTGAATTCTATAGACGCAGATTACTCGCGGATGGCAACGCAGAAGGACGCAGAAGCTAAAAATTATCGTGTAATCGGGCATGAGTTTTTTGGCGAAGTCGTTGAAGTGGGATCGGCAGTTACAAATATAAAGGTAGGAGATATGGTTTCGTGCGAATCGCATGTGGTTTGTAACAAATGTTTTCAGTGTTTAAATGGCCAAAGGGAAGTTTGTACTAACGAGAAAATTTTAGGTATAAGTGTAGACGGGGGGTTTGCCGAATACGCAAAAGTGCCTGCTCAAGTTGCCTGGAAAACCGATGTTAGTAAAATTCGGGCTGAAATTGCCGCTATGCAAGAGCCTTTTGGGAACGCTGTACATGCGGCTAGTAAAGTAAACTTGAAGGGTAAAACTGTAGCAATATTTGGTCTGGGACCCATTGCTCAATTTTTGGTGCTTATTGCTAAGGGTCTTGGTGCGAAAAGTATTATTGGAATAGAGCCGAATGAAAAAGCTATAGAGATGGCGAGAAAAATGGGAGTAAATGAAATTATCAAATATCATCCACCAGCTGGCGGATTAAATAACAAATATGAAAAGGAAGAAAAAACATACGGACATAATCAGGAAGTTATAAACAGAGTTATGGAACTCACACAAGGTCTTGGGGTAGATGTGGCTTTTGAAATGGCCGGGTTTAACGACTCGGTTAACAATGCGGTTGCTTCGGTTAGACGCGGCGGAGATGTGGTGCTGTTTGGTTTAAAGACTGGAGATTTTGTTTTTGAAGATTACAATAAATTGATTATGAAGGGTTTAAATATGCACTGTGTTGCTGGCAGGCAGATTTGGCAGACTTGGGAAACAACCAAAATGCTTTTGGAAAAAAAGGAAAACGATATTCAAGAAAAGTTATGGTCCGTGCTTTTAAACAACGGTGATGGGTCAATTTTACCTATTGCCGATTATTCTGTAGAAAAGTTTGAAAAAATGATGCAAGAGAATCCTAAGTTTTTGATTAAATTTAATTAACCGCTAAAAGGACGCTGATTATTACGCTGATTAAACGCAGGCCAGCGTAATAGTCAGCGTTGATATCTGCGTTTATTCCGCGATTTATATGTTTACAAACTACAAACAACAATTCGAAGCAGAGCTAGAAGAAATAAAAAATGGAGGCATGTGGAAAGAAGAAGGAGTGTTGGAAACTAAGCAAGGAGCGGAAATTGTCGCTAACGGGAAAACTTTGTTGAATTTTTGTGCTAACAATTATTTAGGATTAGCATCGTCGGACGAATTAGCTAAGTCTGCAAAGGACGGAATAGACAGCTATGGGTTTGGTGAAGCTAGCGTGAGGTTCATTGTAGGTACTTCCACTGTCCATAAAGCTTTGGAAAAGGAAATAGCAAAATTCTTTGGCACGGAAGATTCTATAACTTATACTTCGGCTTTCGACGCCAACACAGGACTTTTTGAAACCATTTTAAAGGAAGGTGATGCGGTTTTTAGCGACGAGTTAAATCATGCTTCTATTATAGACGGTATACGACTTTGCAAAGCAGAAAGGTTTAGGTATAAAAATAACGACATGGTGGATTTGGAGGCGCAGCTTAAAGCTTTTCGTGATCGTGTGGGGGCGGGTAGTGCCGGTCCGACTGATGGGAAGCCAATGGCTTCCCCTACCAGGGCGCCCAGACTTTTAATTGCGACAGACGGAGTGTTTAGCATGGACGGTATAACTGCAAAAGTTGGCGAGATTTGTGATTTGGCGGAAAAATATAATTGCTTGGTTATGGTGGACGAAAGTCATGCCAGTGGAGTTTTGGGTAAAAGTGGACGCGGGAGTGTAGAGGGGTATACAGATAGGGTAGATATAGTGACTTCTACTTTTGGAAAAGCTTTGGGGGGAGCGGGAGGTGGTTTTACCACAGGAAAAAAGGAGATAATTCAACTTTTGCATCAGCGCAGTCGCACGACTCTATTTTCTAATGCATTGCCCCCCGTTATAGCAAATGCAGCTTTGTTTGTTTTGCAAAATTACGACACAAAGTTCGTGCATTTAAAAGAACGTCTAATGGAAAATACAGAGCATTTTAGAAAAGCTATGGAAGCTTTAGGCTTTACTCTAGGAGGCGATGGCAAACACCCCATAACCCCAGTTATGTTGGGGGAAGAAAAACTGGCGCAAGAAATGGCCGCTAAACTTTTTGAGAAAGGAATTTATGTACGCGGGTTTACTTACCCGGTTGTGCCAAAAGGCAAGGCGCGTATACGTGTACAAATTTCTGCCGCCCATACCAAAGAGCAAATAGATAAAGCCGTTCAAGCTTTTAAAGAGGTTGGGGTGGAAATGGGAGTTATAAAGTAAAGAAATTAAATTTATGAAAATTGGAAAAAAAAGTGTTAAAGCTAAAGCAGTAAAATTTGAAGTTTTTGACGGTAAAAAAAGCGTAGGGAGAATATTTTTATATTTGGTTTACAACGGACTGCACAAAAGGCCGTATGGGTTTTTGGAAGACTTATTTGTAGAAGAAGAGTATAGGAGCCAAGGTTTAGGTACTTCGCTTATAAAGGCGGCTATAAAAGAAGCAAAGAAACTTAAATGCTATAAGATTCTTGCTACCAGCCGGATGGAAAGAGAAAAAATTCACGACTACTACGAAAGGTTGGGGTTTAAAAAATATGGTTTTGAGTTTAGAATGGAGATAAAATGATAAAACTCGTTGCTTTTGATTGGAACGGTACTTTGCTTTCCGATGCTTTAATTGCCACCAATGCAGACAATAAAGTTTTGGTAAGCTTTGGCCTTAAGCCCATAAGCTTAAAGAAATTTCAAGAATGTTTCGACATGCCCATAAAAAAGTATTGGACTGCCTTAGGCTTTGATGAAAAGTTTTTTATGGAAAATTCTTCAAACATTCATAAAACCTTTAACAAGTATTATGAACCAATGGCCGACAAAAGTAGGACGAGGGCGGGTGCTAAAGAGCTTTTAAAGTATTTAGAGAAAGAATCCATTCAAGCGGTTATTTATAGTAACCATATAGCGCCGGCCATAGAAAGGCAGCTTAAAAGGCTTAAGATGCACAGTTATTTTCAAACAATTTTAGCCAGAGAAAATGAGCAGGATTTTTCCCACATGCATAGCCGAAGTAAAGAGGAAAAGCTCCTCGACTATGTACGTAAAAATAAGCTAAAGCCCTCGGAGGTGCTGTCGGTAGGCGATACTGAAGAGGAGATTGAGATTGGTAAAAAGCACGGTTTTTATACCGCCGCTATTACGGGTGGTTATAATACGACTGGGAGACTTAAAAAACATAAGCCGGATTATTTGATACATACTTTAAAGAGTTTAGTAGCTGTAATTCAAAATTTGAATAAGTAATTTTATGACAAATCAATTTGTAATTTTGGCTGCGGGAAAAGGTACGCGCATGGGCGGAGATATGCCAAAGGTTTTGGTCGGTTTAAAAAATAAACCACTTATTTTGCATTTACTGCATGAGCTGGAAAATTTAAACCAGCTTATTAAGCCCGTTATAGTAGTCGGCTACCAGGCTGAAAAGGTGAGGGCAGTTTTGGGTGAAGACTATATTTTTGCCTATCAGCAAAAACAGCTGGGTACAGCACATGCTCTTTTGGCTGCCAAAGAAAAAGTTAAAGCGGAAAATATTGTGGTGTTGTATGGAGATATGCCGTTTATAAAAGCTGAAAGCTTAAGAAGGCTTATGAAGCTGCATAGAGACAATGCTGCAAATATTTCTATATTAACTACAGTTGCGCCTAATTTCGAAAACGAATACAGAAGTCTGAAGTCTTACGGAAGAATAGTTAGAGAGTTAGAGAGTGAAAGAAATGCAGAGCAAGAAAAAGGAGTAGTTAGAATTGTTGAACTAAAAGATGCTACTGAGGCAGAGAGGGGAATTATGGAAGTAAACCCCGGAATTTATATGTTTAACACAAAGTGGCTTTGGGAAAATTTGGAGCAAATTCAAAATACTAATTCTCAAAATGAGTACTATTTAACCGATATTGTGGCTTTGGCTATAAAACTGGGCGAGAAGGTTTACACACAGCTAGTTGACCCAAAAGAGGTAATTGGTATAAATACGC
>CAZGAF010000035.1:1177-9029 GCA_964523855.1 uncultured Candidatus Saccharibacteria bacterium | reverse complement strand
AAATAATTCCAGCAGTAGGCGGCAGCTTAACCGAGGGCGTAGTCGGTCAGCCACCATACATAAATCCTGTCTTCGCAATTACGGACACCGACCAAGCTTTAACCAAACTTATTTTTTCTGGTCTATATAAATACGGGCCGAAGGGTGAAATTTTACCCGACTTAGCCGAAGGCATGCCTCAAATTTCCGAAGACCAAAAAAGTTACACTATAAATATAAAGCCCAACGCTACTTGGCATAACCGCCAAAAGCTTACAGCCGACGACGTAGTCTTTACAGTCAACATACTTAAAAATCCAGACTACAAAAGCCCTCTAAGAGGTTTTTGGCAAAATACTTTAGTTGAAAAAATATCGGACAATACTGTTAGATTTTCAAGCAAAGATATTTCCGGCCCCTTTATTCACAACCTAACCCTCCCTATTCTTCCAAAAAATATTTGGGAGAAAATTGACCCAGCCGGTTTTTTGCTTAGCGAAAACAACCTCAAGGCTCTTGGCTCTGGCCCTTACGCCATTGTTCAAATAAACAAATTACCAAACGGAAAAGTCGAATCCATGACTTTATCCAGCTTTACAAATTATCATTTAAAAAGGCCCAATATCGAAACTTTAAGCATAAAGTTTTACGATTCAGAAACCGACCAACTAAACGCACTTAGAGGCCACGAAATAGATGCCGCGGGCACCATACCTCTTTTTGTAGAAGACGTCTCTCAATTAAATAAAAATTTAAGAGAAATCCGCGCACCTATCCCTCAGTACCAAATGGTCTACTTTAATTTAAACGAGGGTTTAATTTCGCAGGACTACATAAGAAGTGCGTTGAGTTTAGCTACCGACCGAGAAAATCTTATTTCAGAAGCTTTCGACTCAGGCAAACAAATTCCAGACGACCCTTTAACCAAGCAGCCTATTCAAAGTGCTTTTAACTTGGAAGAGGCCGGGAAAATTTTAGACAAAGCCGGCTGGACTTTGCAAAATGGCCAGAGGCAAAAAAACAACCAGCCTTTAGGCTTAACCATAACTACCAGCGACTCTTTGTCTAACACCAAAGCTGCACAAATTTTACAAAAGCAGTGGCAAGCTTTAGGTGTTACTGTAAATGTAGATATAAAACCATCTAAACAGCTTATGGACGAAGTTATTAAGCCAAGAAAATTCCAAGTTCTTGTATTTGCTCAAAAATTTGGCGCGGACCCAGACCCTTTCTTTTTCTGGCACAGCAGTCAAACAAAAGACCCGGGACTTAACTTAACCGGCCTTTCTGACGCTAATTTAGACAA
This sequence comes from uncultured Candidatus Saccharibacteria bacterium, assembly GCA_964523855.1. Lineage (GTDB taxonomy): Bacteria > Patescibacteriota > Doudnabacteria > UBA920 > UBA920 > JAEUSF01. The sequence continues at coordinate 7,744 of CAZGAF010000035.1, read as the reverse complement.
GCTGTTAAGCGAAGCTAGGAACACAACCAACCAAGACACACGCTACGCAAAATATTCCCAAATTAGCCAAATTATAAATACTAAAAATCCAGTCATATTTCTAAACCAGACTGACTATTTTTACTTTGTTAATCCAGAGATTCAGAATATAAATATCCAATCTTTAAACGACGTTACCTCACGCTTTTACGATTTGCCTAACTGGTATTTGGAAACCAAAAGAGTTTGGAAGTAGAATTAGTGCGCAGTGGACAGTGAATAGTCGAGGCCGTGAATTTGAATAAATAACCTTTACACTTTTTTCTTTAGACTTTAGACTATTTCTAGGCCGCGGTGGCGAAATTGGCAGACGCATACGCTTCAGGTGCGTACGACCGCAAGGTCATGAGAGTTCAAATCTCTCCCGCGGCACCAATAAACTAGTATAACGCGTCCCGCCACAGGGCGGGGTGGGAGCAATCCCGTGGAGGTTTTAAGTCCGTACTCCTCGGGCACCAAACATACAAATGCAAAATTAAAAAACCTGCCCGCCACTTGCAATGCTTTATAGAAAGCAATATTAATATTCATCGATTAACCTTATTGATATAGCCAGAAGTTGGCAGGCGGGTCAAAATGCAAAATAGTCTACAACTGAAAAATACAGCTAAAACAAAATCCAGATTCATTTGACAAATTTACGTAGTATGCTATAATATAAGAAATAAGCTACTTTCGAAACCAAAGTCAGTTAATAAACACTATTTAGAATCCGTGATACCGTTACTCTTGCGTATCCGCGAATTTAACTACTGTTTGCTAATTGCGAGCAAATCTTTTTGGTCGGCCGAAGAAGCCACTAAACAAGATTCATTTTCAAGTTTTTTTGCTTGGGAAATGACTATTAATTAAGACCTTTCACGCAAAGAGGTCTGGAATTTTTTTAACATGATAAAGAAACCAATGCCAAAGCGCTTTGGGCATCAAAAGCCCATGCAATCTGCGCCTAAGCAACCGGAGGCAAAGCAAGAATCCAATCGTTTGGACATGCTCATTCAAAAGGCCACCAGCCTCGCTTCCAACTTAACAACAACCAGCAAGCACACAGCCAGCCGACAAAACTTGCGCATTATCCCTATGGGCGGTGTGGAAGAAATCGGTGAAAACATGACCGTGTTGGAATTTGGCGATGACTTAATTGTTATCGACATGGGTTTAGCTTTCCCAGACGAAAGCATGCCTGGCATAGACTATATTATTCCCGACACAAAATGGCTTGAAGAAAATAAAAAGCGCATAAGAGGCGTACTTATTACTCACGGTCACTTGGACCACATTGGCGCTATCCCCTACATCATGCCTAAAATTGGCGATCCGCCAATTTATACGATGCCTTTAACAGCTGGCTTTATAAAAAAACGCCTTGAAGAGTTTGGTCTTTTGGGCAGAAGCAGAATAAATACCTTTGGCATAGACGATGTACTGTCTTTGGGTAATTTTAAAATTCGCTTTTTCAGACTAAACCACAACATCCCAGACAGCATAGGGCTTTCTATAGTAACTCCTGTCGGCCAAGTTATTTACGCAACCGACTGGAAGTTCGACCACACTCCGGCTGACGGCAAACCTTCCGAATTCCAAAAAATTGCCAAGTTTGCCAGCGAAGGAGTCATGCTTCTCATGTCCGACTCCACTAACGCTGTTAAACCTGGTTACTGTATGTCGGAAAGAGAATTAGGTAAAACCATAGACCGAACTTTTTCAGAGATTAAGGGTCGTATAATTTTTGCCACCTTCTCTACCAACATTTCACGCGTACAACAAGTATTCGACGCTGCTGCCGCACACAACAGAAAAATTGTAGTCACTGGGCGCAGCTTGGTTAACAACATTGAAATCGCTATTTCCTTAGGCTACTTAAAAATCCAGCCAAAAATAGTTATTAAATCTGAAGCGGCAAAAAAATACCCAGACAACCAGATTGTTATTTTAACAACCGGCAGCCAGGGTGAAGACGCGGCTGGTTTAGCGCGCATGGCCAGAGGCGACCACAAATCTGTGAAAATCAAAAAGGGTGATACCGCCATAGTTTCCGCTACGCCAATTCCAGGTAACGAGCGCTCGGTCGCTGCTGTGCTTTCTAACCTTACTCGTCTAGGGGCTCATGTTATTTACAACAAGACTTTAGACATTCACACTTCCGGTCACGCTCACCAAGAAGAGTTAAAGCTTATGATTTCTTTGGTCAAACCAAAGTACTTTATGCCAATTCACGGTGAACACCACATGATAGTAACTCACGCGGAATTAGCTAAGTCTATGGGCATACCAGATGCTAACATTTTCTCTCTGGACAATGGACAAATCTTGGAAATTGACTCCGCCAGACAAGCTAAAGTTACCGAAGACGATAAAGTAACTTCCGGCTATGTGTTTATAGATGGCCTGGGCATTGGCGATGTAGGCGAAGTGGTTATAAGAGATAGGCAAGTTATGGCACAAGACGGTATGTTTGTCATAATCATCACTCTAAACCGCCGAGACGGTAAACTTATAAACCAACCAGACATAATTTCCCGCGGCTTCATTTACATGAAAGGCAACGACGATCTTATCCGCGAAGTAAAACACGAAGTTAGAAAATTGGTAGAAACCAAAGGCAAAGAAAAACTCGAACCAAATTGGGCCTACCTCCGAAACGTAATTCGCGACGAAGTTGGTGAATACTTATACCAAAAAACCGAAAGACGCCCTATGGTCTTACCGGTCATTATAGAAATATAAATTTAAAGGGTAATCTTTTTAAAAGATTACCCTTTTTCTTATACTTTGCTATAATATACGCATTATGCAACACGAAACTTACGTAGCCGGCTGCCGAGCAACAGGCAATCTACATGTTGGCAACTATTTGGGTCTTATAAAGGACTTGTTGGAAACCCAAAATAAAGAAAATCTTACACGCTTTTATTTTATAGCAGACCAACACGCCCTAACTACTCCTTTTGAGCCTAAAGAGTTAAGCAGCAACACCTTAAATATAGCTGCCAGCTATTTAGCTGCGGGCATAGATCCAAACAAGACAATTTTCTTTTTACAAAATCAAGTACAAGAACATGCTTGGTTGGCTTGGGTTTTTAATTGCATAACTCCTTTAGGCGAACTGGAACGCATGACTCAATACAAAGACAAGTCGCGCCAACATGCAGAAAATATAAACGCAGGGTTACTAACTTACCCAACTTTAATGGCAGCCGACATACTTGTTTATAAACCAACTCATATACCAGTCGGCGAAGACCAAATTCAACACGTAGAACTAGCCAGAGTAGTTGCTAGAAAATTTAATCATAAATTTGGCAAAACCTTCCCTGAACCACAAACCTATATAAGAAAACCTTTGCGCATAATGTCACTCACCGAACCGACCAAAAAAATGAGCAAAACAGGTGACGAAGCCTTAAACCTAGACGACGAACCCAAAGAAATAGCACGAAAACTAAAAAAGGCCGTTACCGCTTCCGAGCCAGGAAAAAAATCACCTGGAGAAGAAAACTTAATGTTTTTGCTCGGACACTTTGGCTCCGAAGAGTCTGTAAGATATTTTACCGAAGCGCAAAATACTGAGAAACTTAAATACTCCGAGCTTAAAGAGACCTTAGCGCAAAACATTGCAGACTACTTTGCTGAATTTAGAGAAAAGAAAAAAGAACTGCTTTCCAAACCGGACTATTTAGCCCAAGTTTTGGGTGACGGAGCAAGACAAGCAAGAGAAACTGCTCATAAAACAATAACCGAAGTCAAACAAAAAATCGGACTCCTGTAATTTTACGCGGGTCCGATTTTTTGTTGGAATCTTCAGAGGAGGCCAGTATGCTAACTTGCGTAGTGTGGTTTTCGAGGTTTGCAACTGTTTCCATGCATTTCGATAAGCTAGTTTCCCAAGGCAACTGGGAAGGTATCAAAATGAAAGCACCCAATGATGCATGGCAACCTCAACAAGTAGGGCGGTTGATGCTTATACCCGTTCAAAACGCGGTTTTACCCAAGAATTTCAACGGGCGCCAGCAACTCCCCATTTTAAAGATATCTTTCATCGAAAATTCCCCAGTTACCATCGTAAACACCTTGCGTCACTTTGGCGCAATACGCGTAAGCACGACTGGTGTAGAAATCGATGAAGAATGGCTCGCGAAGCTCATAGGCACAGTTGCCCCCAAAGCAGCCGCGTAAAACACCCAGACCGTTTCAAAACGGTCTTTTATTTTTGTACTAAACCTACCACTTCTTTTATTTTTTCTTCCAACAATTCTTTAGTGTCTGCTTCCACGTTTATGCGAAGCAAACTTTCAGTGTTGCTTTTTCTTACATTAAAGCGCCAAGTGGAGTAATTAAAACTTAAACCGTCTATTTCTTCCAACTTAGAATCTTTATACTTTTCTTTAAAACTTAAAAGCACAGTGTCCAAATCGTCAACTTTAAAATTCATTTCTTCCGAAATAAAAAACTGTTCCCTAAAAGGTTTTAAAAATTCCGAAAATGTCTGCCCGGCTGCTCGTGTAGACAAAAGTTCTAACATTATAAACAAAGGGAACAAACCGTTGTCCAAATAAAAAGTATCTTTGAAATAGTAATGCCCGGAAGTCTCGCTGCCAAATACCGCCCCCTCTTTTATCATTCTTTCTTTTATAAAACTATGTCCGGCTTTAGTTTGAACCGGCACTCCCCCATTTTTTTCAACCACATGGTCAATAACCCTAACTACACGAGTGTCGTGAACTATTTTACTTTTCGGAAATTTTTGTAAATAGTATTCAGAAACCAAAGCATTTACATAAGCTGGCGTTACAAAATCTCCGTTCTCGTCAAAGAAAAAGCATCTGTCCGCGTCGGCATCCCATGCAACTCCCATATCTGCCTTATGTTCTTTTAAGGCTGCAATTATTTCTGCTCTGTTTTCAGGTATAAGCGGGTCGGGCCTGCCAAGCGGTAAAGGAAAATTGCCGTCCAAACCTTCGTACACCACTTTAACAAACTCGGTTTTGGGAAAGTATTTTGTTAGATAATCTACCGACAAATTCCCCATACCAAAGTTAGCGTTAGCCACGATCTTAAAGTTTTTAAACTTAGAAGTATCAAAGTTTGAAATTACAAACTCAAAATACCCTTGTGAAATATTTTTTTGCGTTACCGTGCCCTTTGCATTATTTGAAATTTGTAATTCGTTATTTGAAATTACCATATCTCTAATCTGGTATATACCTGTATCTCCCGAAATTGGCTTACCCTTTTTTCCAACCAACTTTAAACCACCATACTCTTTTGGGTTATGACTGGCAGTTATTTGTATTCCACCATCAACTTCCAAAGTCGCCGCTGCATAATAAAGCATGTCGGTCGAAACCAAACCCAAGTCAATAACATTTACCCCCGACTCAGTAAGTCCTTTTATAACCGCCTCTGTAAACTCTTCTCCAGAGAGTCTCATGTCGTGGCCGACGACAACGCTTAATCTTTGATCTTTAGTCCCTGATCCTTGAAGCGATGCTGGGTCGCTTTCGGATTTAGAATTTCCTTCTAAAAATTTTACATAAGCCTGAGAGATTCTATAAACCACTTCAGCATTAATTTGACTGGGGTACTTACCCCTTATGTCATAAGCTTTAAAAATAGATGTGTCTATTTGCATAAAATTAAAAGTAGTTAGACTTTAGTATTTGTATTGTAACTTAAGCTAAGTAAATAAAAAAGACCCTGAAATTAACAAGGTCCAAAAAGAAGAATAAGACTTGCGTTATTTTCTACGCCCACCCTCCCTTATCATTCTTTGCCGGATTTGATGGAAACGTCTGCGGGCCGCAAAAAGCTGAGGTACAGTTGTGATCACAGCAACACACAACTGTCCAGCGACAAAGTTGATGGTGTAGTAATCTCCATTCAGAAATTCAACCCTCGTTGCTTTTTCACCGAGACTCTGCAAAACCATTTCATCCGAAAAGCTATCGGGTATATCGCGAATCAACTGAGCCACGCGACCCAAATCACCCATCGCGACAGAATCGAGGTCTTTCTGCGTGGACCCCAAACTCAAAGTCCTACTAATCACCCAAGCCTCCTCGGATTGTAGCCCATAACCCTGGCTTCCAATTCCACCATACCACGTTGGCTAATCAAGAGATCCCCTTGTTCAAGGCGAATACTCAAACGGTTCGACGAACCGTTTATCCTGATTACCCCGCTCCTCAAGTCCTGTTGGAATGCATGGACCAGGTCCATACACTCCTCCGGACTCAAGTCTTCGACCCTAAGTTTGGGTCGCGAGCTCCTTGCCCTTTGAATTCGCCGCTGTTTTTGAAACGGGTTTTTAAGACCGCTAATGTAGACGAACTCTTATCAAAGGCTAATTCAGAATGCTTTTCCGAAAGTTGTACAAGGTATCGGCTACCTCCACAACTCTACCGCCGACTCTGATCTTCACAGAAATACCATTCGAGCCACGAACAGGACGCTCCTGAACCATCTGTACCCTAAGCGGACGAAACATCCAATTGTTTTGGGCGGCGGACAACATCCACCGGTATGCTTCCT
>CAZGAF010000035.1:0-1167 GCA_964523855.1 uncultured Candidatus Saccharibacteria bacterium | reverse complement strand
AGCCTGCGTACGCATAGCCAGCAGCCACTCTTTAAAATCAGGGAGTTCTTGAACAGCCCTCCTAACATCCAACCTTTCCAACTCCGCCGTCATCAACCCTCCTCTAGAGAAAATAAATACCAAAACAAATATTACTCTTTTTGCAAAATTAGGTCAACACCAGCCCCTTGGCTTAAATGACTGACTGCTTTATACTATTCACTGAACACTAACCACTATTCACTAAACTTATGTCTTTTAAAATCGGCATTGTATGAACACAACCCGACATACGGTGATGGGCGAAAACGTGAGTTTTATTCCGTTCTCGTTTATAATAAAAATGCCACCGCCAAGAAAAGCGCGGATTATTACAAACCGTGACCGGCAGGGCAAAATTGTTCACTCCGTTCCCGTTCCGATATAAACACTTATGACCAAAACAAAAAAACTTTACTGCTTTGTAGACGAGACTGGCCAAGATACGGGCAGCAAGGTTTTTATTGTAGTTGCTGTAATTGTAACTTCCAACATTGAAGCCGTCCGGCAGCGTTTAGAGGAACTGGAAAAGTCTACTAAAATCGGGGTTATTAAATGGCATAAGTCCAACTACAAATTCCGAATCCAGTTTTTAGAGGAATTTTTGCGGCAGGATAATGACGATTTGAGCATTTATTTTCTAAAAGTCAAAAAGCCGGTCTTTTATTGGCTGCCGACTATAGAAATTTTACAAAAATCAATCCCTGAACATAGCAATGCAGAAACGCAGGTTATTATTTGTATAGATGGCTTAGACGAGTTTAGCACCAAAAAATATACTAACGCCTTAAGAACTAAAGTCTTAAAAATAAAATTGGCCAAAGGGCCACGGGACGAATCCGAACCCTTAATCAGGCTTGCTGACAGATGGGCTGGTTGCATTAGGATGGCGTTATCAGCCAACAAAGATTGTGAGGCTTTGGTAAGCCGTGCTAAAAGGCGAGATGTCCTAAAAGAAATATAAAAAAACAAACCCCACTTAAGGGGTCTGCGTTTTCGCCTATTCCAGATTTTACTCCGGAACCATTCTCCGCCATACGGTCGGGCCTTCGGCGAAAATCTATACTATAAGACTATCACAACTGGCCAAAATGTCAAGAGCCGAAATATAACCCTTAAACGTGGGTTATTTTTTGATTTTACACCCTA
>CAZGAF010000034.1:0-9742 GCA_964523855.1 uncultured Candidatus Saccharibacteria bacterium | reverse complement strand
AAAAAAGTTACAACAAGGAAGCTTTGGTTATATATCCGGGTATAAGCAGTTTTTGGCGGCCTAGCGCACCAAAAAGCGACTACTTTTTGTTGGCAGGCAGGCTGCAGGCTCACAAACAGAATGAGGTAATTATAAAAATATTTTCTAAACTTAATTTAAGTTTGCATGTGGTTGGTAGCGGTAGACAAGAAGAATATTTAAGGTCTATAGCCGGGCCAAGTGTAAAGTTTTTAGGAAGGGTTAGTGACGAAGTTTTAAGAAACGAGTATAGCGGAGCAAAAGCTTATATTTTTCCTCAGGTGGAAGATTTTGGTTTAATGCCTCTTGAAGCGGCAGCCTGCGGTACGCCAACTTTAGCTTACGGTAAAGGCGGTGCGCTTGAAACAGTTATTCCGAAAGTTACCGGTGAGTTTTTTTATAGCTATGACGAAGATGAAATAAAAGGTTTAGTCTTAAATTGGCAAACCGAAAAATATACAATAGCTAATTTACAAAAGCAGGCTGAAAAATTTAAGGTGCAAAATTTTAAGAAAGCAGTAGAGGAGTTTGTGTCTTCTAAAATATGAAAATCGCAATCGACTTAAGAAGCTTGTCTTCCGGAAGTATATCCGGGGTGGAAAATTACACCATCAACACCGTTGAGGGTTTGCTTAGCGTTGATAAAAAAAACCACTACTCTTTGTTTTATAACGCTTTCGACAAAGGGCTCGAGGTAGATTATCATTATTTGAATTCTAATTTGGTTCGAACCCGTATACCAAATAAGTTTTTAAATGTAGCTCTAAAATTTGGGGCGGTGAGTTTGGAAAAATTTGTGGGTGACGTTGATTGGGTTTTTATGCCGAATTTAAACCAGTTTTCTTTAAAACCTCAAACTAAGTTGGCCCTAACCGTTCATGACATGTCGCCGGTTATTGCTCCGGAGTTTTACAATTTCAAAAGGCGCGCTTGGCACTGGTTTTTGAATTATAAAAATGCTTTTAAAAGAGCAAATGTTATTTTCGCAGTTTCCGAATATACCAAACAAGACATAATTAAAGTTTTTAATGTAAATCCAGAAAAAATAAAAGTCGTGTATCCGGGTCTTGATGCTGAAATTTATAATTCGAAGCTTACTGTCCAGAATTTAAGAAATTTGCGAAACGAACTATCTTTGCCGCCTGACTTCTTTTTGTTTTTGAACACAATTGAGCCTAGAAAAAATTTGGAAAATTTGCTTAAGGCCTTTGAGCTTTTTAAAGGCTCGGAGTACTTGGTTATAGCTGGTAAAAGCGGTTGGAAGAACAGGAAAATATTTAGACTCATTGAAAAAAGTAAAAAAAGAGATAAGATTTTAGTTTTGGGTTATGTTGAAGAAGAGCATAAGCCGGCTTTAATAAAAATGTCCAAGGCTTTGGTTTATCCGTCTTTTTATGAAGGCTTTGGCTTTCAGCCGGTTGAGGCTATGTCGTTAGGCGTGCCGGTTATTGCCAGCCAAGTTACAGCTTTGCCAGAAGTGGTAGGGGGTGCGGGTATTTTGGTGAATCCATATAATCCGCAAGATTTAAGTTTTGCTATGCAGCAAGTAGCGGCAGAAAAAGATTTGGTGAAGAATATAATAAATTTGGGTTTTGAAAAAGCGAAAAATTTTCGCAGAGAAGAATCTGCTAAAAAAATTTTGGAGTATTTGGAAACTATATGAAAATAGGTATTGATGCCAGAATGATGGGTTATAAAAGCGGAGGTATTGGACGGTATGTTTTTGAGTTGCTTAAAAATCTGCTTTTGCTCGACTCGAAAAATGAGTACAAAGTTTTTTTCCGTCCGAAAATTGCCGACAGTGCGGATTTGGATTTTTTGCGTAAATTTTCCAACGTTGAGTTAGTGCCGGCGGAGGCTAGGCACTATTCTTTAGCCGAGCAGACTTCTTTTCTAAGACTTTTAAACAAAGTTAATTGCGATTTGGTGCATTTTCCAAATTTTAACGTACCGCTTTTTTATAAAAAACCTTTTGTGGTAACTATTCATGACATGGTGCATCATAAAATTGGTGGTGCAAAAAAGAGTCGTTTGCTACATTTCGCTGCCTATAAAAAAGTTATTTCTGCTGCAGCTAAAAATTCGCGGGCTATTATAACCGTTTCTGAAACCTCTAAAGAAGATATAGTAAAGTATTTGGAAGTTTTGCCTCGAAAGGTTTCGGTTATTTATGAAGGAGTTTCTATAAATACTGAAACGGACCAAGCACAGGTAGAAGAAACCAAAAATAAATTTTATTTACAAAAACCTTACTTTCTGTTTGTCGGGGTTTTAGAGAGAAAGAAAAATATTGTAAGTTTAACCCGAGCTTTCGATGTGTTCTTAAAAACTTATGGGTTCGAAATGGATTTGGTTTTGGTGGGAAAGGCTGACCCGCATTATCCGGACATAAAATATAAGGCTATGGATATAAAAAACCGAGATCGTTTGGTTTTTACCGGCTCGGTTTCAGATGCAGATTTAGCTGGGTTGTACAGAGGTGCTTATTGTTTTGTTTCTGCAAGTTTGCACGAAGGTTTTGGTTTGCCTGGAGTTGAAGCCATGGCTTTTGGTTTGCCGCTGCTTGTTTCCAATACCAAAGTCTTTAACGAAATATATGACAATGCGGCGGTGTACTTTGACCCCTTAAATTTGCCGGATATTGCTGAAAAAATGAACTTGCTGGTCAGTGACAGGCAATTTTATGAAGCTTTGGGCATAAAGAGTTTTTCACGCGCTAAAAACTTTGTTTGGCAAAATACGGTAGAAAAGACTTTAAAAATTTACGAGGACTGTTTGGGAGAAAATATATGAAAATTCTTTTAACCGGTGGGGGAAGCGGGGGAAGCGTGAGTCCTCTTTTGGCCGTGCGAGATGAACTTAGCGCTTTAGACTCAAATTTGAAGTTTGTTTTTGTGGGTGGGCTTAGAGGTCCGGAAAAAATTTTAGCCGAAGGCGAACATATAAAATTTTACGCTATTGCGGCTGGTAAGTGGCGTAGATATTTTTCTTTTTACAATTTGCTTACACCCTTTTTAGTTCTGCGGGGTTTTTGGCAGGCTAGGAAAATTTTAAAGGTAGAAAAGCCTAGTATTGTATTTGGCACGGGCAGTTTTGTGCAGGTGCCCGTAGTTTTGGCTGCTAGAAGTTTAAATATTCCTGTTGTTTTACACCAGCAAGACGTTTGGCCGTCTATGGCAAATAAACTGTGTCAATTTTTCGCTGAAAAAATTACTGTAACATTTGAAAAATCTTTAACAGATTTTTCAAATGGAAGTGGTGTGTTTTATAAAGTTTCTGAATCAAAAGTGGTTTTGACAGGCAATCCTTTTCGCACTAAAATGCTGTCTGCGACAAAGGCAGAGGCAGAAAAGTTTTTTGGCTTAAATAAAGACTTGCCGACCATTTTGGTTTTAGGCGGAGGAACGGGCGCGGAGAATTTAAATAAGGCTGTTATCAAGGCTTTGCCGGAATTGCAAAAATTTGTTCAGGTAATTCACATAACCGGTAAAGGAAAAAGTTCAGCTGAGAGGTCTTTGAACTATTTTCCTTTTGAGTTTACCTTGCGTATGGCTGAGGCTTATGCAGCTGCGGACATCGTGGTGTCTCGGGCCGGGCTCTCAACTTTAACTGAACTGGGTAATTTAAAAAAAGTTTCTGTCCTGGTGCCAATGCCAAATAGTCACCAGGAGTTTAATGCTTTGTTGCTGGCTAAAATGGATGCGGCTTTGCTTTTGCCTGAAAACCCATTTTTTGCTGAAATGTTAGTCAAGCTTATACGGAAGCTACTTTTTGATTACGAGACGCAAAAACGTTTGTCTTTACATATTGGTAAAATAATGCCAAAAGACGCCTCTGAAAAGGTGGCAAAATTAATACTGAAAGTTGCGGAAAAGTATGCAGGAAAAAACTAAAAAACTTGGACTCGCTCTTTCGGGCAGTGGAAATCGCATAGCTTTTTATGTGGGTTTTTTGGAAGTATTTTTAGAAGAGCAGGTTGAGGTTAGTTATATTGCAGCGAGCTCTGGCGCTTCTTTGGTGGCAGCTTGTTACGCTGCTGGCTCGCTTAAGAGTTTAAAGGAAATTTTGGTTAGGTTGGAGGATTCGGAAGAAATAAAGAAATATATTGTCCGCAGCGAAAAAAAAGGCGGACTGTATTCTTTGGATTTGGTAGAAGAAGAAATTAGGAAGCTTACTGCCGATGCAAACTTTGAAGATGTCAGGCCGCTCATGGGCTTTTTAAGTGTAGATATTGAAACCGGCGAGCAGATTGTTTTGAGTATGGGAAATATAGCCAAGGCTGCAAAAATTTCTTGTACGCTGCCCGGGGTTTTCGAGCCGGAAAAATGGGGTGACAAAACTTTGGTGGACGGCGGGCTTCTAAACCAGGTGCCGGCTAAGGTGGCAAAAGATTCAGGGGTAGATGTGGTGGTGGGTGTAAACATGAGGGGTACGAAACATATTTTTACCGAAACGCAAATGAATTTGAAAAAAATATTCAACATGACAAAAAAACTTTTTTTCATAGAACAGTTGGAAACTTGGTTCTCGGGTTTTCTAAAAAATTCAGAAAGCTTGGAGTTGGAAAAAAACCCCAGTTTGTTTACTGTCTTGGGTAAAAGTATGGACCTGGCAATCTTAGCAAGTAAAAACGAAACCGACGAAACTCATTTGTGTGATTTGCTTATTAGTCCGGAAATTCCAATGCTCGAGAGAAGCAAAATTTTGCAGTTTGAGCCTTTTTATTCCTTAGGCAGAAAATGTGCGCATGAAAACTTGCCAGTAATTGAGAAACTTATAAATACTTAAGCATAAAGATATTTTTATGGATAATATAAATTTGGAAGAAATTTTGAAACCCGGAGCGACTATTTATTTTGTGGGCATTGGTGGTATTGCAATGTCTGCGGCTGTAAATTTGGCAGCCTTAAACGGCTTTCGAGTGCTTGGTAGCGACTCAAAAGAAATATATTCGCCGTCCAAAGAAGTTTTGGAGGAGAATGAAATAGAATATTTCTTGGGTTATTCTGAAGAAAATATTATAAAAAATCCAGCCGATTTATACATTTTATCTGCCGGGGAGAACGCTCAAAACCCTGAAGTAAAATATATTTTGGAAAAAGAACTGCCTCGCGTGGGTTTGGCTGAATTTTTGCATTTTCTAAGTCAAGAAGACTTGCGCGTTGTCGTTACCGGAACTCATGGTAAGTCCACTACAACTGCTCTATTGGGACACGTTTTAAGAAACTTAGACGATTCTTCTTTTATGGCAGGAGCTGTTTTGCAGAATTACCATTCCAATTTCCATTTGGGTAACGGACACTATTTTGTTTTTGAAGGGGATGAATATAAAGAACAATTTGACGATCCAACTCCTAAGTTTCACTATTATAAGCCCGATATTTTGGTTTTAACTAATTTGGAGTACGATCACCCCGATTTGTTTGAAAGCTTTGAAGTTTTGGAGCAGGAATTCAGGCAGCTTATTTCCAGCATGCCGGAAGACGGACTTATTGTTTACAATGGCGATGATGCTAATTTGACTAAACTAGTTAGAGAGTCGAATGTTTCGAGTGTAAGTTTTGCTTTGGAAAACGAAGCGGACTACAAGTGTGAAAATATTGAATATGGCGAATATACAACTTTTAGTATAAAAAATAAGTTTAGCCACAATTTGTCGGCTCAAGTTCTGGGCGTGACGGAAGATTATAAAATTCAGTTGCCGGGTAAGCTAAATGTTTACAATGCTTTGGCCGTGGTGGCGACTTTGAGGGCTTTGGGTTTTCAACCCGACCAGATTGCTTTGGAAATTTTAAGTTTTACCGGAATAAAAAGGCGCTTTGAAGTGGTGGGCGTAAAAAATGGGGTTGTAATTATAGATGACTATGCGCATCATCCAACGGCAGTAAAGGAAACTCTTTTGGCAGCAAGGCTTAAGTATAAAAATATTTTGTCAGCTGAGGGTGCAAAAGGAACAGGACGCTTATGGGCGGTATTTGAACCCCATACTTTTAGCCGTACTAAGGCTACATTAAATGAGCTTGTAAAAGCTTTTGATGCTGCAGATGAGGTTTTGATTTCAGAAATATATCCCGCTCGTGAAAAAGCTAGCGACCTAGCGATTACGTCGAGCGATGTGATTTTGCGCATTAAGGAAGAGGGGGTAAATAAAAAAGAGCATGTAAGACTTGTAAAGTCAAAAGAAGAGGCATTAGGTATAATTAAACAGGAAACCAAAGAAGGAGATGTTGTGGTTGTAATGGCGGTAGGAGACTTTAATAAAATGGCTTACGATTTGCTAAAATAAAATCCTTGCTTTTTTGCAAGGAGTAGAAAAGAGACGTTAGCTGTGCTTAAGTAGCAGTGGCCAGAAAATGCTTCCGCCAAGTACAATACACAGCAAGCAAACGAAGCCCTCCTTAACGATTCGGTCTTCTTTGACTAGACACATAAGCAGGGCAAGTAGTGTTATTACCAGCCCTACTATTAAATAGAGTACGGTGAAGTAAATGATTGGCACTCTATGGCTCCGCAATAAATATATCATCAGTTTATGAATATCTCAAACAATATTTTACTTGCTCCATATACCACTTTTAAAATTGGTGGTCCGGCTAAGTTTTTTTCGGAAGTCAAAGACCAGTTTGATGCTTTGAGCGCTTATGACTTTGCCCGCAAAGAAAGTTTGCCGGTTTTTGTCTTGGGCGGCGGTAGTAATTTACTAGTTTCAGACAAAGGTTTTATAGGGTTGGTCGTTAAAATAGTCAATCGGGGGATTGAGGTTTTGAGTGAAAATAACGACGAGGTAAAGGTTCGTGTAGCATCGGGTGAAAATTGGGACGAGTTTGTAAATTTTTGTGTGAAGAATAATTGGTGGGGCTTGGAGAATTTATCTCACATACCGGGAAGTAGCGGGGCAATAGCCGTGCAAAATGTGGGAGCGTACGGACAAGAGTCTAAAAATTTAATTGAGTCGGTAACCGTTTTTGACACCCAAACCAGGCAGATTTTGAGTTTAAAAAATTCAGAATGCGGTTTTTCTTACCGATCCAGCATTTTTAACACTACTTTAAAAGGCAGGTATATAATTTTCGACATTGTTTTTGTTCTTTCCAAACAACCAAAAAGAATTTTAAATTACAGAGATTTGCAAGAGAAATTTTCAGGCAAAATACCAGACATTGAAGAAATACGAAAAGCAGTCATTGAGATACGTAATAAAAAATTCCCTTTTCCGACAGAAGCCAAAAAAGGTAACGCCGGTTCCTTTTTTAAGAATTTACAGCTTGCTGAAAATGAATTTTTAAAGTTGTGTGAGCGAGTAGAGACGGAATTTGGTTTGGAAACTCTACAAAAATTAAAAACAAAAGTTTTTGCAGAAGAGGAAGTTTATAAAATTCCTACCGCTTTTTTACTTGAGATTTGTGGTATGAAAAGCATGGAAATAGGTGGAGCGGCCATTAACCAAAACCAGCCTTTGGTTATAATTAATAAAACTGGCGACGCCACGGCCAGCGATGTTTTGGAACTAGCTAAGACCGTTGTTCAAACTTTAAGAAACAGACTGGGTTTAAATGTTCAAATTGAACCGGAATTACTGGGCTTTTCTAAAGAAGAACTTATAGACTTAGGCCGTATGATATAATACATATATAATCAGTAACGAAAAACATATGAATTTAAGCATAAAAGCTACAAATACCACAGCGACCCCGGCTATTAAGGATTTTATTGAAGAAAAAGTAAGTACATTGGAAAAATTTTTAAAGCCCGAAGATAAAGTAAGAGTAGAAATTGAGGTTTCTAAGAAACACCAAAGTGGCTTGATACACAGAGCCGAAATTGAAATCCAGCCGCATGGATACTACGCCGACAGTATGGGTGTAGATTTCTATGCAGCAATGGATTTAGTTTTGCCTAAAATCAAAGAACAGTTAGTAAAGCAAAAAGACAAAAAGTTAAGCCAAAGAAGAAAAGCCAAGAGGCTTTCCAAAGGCATATAACATATAAAATTTTTTACAAGGGGAATCCTAAAGAACATAGGATTCCCCTTGTTATTTGGCTTTTCTAATGGTATAATTAAGCTTACTGTTAGCATTTAGTTGAATAAAAAGGGGTTAAATTATGTCATTTTTTAGTAAATTTTTTGGCGGAGAAAAAACCGCTTTAGATAAGTATTCGGCGGAGCTTAAGGAAGTAAATGGATATAAGGAAGAAATAGAGAAACTTACTCAGGAAGAAATCCGCACCGAAATTTCAAATATCAAAAACCAAATATCTAAGTTGTCGGCAAAAGAGGAAATAACTCAAGAAATAAAAAATGTTCGTCCAAGGGTTTTTGCTCTTGTGCGTGAAGCGGCAAAGAGAAGTATTGGCCAGACTCACTACGATGTTCAAATGGTGGGTGGTCTGGCTTTGAGCGACGGCCGCATAGCAGAAATGAAAACCGGTGAAGGTAAAACTTTAACTGCTACCGCACCTTTGGTTTTGTATGCTTTGGCTGGACGAGGTGCTCATTTGGTTACCGTTAACGATTATTTGGCCAGGTGGCAAGCGAGTTTAATGGGGCCGGTGTATAAATACTTAGGTTTGTCGGTAGCTTCTATTCAACACGAAGCTTCGTTTTTGTATGACCCAAGTTATTTGCCCGATGAGGAAGAGTTGAAAAAAATGGAAGGCGAAGTTCAAGGGCTTGTCATGGACGTAAAGCATATGAGGAAAGTGAGCAGGAAAGAAGCTTATGCCGCAGACATTACTTATGGCACAAACAACGAGTTTGGTTTTGATTATTTGCGCGACAACATGGCCCAACACACCATGCAGTTGGTACAAAGAGATTTATTTTTTGCCATCGTGGACGAAGTCGACTCTATTTTAATAGACGAAGCCAGGACCCCGCTTATTATAAGCGCTCCTGACACAGAGCCGACTAGTAAGTATTATGAATTTGCGAAATTGGTAGAAAAGCTCGACGAAACCACTGACTATCTTATAGATGAAAAGAAAAAGGCGACCAGCTTAACGGACGCCGGGATTACTAAAATTGAAAAACTTTTGGGCGTGCCAAATATTTACGACACCTCTAAAGGCGTGACAACTATTCATCATATTGAGCAAGCGCTGAGAGCGAAAACTTTGTTTAAAAAAGACAGAGACTATGTTGTAAAAGAAGGTGAAATAGTTATTGTGGACGAATTTACTGGACGTATGATGTTTGGCAGGCGCTATAGCGAAGGCTTGCATCAAGCCATTGAAGCAAAAGAAAATGTAAAAATTCAGGCTGAAAGTAAGACTTTGGCCACAATTACTTTTCAAAATTTGTTCAGGCTATATTGGTTTTTGTCTGGTATGACTGGTACTGCAAAAACTGAGGAAGAAGAGTTCTTCAAAATATATCGTTTGCAGGTTGAACAGATTCCGACCAACAAGCCGAATGCGCGCGTTGATGGTCAGGATATGGTATATAAAACCGAAGACGCTAAGTTTACGGCCATTGCCAAAGAAATAAAAGAAAGGCATAAAAAAGGCCAGCCGGTTTTAATTGGTACGGTTTCTATTGCCAAAAACGAAATGTTGGCGGAGCATTTAAAAAAAGAAGGTTTGAATTTTGAAATTTTGAATGCAAAGAATCATGAACGTGAAGCGAATATTATTTCTCAAGCCGGACGTTTGGGCCAGATAACTTTGGCTACTAACATCGCCGGTCGTGGTGTAGATATTTTGCTCGGTGGTAACCCGCCAGACA
>CAZGAF010000033.1:0-9744 GCA_964523855.1 uncultured Candidatus Saccharibacteria bacterium | reverse complement strand
CACAAAATCGTAAACACTTTTAGCAACTACGGGACCAATATATTCTATTTCGCTTAAACTACTTAAGTCTGCTTTTAAGAAAGCCTCCAAGCTTTTATACCTTTGAGCCAAGTCTTCCGACGTTTGTTCTCCAACATGCATAATTCCTAGAGCATAAATGAACTTTGGCAAAGAAACTTTTTTATGACTTTGAATAGAAGCTAAAATATTTTCTGCACTCTTTTCTCCAAATCTTTCCAAATTTTCAATATCTTCTTTTTTAAGCAAAAACAAATCGGCCGCGTCGCTAATTAAACCCTCTTCCTGAAAGCGGTCTAAAATCTTTGGACCAACCGCGTAAATTTCCATCACATTTACAAAATGCTGCATAAAGCGCCTGTTCTTGGCTGGACACTTTAAGTTAGTACAGTAGTACGCAACGGACTGTATGGCGGTAGTCTTGGTACCATATAAAGGCGATTTTTGCTCAACCACATCTCCGCAAACCGGACATTTGTCCGGCATTTCAACTCTTTTTTCTTTCCCGGTTCTTAATTTAACCAAAGTTTCTACCACTTCCGGAATAACATCTCCGGCTTTTTGAATTACTACGGTATCACCCACTCTTATATCCAGTCTCGAAATTTGGTCGTAGTTATGCAGCGTCGCCTTAGAAATTTTACTCCCCGCCACCAAAGTTGGGTCGAAAATTGCCAAAGGCGTAAGTACACCAGTTCGGCCAACATTCCACTTTATTTCTCTAACAATAGTCGTAGCTTTTTCAGCCGGGTATTTAAAAGCCACCATATACCTAGGTGCTTTTCCCACCACACCCAAAAGATTTTGCTGAGCTAAGTTATCTACCGACACCACCACTCCGTCTGTGCCATATAAAAAACCTTGCCTCTCTTTTTCAAAATGTTCAATAAACTTTTTTACCTCATCCAAATCTTTGCAAACCGACTCATGACTGTCGACCTTAAAACCTAATTCTCTTAAAAGTTTATGTTTCTCTGAATGCCTCTCTAAATCTCTATTACTCTTACTCTCTAAATCTTTAAGTTCAGCTATATCATAAGCAAAAAAATCCAAGCACCTTTCAGCTGTGAGCCTTGAGTCCAGCTGTCTTAAGGAACCCGCCGCTGCATTACGAGTATTAGCGAACAAAGGTTTGCCCTCTAATTTATTTCTCTCATTTAATTCCTGCCAAATTTTTTTACTCATTACCGCCTCACCTCTTACTTCTATATAATCGGGAAACGGTGCGCGAAGTTTTAAAGGTATAGACTGCACAGTTCTTAAATTCTGTGTAATATCTTCCCCGACCAAACCATCGCCTCTGGTAGCTCCATAAATAAATTCACCTCTTTTATAAACCAAAGAAATCGCTAAACCATCCAACTTTAGCTCCGCGAAGTAAGAAAGTTTTTCAAAAGGTAAAATCTTTTTTATACGTTCCTCCCAGGCGCTTAAATCCTCATACGAAAAAGCATCGTTTAAAGAAAGCATTCGCTGTTGGTGTTTTATTTTTGCAAATTTATCGAGCGGCTTACCCGCCACCCTAGCTGTCGGCGAATTCAAGTCTTTAAACTCAGGGTATTCTTCTTCTAAGTTTCTTAATTCCTTTTCCAAAGAATCTTTTACGTCATCTGTAACCTTCGGATCGTTTAAAACGTGATATCTATACCTTAAATCCTCTATTTGCCCCCGGAGCTTTTGTATTCTGTTAAATATTTCTTGATTTTTCATATACATATTATACATGGGTAAATAACTTGATTCCACTTCGAAAAGGCGATAAAAACGTTATCCACAAGAAAATTCGGCCCAAATGTGATAAAATTTTGTTAAGAAGGAATTAAAATAAAAACCCTTGGAAATGCTACCAAACCGTAAAATAGAACTATCTCCTCGGCTAAAGCTTTCGGTAGGCAGAGGTTTAAGTCAAAATAAAAAACTTAAAATTTTTGCTTCTTCTTTATTATTAATTTCTTTTGCTCTAACCATAAACTCCACTCGTCTTATATTCTTCAGCCCTTCCGAAAAAGCAAACGAAAACCAGGAAAGCAAGGTTTTAGGGGTTTCCAACACCAGAAGCGAATCTGAACCCGAAATAAAATTTGTAGAGTATACCGTACAAAAAAACGACACTCTCTTTACTATCAGTCAACAATTTAATGTAAACTGGACCACACTGGCAACGCTCAATAACTTAAAAAGCCCTTTTCTTGTAAAACCAGGACAAACCATAAAGGTACCTCAATAAACATCTAGACTAAAAACCCCTCTACTATGTAGAGGGGTTTTTAGTTAGGTTTAAAATTTTATGGAGTATTTTTTCCTGTTGTATCCCACGACACCCTGCCTCCGCAGGCAGAGAAAGCCATGCCAATTACCGTTGCGCCAGATAAACCCACCTGTCCAACAGGCACTTCCAGCCTAACCCAGCTACCCGTAACCGGCAATGTTCCCATATATCTTCTGCTGTCAGTATTTTCACTTCCCCAACCAACACACAAAGTACCTTGATTTCCCCAATAAGCCCTATGCTCCCACGAGTCACTGTACCATTGAAGCATTATATGAGTAGGCTCTTCGCCCGGAGCTATATAAACATATGTATAAATTTTATCACTTGCGCCCAAAATTAGTCTATCGCTTCCAGAGGCCAAATTAAAAAAATGCTGATGAATACCCGATACCAAAGCAGATTTATGATAAAGACTTCCACTATTAGGCACAGGGCTACTAGAAACCCAGTTCCAAGTATCTCCATCAGCAAACTGAGTAGCGCTAGATGGAACCGCGTCGTCAAACCAAAGAGTATCTGTACCGGTCGATACTGACTGGGTGTTAGAACCGGTAGGTATATTGGTTCTAATTTTTCTAACAACCCCGAAAGAAGAGGCGCTTATGTCTACGGCTTTCGAACCGACTAAAGGCAAACCTTTTGGTATGCCATTTTCGTCTGAAGTTTCAATTTGAGCATAGATATCTGCACCGCCACCAGAGTTATATAATATAAGCTCTTGCTGTTGGTAAGGGTCTAGAGCCGGCCAGTTACCGCCCAACACTCCACCTTCACGAGTATTGTTAGAACTTAGACTGTCGTTATAAACTAACCAGTAGCCGCTTTGAGTATCGCTCGGGTCTGAACATGGCATAGTTCTATAAGCAGAAGTGTCGGTGCCCGTAGGGTCAATAGACTTACGAGGATCAAATTGACACAAGTAGGCACGTAACTGGTCCGTACTATTTCCAGTATCTAAATAAGTAAGTTTTATCCTAGAATACCCACTACCCCCTGCAGCACAATGCGCAGGGGTACTAGAACCCGTAGCTGGCGCAGGGCACAGGCTGTCAAAAATTGGATATCTGTTAGTAGATGCCGAGAAAGTGTTAGTTGTTTTGCTCACTTTCGCCTGAAAAATTGGCGTAGATAAAGAACTGGTCTGAGAAGACAAACTTACATTATTTAAAGAAGAACCGTATGCTAGCTGCTGGTCGGTTAAATTTCTTTTTATTTTAAACAAAGCTTCTTCCGACACAGCCTCGGCAGAATAGTAAGCCGGCTCCGTACGAATTAAATCGCCCGAAGAACGAATTTCAATGAAAGTTACAGTCGCCAAACTAAAAGCAATGGCTAAAATCGCCGACAACACCAAAACAGACAACATTAAAGTTATTCCGGTTTGATCTTTAAAATTTTGTGTATTTAATTTCATAACCAAAACTTTTAATTAGTTGGTATGTCGTATTTACTGCTGGAAACCGAAGTCTGATAGTTAAACGTAACTTGTTCACCAGTATTTAAAGCAACCTTAACTTTCATAAAAATACTCACGACCGGCTGAATTTGTGGGGGCACGTTGTTGGTATAAACTCCCGGCGAAGCGTCGTTACAATGAGCATAGGGGTCACAAACGGGCCTTACAAAAAATGCCAAATTTTCTACGGTAAAATTACTTGGGTTTAAAGTTTGTTTAGCGTATCCTGTCCCGATATTTTTTTCCATTATAAGCTGGCTACCCGAAAAAGTATTAGCTCCAACATATGACTGTCCCGCACTGGCCAAATAAAAACAAATATCAGCTCCATCAGTATCCGTAATTCTAAGTTTGTTTTCCTTTTCGGCATAATAACGGTTATTAGCGTCACCAGCTCCACAAATAGCACTATTTTCCAAAGCCGGAGAAGAGCCCACTAAACCATAGCTCACCTGCCCGTTCCTTATTTGTTTAACCAAGCTTTCCGCAAAGGTTCTCATGCCTTGGGTTGCTTGCCTAAAAGCTTCCGTGCGGCGGTTTATTTTTAAAGTGTAATTAAAAAGCCCCATCATAGAAGAAGCGACAACAGCAAAAATCGTAGTCGCCACAACTATTTCCATTAAAGTAAATCCGCTTTGGTATTTATTTTTAGATTTAGTTGAATTCAAATGCATCTGCCAAGCAACAAAATTAATAATTTTTCCAGTTAGTTAAGTAAGTTTCAAGTTGAATGGAACATTTACCTAAGCCAGGCCAGTCTGTTGAACGCGGACATTTTTTATCTGTCCACCAAACCTGCACAGTTACCAACAGCCTTTCTAGACCGTCTCTGTATGGACCAGTGCTATTTTGTTTGGTTAAAGTAATTTTTCTATAGAACTCGGAAGTACCGTTTGCCTGGCTAGTATTTGGCACAAACAAACCCTGAAAGGAAGAGTTGTTTATAACAGTTCCGTTATCTAATCCCCAGTTGTTATTTGCCTGGGTAAAATCCCACAGCTTGTTGGAAGAGTCTTTATATATACCAAGTCTGTAAGAAGCGGGTGAACCGCCCGGGTCCATACGATACCCCCTGTCATTGGCGTTATTGTT
Organism: uncultured Candidatus Saccharibacteria bacterium; assembly: GCA_964523855.1. Lineage (GTDB taxonomy): Bacteria > Patescibacteriota > Doudnabacteria > UBA920 > UBA920 > JAEUSF01. The sequence goes on along the minus strand of CAZGAF010000033.1, from coordinate 4,906 downwards.
CCAATTACCACCTTTGTCGAGCCAACTTTTATAACACTTGCCAACGTTAGAACCGCTTACATAGTCGTAACAATCGTTATCTATAGTGAGTTTTAGCCAATTAGTATCTCGCATGTTTTTAACCGCTTCTATACCCTCTCTAGTTAAACCTATAGCTACTATTTGCTTGGTTACATTACTCGAAGCATTTAAAGCATAAATTGCAAGACCCAATGCCGCTACTATACCCATAACCAAAATAAAAACCGCAACTAAAGTTTCAATTAGAGTTTGACCGGCTTGACTATATTTGTTTTTTTTAAAAAGTCTTTTCATTTATGGACTAAAAACTATTGCACCGGTTAAGCCATTTATAGAAACCGTTTTAGACAATTTGCCGTCTATAGAAGCTAAAGTAATTGTTAAAACAGAGTCAGAAACTGCGGTATTTGATGAACTGTTCGCAACAAAGTTTTTTATTTTGGAGTAATCGTCGTTAGAAAAACTTGCAAAAGTACAGCCATTGTTATTGCTGAAAATAATATCTTTCCCGCCATTAATAATTACTTTGGCGAAAGGCAAACGAAAAGCTAACAAAGTACATGAACTAGTGTTGTTATTTTCGGGTTTAATATCTGTAGTGTCTGAAGCAGCTGACGGGAACTGCAAAGGAGGCCTATCTATTAAAACTGCCGTAGACGAAGCAAGCCGAATGTTCTGGGGTAAAAAAATTGTTTCAACATTGCTAACAAGTTTCGGCGAAGTCGAAGCGTCGTAAATAGCTTGAATAAAATAACGATCCGGCGTAGCCGAATCAAACTTCATTAAGTAATACTGTACGGACTTTATGCCGTTTAATGCCCTAGAAGACAAGGTATAACTTTGAACTTTTCGAATATTGCTGACTAACTCGTTCTGAGCAATTTTTAAATTCCTCGCAGTTCTAAGGCCGGCAAAATTAGCTAACATAACCCCTAGTATAATTAAAAAAATTGTCAAAACCACCAAAAGTTCAATTAGCGTAAAGCCTCTTCTACTTTCAGATGTTTCAACGAAAATTTCTCTGTATTTTCGGGCAGTAAAATTGCCAAACATTTTTATTTTTATATCGAAAATTCTTTTTTAAATACTCAGGTATTTAAAATTATACCATTAAACCTTAAGCAAACCCAAATACCACCCCAGTATTTTTTCGCCCCAAAATAAGGCAATAAAGGCGCCCAAGCTTAGAAAGGTACCAAAGGGGAGTTTGGTTTTAAGATTCTTACCCGCAAAAAGCATAAGAACCAAACCCACAGCACCGCCAAGCATTATGCCTATAAAAAGTGCAACAAATACTTTAGACAAGCCCAAAAATGCACCTAAAAATAAAGCTAATTTCACGTCGCCAAACCCCATAGCTCGGCCTTTTGAAAAAAACCAAAGACCAAAAAACGGCACTGCCGCTGCCACAGCAGCCAAAAGCCCATTTATAAACAAAGAATTCAAACTAAACAATGAGTGCTTTAACAAAAAATCCAAAATTATGTTAAAAACAGACATAAAAACAACGCCGAAGAGAATAACGCTATCAAGTATTATGTAATGCTCTAAGTCAACCACAAAAACAATCATTAAAATGCACAAAGCCAAAACCGCTTGGAAAAACATTATCCAACCAACTAAGCTTATAGGCATAAAATACAAATAGGAAAACAAAAAAATAATTCCGGTTAAAATCTCAATTATAAAATACCTGGGAGAAATTTGTTTTTTGCAATATCTGCATTTACCAAGCAGACTTAAATAGCTAAAAACCGGCACCAAGTCCCAGGCTGCCAAAGCATGACTACAATGAGCGCACTTAGACCTACCTGTAATCTTTTTTTCTTGTGGCAATCTCCAAATTAGGACGTTTAAAAAACTGCCTATACACAATCCGTATACAAAAATAATACTCGCTATCAAATTTTCCATTTCTTTAAATTAAGGTTCAATTTGCAAAACGTTGATATAAGCCGGTATAGCCAATTTTTTTATATCTTTAGTTTTCTCGGACTCTTCGCTCAAATTTTTCAAATAAACCTCTTCTGGTCTTAATTTAGAAGCTTCTTTTAAAGCATACTGCAATTGAGCTGGTCTGTTTTCCAATTGATAAACTCTGGCCAAAAGTATCCAAGCAGCCAGGTTTTGAGGGTCGAGAGTTAAGCCGGTTTTTAAATACTCCCGGGCCATAGAAAGCCTGTTTGCTTCGGCCAAATAAAAGGCAGCGTGAGCATAACGAAAAGCTGAGTATTTATCCATAACCAACGACTGGTTCATGTAATTTATAGCTTGGTTTAAATACCTTTCATCTTTCGAAATATCATAAAGCAAATAACTCAAATTTGCACCCATGACCTGACTCCTTGCACTCTGCGGCTGTCTATTTACTACCTTTCCAATATCAACGTCCAAATTTTTAGAGTTTAAAATAATTTCATTTGCAGTACTGTATAACAAATAACTTTGGTTAAATGGATTTAAGTAAGTCGCTACTTTTATATACTTTTGGCTCTTTACAAAATCGTGCATAATAAATTTATTTCTACCAGCAAAATAAAAAAACTCTGCACTTATAAAGGTAATGCCGTAAAAAGAAACGCTAAAAAAAACGAGGTTTAAAACAATTTTAAAACCTTTATTTAAGCTTACACGCTTCATTTCGACTTGGGTATAAAAAACACCAGCCAACAGTCCAACTAAAAGCAGAAAATTGGCAATTGAAACAGGATTAAAGAAACTAGCAATTAACCAAATAACCAAACTTACAAAAGTAGCCCAGTTCCAGACCTGAGAATTTGAGTTTGGTAAATTTTTATATAGAACCCACAAAGCGTATATACAACCTACATAAAAGAGTGTTGCGAAAAGTAAACCAGTAGTTGCTCCCATTTGTAAAAAAAGGTTATGAGCATCATCAAACACTCCGGCTTGCCCATTTATGTTACCCGGCCTATATTTTTCATAATACAACTGCAATGTGCCTGGCCCGTAGCCCAAAAGAGCATGCTTTTTTATGGCTCCCAAAGAAACTTCCCAAGAAAAAAATCTGGAAGTTAAGCTTTGGTCATAAAATTTTACCACCGATGTAATACCTTCTGGTCTTGCCATCTGTAAAAATGCTGCCATGACAAAGCAACTTGCTAAAAGCCCGCCTAAGACTAAAAACTTTGATCGTTTGGAAAACTTAAATTTAAAAACTAAAACCGCGCCGACTAAAAGTCCTAGAATTAAAGCAGCCCAGGCTCCGCGGCTAGACAAGTTTAGAGTCGCCCACAGCATCAAAAATGTACCCAAAGCGTAATAAACTTTTGCTTTTAGGCTTTGTGCCTTTAAAAAGAGTGGTAATCCAAAGGGCAGTATACTTACCAAAAACATGCTGGAAAAATTCGGATTACCAAGCAGGCTTGGGGCTCTAGAAATAGCAGCCTGTCCTACCCCCTCGTAATAGCCGACTCCAAAACTTTGTAAAATTCCAACCAAGGCTACCAATATTCCGTCAAAATACAATACTTTGACTAAAAATTCTTGCTTCTCTCTTACTAAATTTGAAAGCAAAAAAAATAGAGTAAATAGAAATACAAAATAAAATAAAAAACCACTAGTAAATCTAGGATAAAAACCGAAGAAACTTAAAACTGGGCTTACAGAAAAAATTGCAGAAACCAAGCCTAAGAAAAGCCAAAAATAAAAAAAGTAAGCAATTCTGCCTTTAGGTAGAAAAACTTCATTTTTAAAAATTTGATATAAAAAAATGATACCTAACAAAAATACCCAAATAGCAAACTTTATGGTCTCAAATTTCTCATTCAAATTCCAATTAAACGCTAAAGGAACAGTTAAAAAAAGCAAAGCTGAAAGGGAAAAACCTGTATCCTCCCTAAAGGGCAAACGGGGAATTGAAAACATATAAAGAAGTTATAAATAACAAATTACAAATTTCATTTTGTTTACAACAATGAAATTTGAGATTTATTATTTTGAATTTGCAATTTCGTTCCACCCTTTCTTGTATTCTCCAGAATTACTCGGTAAGCAGAAGTCTAATTTATAAGCTTTAGTGTTTGGCCTGGTGTAATTAAAACCCGCATCACATGCGCCTTCGGACCAAGTATTAAAATCCGGGTAAACCGAGAAATAAGCTTGCATTATTTCTTTGCTAACAAACTCGTCTGCGGTAGGAAAACGATTATTGTCATTATAAAAAAAATCTAAAGAAGAGACAATTGAACCAACGCTGGCTACAATTTCCTTTGCCTTAGCCTGGTCTTTTCCCCGGCCTTGACCAAAAACAGCCAAAAATAGTAAAACTATCAACAAAACCAAGAAAATAATATATTTAAAATATGTTTTCATAACTTTTTTTTAAAAAGAGGATGCTTCTCCTAAAAAAGAGAAAGCATCCTCTTAAACTTAGCAAAAGCTAAATTACTGAATACCAGCTGGAGTCAAAGTCCTTACGCCAGCGCTATATCCACCGGTAGCTGCACCGAGACAGAAAGTCAATGTATAAGTGCTTCCTGTATCAGTAGCTGCATACTGGTAGTTATTGTTTTGGCTAGTACAGCCAGTGTCTGCTGGTACCGGAGCAGTCGGGATTAAACCAATGTAGGTCGGAGTGAAATTAGAACCAGCAGCACCAGTAACGGTGGTAATGGCTCTTAGTATTCCGGTTCCGCTGCCCATAGCCAAGTTTGGAGTAACCTGGTTGCAAGCAGTTGTACAAGTTGGGTAACCACCAGCGTCATTAAACGCTAATTCTAAAGCGGAAGCCAATTGTCTAACGTCTGCTAACCTCTTGGCGTCTCTGGATTTGGCTCGAGCCGAGTTAAGGGCCAACAAGACCACGGACGCTAAAAGACCGATAATAGCTATAACAACTAACAATTCAATTAAAGTAAAACCT
>CAZGAF010000032.1:7320-9923 GCA_964523855.1 uncultured Candidatus Saccharibacteria bacterium | reverse complement strand
CCTATAACACCGCAGACTCTCCGGAGCCAGCAACATGGGCGCTCGCGGCTTCCGTGCTGCTCATACTGGCAGCACTGGGCAAAAAGGGCCCTGCTTCTTAAGCCTTTGAACTTTTGTTCGGGGGTTTTTTTATTTGGCAAAATAAAATACGCTGGCAACGGTTGTCGCCAGCGTATAATGGTTTCGCGAAGAGAGCAGCAGAGCTACTCTTTGAAGATTCCGGGGTGGGCCCTTTTGGCCTTTGCTAACGCGTCGACCAGAACTTTGGGTTCTGGTTTTGCGAGAAGTTGCCGAGTTTCCTCGGCAACTTTCCTGAAGCGTTCGCACTCGGCTTTTTCGAACGGGAACGCGGCGCCTTCCTTGCAGCCCGATGACACCTCAACTTCGAGGCTTTTCAGACTGTTATGGAGCAGATCTTTAATACTTTTGACGCTGCCTCTCTGCGCTTTAAGCATTCGATTGGCGCTTTCGAGAACGTATGCGTCTCGGAGTTCGAGGGACTTTTCGAGATCCCGGGCGGTGATCGTCAACCGTTCTGTGTAGCCGTCCAGCTTTGGGTACCACTCTTTGATGGTGCGCGCTTCGTAGCGCGCCGCTTCTATCCGCATCTCGCCGAACTCGGCAAGCGGGTTCTTCTGCCCAAAGGCCGTTGAGGTACCCATCATCATCAAAAGCACCAACCACAACACAACCGTAATTTTTTTCATCATCTTCTCTCCAAAATGTGGTGTCTCTTCGCTTCGCGAAGAGCAGACTGGGGGTCTTTAAAAGACCCAAAAACTGCTCTTCGCGATAAATACAGGCCTCCTTGTACTTGAGTGTAATTATAGCACATTTAAGACAAAAAGTCAATGTATTTACACAAGGGGAATCCTTGTGGCTGCTACAAGGATTCCCCTTGTGTAATTTCAGATTAAGCTAAAAATATGGTAAAATAAAGAGTAAATTTTACATGGAAATTAAAGATTTAAAAGACAAATTGGTAGCTGTTTTGGGGTTTGGAATGGAAGGCAGGGCAACAGCCAAGTATTTGCTTAAGCACGGTGTAAAACCCGTGCTGTTTGACGAAAAGAATTTAGAAAGCTTTGAGAGCTCGGATCAGGACTTTATAAAGAACGAAAACTTGAATTTTATTTTTGGGCCTCAGGCTTTTTTGGAGCTAAAAGGTTTTGATGTGGTTTTTAGGAGTCCGGGTATAAAACTTTCGGACATACAAGACAAAGTTTCAAAAAATACAGTTATAACTTCTCAGACTAAATATTTTTTTGAACATTGCCCGGCAAAAATAATTGGAGTGACCGGTACAAAAGGTAAAGGTACTACGAGTTTTTTAATATATAAAATCTTAAAAAATTCCAAATTCCCAATTCCAAATTCAAAACCCGAAATTTTTTTAACTGGGAATATTGGCAAGGAGCAGCCTTTTGAAATTTTGGACAATTTAACAACCGACGACTTAGTAGTTTTTGAACTTTCCAGTTTTCAGTTGCAAGATTTAACCGTAAGCCCGCATATTGGAGTGTGTTTAATGGTAACGAAAGAACATTTAGACTACCATAAAACTTTGCAAGAATATTGGGATGCGAAGTCTACAATTTGTAAATTTCAAACATCAAACGATATTGCTATTACAAATGCTGACTACGAGGGGAGTTTGTATATAGGAAGACAAGGCGAAGGAAAGAAAATAACAGTAAGCGGAAAACATAAGGTAGAAAGCGGCGTGGGCGTTACGGAAAACGAAATTGTTGGAAATGTTGATCAGCAAAATTTTAAGTTCCAAATTTCAAATTTACAACTTAAAGGTAGGCATAATTTGGAAAACGTGGCCGCGGCAGTGGCTGCAAGCATGTGTGTGGGGGCGGATGCAGAAAGTATTATCCAAGTTTTAAAAGAGTTTCAGGGGTTAGAGCACAGGCTGGAGTTCGTGGCTGAAAAAAATGGAATTAAGTTTTATAACGACTCGTTTTCAACTACGCCGGAATCTACCATAGCGGCTTTAGAAAGTTTTACGGAAAATATTGTAGTTATACTAGGAGGCTCGAGTAAAAATAGTGATTTTACTTTTTTGGCTGAGAAAATTAATACAGCAAAAAATATAAAGGCAGTAGTTTTGGTGGGCGAAGAGGGTAAAAGAATAAAAGAGCTTATAAAAAACCCAAAGTTTACAATTTTGGAAGGTGCGCAGAATATGGAAGAGATAGTTAGTCAGGCTAAAAGCGTGGCGGAGAGTGGAGACGTAGTACTGCTTTCACCTGCCTGTGCTTCGTTTGGTATGTTTAAGAACTATAAGGAAAGAGGAGAGAGATACAAATAACAAATATCAAATAACAAATAACAAATAACAAATAACAAATAACAAATAACAAAAGTTCCGCACTTACAACTTACAACTTACTACCCACTAACCACTACTCACTATCCACTGTTCACTAATATCCTTCATCTTTAATCTTTTATCCTTACTGCAGAGGCGAAAAAAATGAAAAAAGAGGTCGCAAAAAACAAACCTGGAAAATTAGACTTTGAACTGCTTTTTATAACAGGTTTTTTGCTGTGCTTCGGGCTTATGGCTTTGTATTCCGCTTCGACAGTTATTTCTT
>CAZGAF010000032.1:1795-7310 GCA_964523855.1 uncultured Candidatus Saccharibacteria bacterium | reverse complement strand
TATAAAAACTTTGGAGTTACCACAACCTACATTGTTCACCAAATTTTGAACGGCGGAGTAATTGGCTTAATTGCTATGTTTGTTTTGTATAAAATCGACTACCATATTTACAAAAAACTTTTGCCTTACATGCTGGGCGCTTCGGTTATACTTTTGTTAATGGTCAAATTTAGCTCGTTTGGTTATAGTGCCGGCGGAGCAAGTAGGTGGTTGGATTTTGGTTTTATAACTTTTCAGCCTTCAGAGCTTATAAAAATTACGACTGTTGTTTATATGGCTGCTTGGCTGGAGAGGAAGAAACATTTGTTAAACGATTTTTGGCAAGGTCTGCTACCTAACTTAATTGTTGTAGGAGCGATTGCTGGGCTTATATTGGCTCAGCCGGATTTTGGAACTATGTTGGTTATAATTGCTATATCGGCAGTTATGCTGTTTGCTGGGGGTCTTAGTTGGAAATACGTGGTGTCGGGTTTTTTGGGTTTGGTTTTTGTTTTGTATTTATTTATTCACTTTGAGCCTTACAGAGCCGAGCGTATGATGACATTTTTAAACCCCGAAATTGACCCTAGGGGCATAAGTTACCAAGTCAATCAGTCTATTTTGGCCATAGGGGCTGGCGGCCAGTGGGGCTACGGTTATGGGTTGTCCAGGCAAAAACATAACTATTTACCTGCAACTTACACCGACTCTATTTTTGCTGTAACTTCGGAAGAGTTAGGTTTTTGGCGTTCGAGTTTAATAGTGCTCGGCTTTTTAGCCTTGGCTTTAAAAGGTTTAAAGATCGCCAAACATGCACCCGATATGTTTGGTAGTATGCTGGCGGTGGGGATCGCTACTTGGCTCTCTGTTCAGGCTATAGTGAACATTGGGGCGCTGTCCGGTCTTTTGCCTTTAACCGGAATTCCTTTACCGTTTTTCTCTTATGGCAGTACGGCTTTAATTGTAAATTTGGCTGCTATAGGTATTTTGCTTAATGTGTCTAAACTTTCCAGATGAAGAAAAATAAAATAAAATTTTATTTCCACCAGCATTATTTTCACGAGTTGGATTTCCCAAAAAATCGCTTGGGTTTTTTAAAAAAACTTAGTATGTTTTTTTTGCGGGGCATAAAGAACTTTATTTTGGGTTTATACGGGCTGTGTTTTATGGTGGGCGAGTGGCTAGTGAATTTCGTTGTTAAAACAGTTAAAGTTTTCTTTTTGGACTTTATAAAAACCAAGCAGGTTTTAAAGGAAAGATTTTTACGTGCGACCTCCAGAGAATTTTTAGCCAGCCATGCGGCCATGGGTGTGATGGTTTTTTGTATAGTTATTTTGTTTACGGGCATAGGTTTATTTGCCAAAGGTTTGGAGCTTAAAGAAAATGTTTTAAGTGTCTTTGGCAAAGGCCGGTCTGACTTAGAAACTGCCGGCGCGCTTTTAAAAGAGCAAAAAACTGACGCTGCCAAACAAACTTTAAATATTGCAATAAAAAACTTTAAAGCCGCTCAGGCGCAAATCCAAGAAACAGACGCCGAGCTTAAAGTGGTGCTTAAACTTTTGCCGCAGGGGGCCGACGCCCAGAAAATTTTAAAGGCTTCTGAAGTTGTGTCGGAAGGCGGTTCTCACATGTTGGCTTTTTATGAAAACTTAAGACTTTTAAAATTAACTTCCGAAGGTATTTCCTCGGCTGAAGAAAACCAAAAAGTTTTAGAAAATTCTTCGTTTGAAATCGAGCAAGCTGCAAGAAAGTTACAGCAAGCCCGCGAACTTTTGGGACAAGTGAGTCTAAAAAGCGTGCCGGAAAATTTCCGGGCCGATTTCTTACAGGTAAAAAAGTTGGCGGAAAAAGTTTCCGAAACCAGCCAAACTTTTCTGGAAATTTTTGGCCTCTTAAAAAATATTACGGCCAAGTCTTCAAATATTTTGTTGGTTTTACAAAACAACAACGAGCTTCGTGCGGCGGGCGGGTTTATTGGCAGTTATGCTACCATAAAACAAAACTATGGCAAAATGTCTAGTATGAAGCTCGGTAGCATTTACGACTTAGATGGCCAGTTAAAAGACCGTATTTTGCCGCCCATGCCTATTTTTGCGGTCAATGACCGTTGGTATTTGCGCGACAGTAATTGGTTTTTGGACTTTTCCAAATCGGCGAAAAAAATAACAGAATTTTATGAAAAGGAGGGCGGGGAGACTCCCGACTTGGTGGTTGCTTTAACGCCTAATTTAATAGTGGATCTATTAAAAATAACCGGTCCGGTGGAGTTGCCCAAATACAACGTAACTCTCGATTCGGAGAATTTTGTTGAGCGAACCCAGGTGTTAACGGAAATGGATATGACCACCCCGGAAAATACCCCAAAACAATTTTTAGCCGACTTAATGCCGGTGCTTTTGGAAAGGTTGGGCAGGATTAAATTCGACCAGTTGGACTTATTGACCGAGAGCTTTTTTAAAAACCTTTCGGAAAAACATATACAGGTTTATTCCAGGTTCGACGATATACAAGACAACTTGAATGCTTTTAACTGGGGCGGTAGAGTTCATGAGGCAGACAAGGATTATTTGGCGGTGGTTTCGAGTAATTTGGGTGGAACCAAGAGCGATTTGTACATAGAGCAGAATTTGAGTTTGAATACAAAAATTGAAAAACAGAAAATAACCAACGAGCTGGTTATAACTTTTAAAAATACTTTGCCTGATTTGGAAAATACTTTTAACAAAAGATTTATAAGAATACTGGTGCCGAAGAATTCTAAACTTAAAAGCGTAAGCGGGTTCGACTATGTGAATTTTGAGAGACCGGAATTAAAAAATTACAAACTGGACCCCGATGCCAAAGAGTGGGACGAGAATACTTCCAGGAATATAGTAACCGGAACTTTAATAGGAGAAGAATCGGACAAAACATTTTTTGGCAACTGGGTAACTTTGAAAGGGGGGCAGGAAAGAACTGTAAAAGTTGTGTATGAGTTACCTTTCAGGTTAGATGCTTTGGACAGTTATAGTTTGGTTTTACAAAAGCAGGCAGGTGCTCTAAACTTTCCCTACCAAATAACTTGGAATTTTGCGGGCCGCAAACTTGTTTGGAGCAGTGAAGGGGTGGTAGATAATTCAAGTTTAAACATAAGCGGTTTACTCGACCAAGACAAGCTTTTTGGCGCGGTCTTACAGTCTAATTAAATTTTTCATGTTCAAAAAAATTAAAATTTGGGAAGCGGATTTTAGTGTAACTAAAGCCGCGGCGATTATAAGCGTATTTAGTCTCTTAACCAAAATCACAGCACTTTTTAGAGAAAGGCTTTTCGCTTCGACTTTTGGACAAGGTCCGGTTTTGGACAGTTACTTTTCGGCTTTTAGAATACCCGATTTTATTACCAACCTGTTTGTTTTAAGCACTTTGTCGGTGGCTTTTTTGCCGGTGTTCGCTCGGGAAAAAAAGTTAAGCAAAGAACAGTCCGAAAAATTTGCCAACACTTCTTTGGACATTGCTTTTATTTTTTTAAGCGCAGTGTGTTTGTTACTTTTTGTTTTTTCCAAACCCTTAACTCATAGTTTGGTGCCGGGGTTTGTTGGCGAACAGTTTGAGAACACGCTCAAGCTTACCAGACTCTTTTTGCTGACACCTATAATATTTGGAGTCTCAACTGTATTTGGCGGGATTTTAAACGCGAAAAAGAAGTTTATTATAACAAGTTTGGCGCCTTTATTGTATAACTTAGGTATAATTTCTGGAATTCTGTTTTTTTACAAATCTTACGGCATAATGGGTTTAGGCTATGGAGTTATTTTGGGAGCTTTGGCGCAAGTATTTATACAAATTTATGCTGTAGCCTCTTCGGGCTTTAAGTTTTCTTTTGGACTCGAATATAAACTACCGGCTTTTCGAGAAATGTTTAAAATGTATTTGCCGCGTATATTTACTTTTGACTTGGCTAACGTAACTTTACTTTTAACCACGGTCTTGGCTTCTTTGGCTGCTCCGGGGGCAATTACTGCGGTTAACCAGTCTTTTAACTTACAGTCGGTACCTATTGGAATTTTTGCTTTCGCTTTGGCTTCAGCAGTGTTTCCAGTGCTTAGTGAACAGTATGCTGCAGGTGACGAAGTTTCTTATGTCAACACTTTAAAAAAATCTGTGAGGCAGATTTTATTTTTAATGGTCCCGATTACAGTTTTTGTGGTTCTGTTTAGAGCTTATATTGTCAGGCTTATTTTAGGAGCGGGAAATTTTAGTTGGGAAGACACAGTTACCACTTTTACTTTTTTGGGCATTTTCGCTTTTTCTTTAGTGAGTCAAAGTTTAACAACTTTATTTTCCAGGGCTTTTTACGCTAGGCACAATACCAAAACGCCGGTTAAGGCAAACATTTTTGCAATTGGTTTAAATGTTGTACTTTCTTATATTTTATTTAAACTATTTTCAACCGAAGGTTTGGTTTTGGCCTTTGTTCTTTCTAGTCTGTTTAACGCTGCGTTTTTGTTTTTGGCTTTAAGGCAAAGTTTAAAAGTTTCCATAAAGGACGAAATGGTTTATGAAATGGATAGATATATAATTTTTGGTTTGAACAAAATTATTGTAGCTTCCTTGGGAGCGGGTCTTATAAGCTATGCGCTTATTTATGCTGTTGAACCTTTTGTGAATACGGATACTTTCTTAGGCATTTTTTTACAAGCCGGTTTTGCAGGAGCTTGTGGTGTAATTTCTTATATACTGTTTGCTTTTTGGCTTGATTTAACCGAAGCGGTTGTAATGTTTAAAAGTTTTAAAAAGTTTTTCAAATAAAAAAACCTTTTAAAGAAGGTTTGGTTGCTCGTTGAGTTTACCGTGTTGGTAGGGCTATGGGTAAGCCCATGTCGAGAGCTAGTCTGTCCGTTGTAGTTCTCGTCTCGGGGTAGATTTTGCCCTGTCTAAACAGGGCTTCTTGATGGTTCGCGACTGAAGTCAAAAGGAAGTTGAAGATGTTCGGCGAAAACTGCTCGTGGTCCGCCAAGCTCTTTTTGATGCCCGCAGTGTGGCGGAGAATGTTGGCGTAGGCCTGTTTTTCCATATTCTGGTAAAAGCGGTCACGGAGCGCTTGCAGCTCCTGTTCTGAGGTACCGATTTTAGCCAGGTCTTTAACCCCGGCTAGCGCCATGGAGCGCCAAATGCGACTTATAGTAACAACGGGGTCGGTTTCGACACCGTCCCGCATGGCACGCAAGGTGGTGCAGGCGTCGGCGACCTTCGATTCCTTTTTGTCGCATTCGTTAGCTTTTGCGGCGCTTGCGGACAGCGCCAGGACAACACACAACAGGACCATTTTGAGTGGATTCATTTTTTAGTCCCCCCTTTTGGGACTTTGGCTATTTTATCAGGCTTTTGAGTAATAGTCTAGCCTTTATGGGCGCTTTATTCTTTTTGAGTTATTTGGTAAAATTGCTTTATGTCACAACAGGAAAATATTCGAAATTTTTGTATAATTGCTCATATTGACCATGGCAAAAGCACGCTAGCCGATGCCGTCCAGCGGAACTTTTTCAAACTCGGTGAG
>CAZGAF010000032.1:0-1785 GCA_964523855.1 uncultured Candidatus Saccharibacteria bacterium | reverse complement strand
TTGGAAATTACCAATACGGTTTCCAAACGTGAAATGAAAGACCAGCTTTTGGACCAAATGGATTTGGAGCGGGAGAGAGGAATAACTATCAAGCTTCAGCCGGTGAGAATGGAATACGAAATACCAAATGACAAATTTCAAATTCCAAATATTGAAAATGATTTAGCAAATTCAAAATTTATTCTAAATTTAATAGATACCCCAGGGCATGTGGATTTTTCGTATGAAGTTTCTCGCAGCTTAGCATGCTGCGAGGGTGCTATTTTAGTCGTAGACTCTACCCAAGGGATTGAGGCTCAAACTTTAGCCAATGTATACTTGGCTTTGGACCATGACTTAACAATTATTCCAGTTGTAAATAAAATAGACTTGCCGAATTCAGATAGACAAAAAACTGCGGACGAGTTAAAAAGCGTGTTCGGCTTTTCGGATGACGAAATTTTGTACGCCTCCGGTAAAACGGGCGAGGGCGTGGAAGACATTATTAAGGCCGTTATACAAAAAGTTCCTCCGCCTAAAGGCGACAGTACCAAGCCGGTTACTGCTTTAATTTTTGACTCTATATACGACATACACCGAGGGGTGGTAGCTTACGTTAGAGTTTTTGACGGCCAAATTTTCCCCAGGGAAAAAATATACATGATAGGTAGCGACACTGAGGGCGAAAGCTTGGAGCTTGGTTATTTTAAACCCAAAATGGAAAAGTCCGGTGAAATAAAAACCGGTGAGGTGGGTTATATAGTTACGGGTTTAAGAGATGTGTCTAAGGCTCGTGTAGGCGACACCATAACTTTGTTTGAAGGCAGGCAGACAGCGAAAGCTTTACCTGGGTATAAGCATGTTACGCCTATGGTTTATGCAACCATATTCCCGGTTTCCGGTGACGACTACCCTGCTTTACGAGACGCTATGGACAAGCTAAAGCTTTCCGACGCCGCTTTGGAATTCGAACCAATAAACATTCCGTCTATTGGGTTTGGTTTTAGAACAGGCTTTTTGGGTCTTTTACATATGGACATTGTCCAGGAAAGGCTTTCGCGTGAATATAATTTGGATTTGGTTTTAACTGCTCCTAGCGTAGCTTACAGGATTGTTAAAAGTGACGGTAAAGAAATAACTATACATAATCCGGCAGAAATGCCGGACCCTGGTATTATTAAAGAAATGTATGAGCCTTGGATGTTGGTAAATATTTTGACCCCTACCGACTACATAGGTCCCATAATGGAAATAGCCACTCAAAGAAGAGCGGTAAGTAAAGATATAAAATATATTTCTAAAGACAGAGTAGACATGTCTTTCGAAATGCCCCTAGCCAATATAATTTTAGATTTTTACGACAAACTTAAGTCGGTGTCTTCCGGGTACGCTTCTTTAAACTACGATTTCCTGGAAGAAAGAGTGGGGGATTTGGCCAAAGTGGATATTTTGGTTGCCGGAGAAAAAGTTGATGCGCTTTCGGCTATAATGCACCGCTCGTTTGCTCCTGAAGAAGGTAAGGAGTTAGTTGCCAAACTTAAAGAGCTTATACCAAGACATCAGTTTGAAATTGCTTTGCAAGCTGCAATTGGCGGTAAGGTTGTGGCCAGAGAAACTATAAGCGCGCTTAGAAAAGATGTTACAGGCTACTTGTACGGGGGCGACGTGACTAGAAAAATGAAGCTTCTAAACAAGCAAAAAAAAGGTAAGAAAAGAATGAAAAAAATAGGCAAGGTAGATATTCCTCAGGAAGCATTTTTAGCTGTCTTAAAAAAATAACATTCACAAAATTTAAAATGAATAAAA
>CAZGAF010000031.1:0-9961 GCA_964523855.1 uncultured Candidatus Saccharibacteria bacterium | reverse complement strand
GATCTGGATGACACCTCTTGCGCCCTGTCGGCGTTGGCGGAATATGACCCAAAATTCATTACCGGCAAAACTTTGGCTAATGTGGTCAAAATTTTAACTTCGACCGAAGTCAAACCCGGCGGACCCTATAAGACGTGGCTGACGGATAAAAGCGCATGGTGTGACGTAGATATTGCAGTAAATGCGAATATTGCTCATTTCATGTCCTTGCAAAAAACCGAGCTGCCTGCTTTGATAAATTATTTTGATAAAGCGATTAAAACAAAACAATTTTCATCACAGTACTATACGGAAATATTTCCGGTTGTCTATTTTATTTCCAGGAATTATAAAGGTAAGCTGGACAGGCAGTTGGCCAGGTGTTTGCTGTCCAAGAGGCAATCTGATTTTTCCTGGGGAAACCCGCTTAACACCGCCTTGGCAATTTCGGCTTTGATAAATTTGAATTACCGAAAACCCGAACTAGCCAAAAGCGTTAATTATCTTTTAGCCAACTTTAACGGAAAATCCTGGAATCCGTATGCGTTTTATCTTGACTTAACTACACAAGACGGGAAATACTTTGCCGGTTCAGCCGCGCTGACAACGGCCTTTTGCCTTGAGACCATGCATAAATTTTTATTTTTACAAAAACAACTCCATCGGCAGGAAATAAGGAAAAGCCTGTTCAGCCCGCGGGAGGAAAATATTTACCGGAAAGTCAGCGATCTGGCAAAGAAAAGGTTCTCTATATTACCTCCCGAAATCAAGCTTCCTGCCTTTGGTGTCCTGGAAAAGACCATTACCGAAGACATTGACCGGCAAATCATTCTCTTGCCTTTTTGGTTCAAGCAGGCTTTAGGTTTAGAGGCAGATAACGAATTAATAACGAACGAGCAAATCATCAGCTTGGGTCTGGCAAATCTGTACGGCTGGATGGCTTATACCATTTATGATGCCTTATTTGATGGTGAAGGAAAAACAGAGCTTTTGCCGGTTGCTAATATAGGCCTGCGGGAAGTTACGGAATTCTACAGAACAGTGCTTGATGACGACAGCCGTGATTATAAAATTTTTGGAAAAATTCTGGACGACATTGAAAGCGCAAATGCCTGGGAAAATAGCTATTGCCGGGGAAAAATAACAGATGACAAATTATTAGTGCCTGCACATTTGCCGGATTTTAAAAACCTGCGGCAACTGGCCGGCAAAAGCCTCGGGCATGCTTTGGGACCGATAGCAATTATAATGATGATTGGATTAAAACACGACTCCCGGCAGGGGAAAAAGACACTCTCATTTTTTACCCACTTATTAATCGCCCGCCAGATCAACGACGACGCACACGATTGGCTGGAAGATTTGCGCGCGGGCAGGATTAATAGCGTAGGTATAAGAATTTTAAAAAATTACGACAGGAAGACAATCAATTTTCAGAGGGACGAACGAAATTTACAAAAATTATTCTGGAATGACGTGCTTCCGCAGGTTACGAAAGATATTTTCAAGCACTCCAAAGCGGCGCGCCTGGCGTTGTCGCAAATCAGCGATGTTAGAAAACCCGATAAACTTTTAAGCCTGCTGAAACGGCCGGAAACGGCCGCGAAACAGGCTTTGGAAGAAGCAAAAAAGATGCGCGAATTTTTATCGAGCTATTAGCAAAGTCCAATTGAAAGGAGGGCCGCGAAGTGAGAGTAATAATATTTTTATTTCTCATCGCAGGCGAAGGGCTGAGAAGCCTGTTTAGGCCACGTCCCAACCCTCCGCGCCGGTATGAACGCCGCTGGGCGTTCTTCGACATAGACTAGCCGGATAGGCAGCATAAAGCCGCGGGCAAGACGTTTTTGCCCGCGGCCGGTTTTCCATGCGTTAAATTTTGTAGCCTCTGCCCGAAATGGTTTCTATCAGGCGCTTTTTTCCGTTAAGGTTGATCTTCCGGCGCAGGCTCAAAATGTGAGATTCAATGGTTTTGGAAAAAGGATCAGCCTCGTTGTCCCAGACGTGTTCGTTAATCATGCCGCGGGAAATCACGTCGCCCTGGTTTTTCATCAACAACTCCAGCAGCATAAATTCTTTGCGGGTCAGGTGAATGTCTTTGCCGCCTCTGATTACGGTATGGGATTTGGCATTGAGTTTTAAGTCGTCCGCTGAAAGCACTTCGGCTTCAATCTTTTTTGGCCGGCGAAGCAGCGCTCTGATGCGCGCCAGTAATTCCTTAAAAGAGAACGGCTTGTTCAAATAGTCGTCGGCTCCGGCGTCCAGCAGTTTAACTTTTAAATCGGTTTCAGATTCAATGGAAAGAACCAGCACCGGAACGGTCTTGCCCTTGTTGCGAATGTCGGCCAAAACTTCCAGACCGTTTTTCTTCGGCAGGGTTACGTCCAGAATTATCAGATCGTAATCGTTGCTGCGCCCCATCAGCGATCCTTCCTCTCCGTCGGTGGCAACGTCCACGGCAAAGAGTTCGGTCTCAAGGCCGTTCTTTAAAACTTTTGATATCGATTCGTCGTCTTCTACCAGTAAAATTTTCATCAAAAAAATATCCCCTCAACTAAATTTTATCATATTGGCCCGCTTTTTACAATTTTTTTACGCTTATGTAAAGTCAAAACTTTGAAAAAATTTTACCAAATCTTTGACGAAAATTTTACCGGCCGGGTTTATAATTCAAACCCGAAACAAAAAGCAAAATTCGCCTTTGCCGGATTTGGAGGCTGACGGGCGGATTTTTAAGTTATCCACTTCGGGCTTGTTTGACTTATTACAAACCCCGCTCTAGTGTTAGGTGAAAACCGCAGTTTCACCTTGAAAACTTAAGAGAATACACCGTTGCCCGCAAGGGTCACCCGTCAGGGTTTGAGACAACAACGGCTTTGTAGTACAATGTTGGCTGTGAGAGCTTCATGGCTCTTTCCACGCCCGGTGCCGCCCCCCAAGGCGGCGCAGGGACGTACTCAAAACCTCCCGTTGATTGTCTCGGCGGCGAGGTTTTGCGTTATTTATGGAACCAATTCAGACACAACATTATTTCAAAGACATTGCCCAGGAATTTCTGGTCTATTGCCAGTTTGGAAAAGAAACGCCGGTCGCCAAAACCACGCTGGTGGGCTACGGCCGGGGTGTAAAGCTCATAAACAAGATATTCGGCGACAAGCCTATAGAAAACCTGGACGCGAACGATGTCCTGCTTTTGAGAAAATCCATTCTGGAACGCGGATGCGCCATAAGTTACCTTCATAAAATCCTCAGCATGTTGCGATCCATCCTCCGCTATTGCCGTGAGGAAAGGGACATGGAACTGTTCCCGCTGGAAAAGATTAAACTGCCAAAAATTAAATGGCGGGACGTGGAATTTTACAGCGTCAGCCAGGTGGAAAAAATTATCTCCATAATAGAAACCCAGACAATTCATGGCATCCGCCTGATGGCGGTTGTGGCAGGATTCCTGGACAGCGGCATGCGCATATCGGAACTGCTTTCCCTGGATCGCACCAGCATAGACTATGGGGATGGCAGCGCCTATATTACCGGCAAGGGCGGCAAGATGCGAAAAGTATTCTTCAGGCAATGGTCAATGGACTGGATACGAAAATATCTGGCGCAGAGGACGGACAGCGACCCGGCATTGTTTGTAGTCCACCACCCGGGCTACGAACTGGCCAGACTACGGCCGGAAGACGTCCGGAAAATGATGCGGCGGATTTCCAAAACGCTTGGGTTTAAAGTCAGGCCTCACGCCCTGCGGAGAACTTTTGCCACCCTCCTGCACGGCAATGGCGTGGATATAAGATTCCTGCAAGCCCTGCTTGGGCACTCTTCGGTACAGGTGACAGAACGCTACGTGGGCGTAGACCAGGTCATGCTCAAGGCAATGGTCAATACCAAGATGAATTACGGCCTGGCAGAGGCGGTGACTTCCCAAATGGCAAGTATCCGGTGGGCCAAGGGCCATGACCAATGCATAGAATGCGGGCAGACTAGAAGACCGCATTTAGCCCGCGGCTACTGCGACAGTTGCTACATGAACGCCCGTAATCACAAAGAACTAAACACGCACAGGGTTTTGGCGCTACAGGCCGCCGCCTGAAAGATATCCACTTTGTCCACTTTCACAGACTTGATTTATTAGGTAGTTGGCGTATAATGGCCTTATGAACTACCCAAACGAAATCAGGAACAAGGCAATAGTACTCCTCAGGAAACTGGACCCGGACACCTATAAATACAGAGTTTTGGGAGAGCTAATGCCCGGCAAAATAGGCACTGAATATAGGCCAATGCACCCTTCTACAGTTGAGCAAATCTACAAGCGTGACCTTGAAAAATACAACCTGCTGCCCACCCGTAAAGCCATCAGACAGGCAGAGGAAGCCCTTTCAAAGAACGATGAAATACTGTCAGAATTTTCTGGAGTTGAGGACAAGTAACCATTTGACTTTTTTCGGTAGTTGGAATAACGTGTACCTGTAAGCAGCTTAACAATTCAGGTTTGAGATAGTTTTAACAGACATTTACTTCCCGGGTTTGTTGAGGATTTAAGGCAGATGTTCCGAGTCCGATCCCCACCGTTCCCACCATACAAAATCCATTACCCTTACGGTAATGGATTTTGTATTTGATGTGTCGAGAGGTGGGGATCGAACGGGGTTGCAGCGAGGCCAGACTTTTCCTGCAGGAAAAGTTGTAGCCGAGCGATCGACAAACTGCCTGTGGCAGTTTATCGCAACCCCTGGACAAGCGAGGTTTCAGCGGAAACCGAGAGCGATAATCCCCACCGTTCCCACCACTTCTTCGCCAAGGCTACGAAGTGCAAGCATTAGTTTTGCACAATCATACATTATCGAAGAAGTTGTAAAATCCTATATACGCGAAGAAGTGCCCTACGAAGCTTTAGCGAAGTAGGGCTTTTATTTTATGTGTATACATTTTATCGCTATCCCGTGGTAGTGAAGTCACTCCGCAGAGTGACGAGGTGAAATCCCCACCATTCCTGCTACTTCTTCGTCCCACAAGGGACTTACGAAGTGCAAGCATTGTCTTGCGCAATAAATATCCGAGTTTCTCGGGTATTTTTTTATATACAAAAAGCGGTTGGGGTGGTTGGGGGATAAAAATGCTTATTTAAAGTCAAAATTATTAAATTTCTCTTTATCTCTACACACTTCAGGGTCTTTGCTTTATAATATTATTCCGTATGAAAGACTCTCAAAATTTAGACCGTATGAGGGAGGCGGTATTTAAAAGAAGGCCAGTTCTAAGAGAAATAGAAGAAAGCTTTGGCGATTGGTCTCTAAAAAAATATATACAAGAAGGTTGGGGTCTTTGTCAGGCTGAACCCGATCCTGCGTTTTTAAAAATTGTCGAAAAATGGTTGCAGAATTTGTACGGGCCTGACCTAGCAAAAAAATGTATTGGGCAGTTACGAAAAAACCCTCTGGTTTCGACTGTTGGCCATTTGGGTTTGTGGGGGCACCCTATTTTCTTAAACGCTGATGTTATATTCACGCTGCATTTTAAGCAGGATGAAATGCCAGTTTTATTTTCCTGCGAGAGCGTGTCTTTAAACAACACTTCGTCTTGGTCCGGTTCGGTTATATATCATGAAAACAACGAGCAGAGGCGCGTTTCCTTTTTCCCGGACAGGCTAAAAACTCTACCGGTTTTTTCTGCTCCCGCATTGACTGTGGAAGATATAAAAAAATTTAATGAAAAACATGGAGAATTGGGAGCTAAGTTTGCCGATGCATTTTATATAGACACAAGTTTGCCAAATTTCTCTCTTCAAGCTTGCAAGGCGAGTCGCGTATTTTGGCAAAAAGTTTTTCCTTCTGCTCCTAAAACCATTTTTTTGCCTGTTGAAAGTGTTGTGCTTGATTATTTGTTGGAGGTTTTTAAGGATCCGGGCCATATACTAAGTAGGTTGGTTTTTTCGGAGCAGGGCAGGGCTTTATGGGAAAAATATTTACACGAAGAGCATACTTACATGTTTTGGGGTATAGATGAAAAAGGGCGTCGAGAGCCTTTAAAAGATTTGCCGGAAGATGTAATCGGTTTGCTTAAGACCAGAAAAATTTATCCTTCCAGCCCTTTGTATTTTGTAGTTTTTTTACTTACTGGTTTTGCTTGTGTGGGTGGCTTTACTCAAACAACTTGGTTAAGTGCGGTTAAAAGCAAATTTATAGATATGCTGGAAGAAATGGGCGAGAAAGAGCTGGCTTTAAAAGTTGGGCCTGTTCCGACTAAGAATTTTGGCGAAAGTACTTTGGTGTTTGAGGGGTTGGTTTCTGCTATGGATTTGTATTTGCAGGGAAAAGATTTGTACCAGGAATTTTCTTTAAGAGCAGAGAAAATGACTTTAAAGGAAAGTTTGAATTTGGCAATGCCGACTATTTATTCTGTGGTTGTGCCTAAAGAAGAGCAGGGTACGTAAATTGGCGGGTTTGACAGAGTAAATATAATTGCTATAATTACGGAAATGAACAATTTGACTCAAAATTTTTGGTTTTATTTTACTCCCAGGCGCTTGAGGCTGGAAATTTTGAGTTAAGTAGTACTTGACTTCAAACTCCCGGTGGCTCAAGGCTATTGGGAGTTTTTGTTTGGAGACTTATTTTTAGGGGGATATATGGATTGCCCACAATGTGGTCAAGAGTTGACTGTGTTAAGTAATGTAGCAATCTGTCATACAGTGGGTTGCGTGGGGACTCGGACGGTTGAATCATTTTCGGCTTCTGAAAAGTACGCGGCGGATCGTGTGAGGGGCCGAGCAAAAATCAACGCACGGAAAGAGGGGCAGGACGTTGCTTCTGTGTGATAGTAAATCAGAAAGGAGGTGCCATGAACAGCGCATGGGAAATTGATTCTGTGCCGTGGATCTAGCCCGAGCTAAAGCGGGCTGCGGTTTACTTTAGCACAACCGAAACTTTTTTGGCTTCGGTTTTTTTATGGGCAAATTGAGATTTTTAGGCTATAATACTTATATATTCATTCATTTTTTATCCCTCTATGAGCCTAATACAGGTAAAAAATTTAACTAAAGATTATGTTAACGAAGATGTGGTGACTTCGGTTTTGCATGGGGTGACTTTTAACATTGAAAAGGGTGAGTTTGTAGCTATTATGGGACCGTCGGGTAGTGGTAAATCTACCTTAATGCATATATTGAGTTTTCTGGACCGCTACACTTCGGGCGAGTACCTTTTTGAAGGCAGGGATACAAAAAGTTTTGAAGATGAATATTTGGCTGAGCTTAGAAACGAACGCATAGGCTTTGTGTTCCAAGCCTTTAACCTTTTAGCCAGGACTTCGGTTTTAGACAATGTTAAACTGCCCCTTATATATAGTAAGAAAAAGGACCATGACAAGCTCGCTAAAGCGGCACTAGAAGCTGTGGGTTTGGGGCACCGTTTAGACTTTTTTACAAACCAAATTTCTGGTGGAGAAAAACAGCGCGTGGCTATAGCCAGGGCGCTGGTCTGTGACCCGGCGGTTATTTTTGCCGACGAGCCTACCGGTAACTTGGACAGCAAAAGCGGAAACACAGTTATGAGTATTTTACAAAGACTTAATAACGAAGGCAGAACCATAATTTTAGTTACTCACGAAATGGACACAGCTAACCATGCCAAAAGAATTATAAGAGTGAAAGACGGTTTAATAGTCAGCGATGAAAAAGTTAAGGACAGGACCATAGCAACAGCCGATAAAGAATTGGTTAAATAGAATTATGAAGTAAGAATTATGAATTATGAATCCGGGGGAGTTTATAAATAAAAATTTTATAAGGCTGATCTTAATACTTTATACTTAATACTTAATTCTTTCTTCTTGTTATAATGAACTTTATAGC
Source organism: uncultured Candidatus Saccharibacteria bacterium (assembly GCA_964523855.1). Taxonomy (GTDB): domain Bacteria; phylum Patescibacteriota; class Doudnabacteria; order UBA920; family UBA920; genus JAEUSF01. The sequence goes on along the minus strand of CAZGAF010000031.1, from coordinate 2,133 downwards.
CACAATAAAACTCGTTTTTCGTACACTTTTAGCCCGAAAAGGCAGGTCTTTTTTGACTATTTTGGGCATTGTTATTGGTGTGGCGGGAGTTATAGTAATTATGGCTTTGGGAGAAGGAGCCCAGGTTTTGGTCGTCGGTCAGGTTACAAAACTTGGTTCCAATTTACTTTCGGTTCAACCAGGGAAGAGCGACGAACAAGGTCCGCCCTCTCAAATATTTGGAATTGTAGTTACAACTTTAACCAAAGAAGACGCAGACAGTATAAGAGACCCTTCCCGAGTACCAAACGCATTAGCTGTGGCCGCGGCAGTGCAAAGCAGTGTTTCAGTTTCGTGGCAAAACCAAGAGCTCGACACTTATTTTACCGGCACAGAGTATACGTACCCGCAAGTTACGCCTATAGATTTTGAAGCAGGAAGATTTTTTGACCAACGAGAAGGCGAAGGTAACGACAATGTTGTGGTCTTGGGTTCTTATGTAGCAGAGCAGTTATTTGGGCAAAGCGGAACAGACCCCATAGGTCAGGTAATAAAAGTAAGGGTGGGAGATAGCATTGGGGTACCTTTAAGAGTGGTTGGAGTTATTGCCGAAAGAGGCAGTGCTTTTTTCCAGAATATGGACGACCAAATTTTTATGCCTTTGGAAATTGGTCAAAAACAACTTTTGGGTATACGTCATTTGCAGGCGATAAACGTAAAAGTGGATAAGGCGGAAAATGTAAATGCTACGCGAGATGAAATAAGAGCTCTGCTTATGGAAAGGCATCGTATAAAAAAAGATGTTGACGCAGACTTTACTGTTAGAAGTATTGCCGACGCGGCAAATATTTTAACAACTATTACCGATGCGCTCAGAATATTTTTAACCTCTATGGCGGCTATAGCTTTGTTGGTGGGTGGAATAGGTATTTTAAATATCATGATGGTAACTGTAGCTGAAAGAACTCGAGAAATTGGTCTTAGAAAAGCAGTGGGTGCAAGTAATGGCGCAGTTAGAAACCAGTTTTTGCTTGAGGCGGGAACTTTAACCTTTTTGGGCGGGATTGTTGGAATTATGCTAGGTAGTATTGTGGCGTATTTGGTTTCTTTGCTTATGATTGCTTTGGGTTATGATTGGGCCTTTTATATCTCTCCCAATTCAGTTTTGCTTGCAGTCGGGGTTTCGGTTCTAACTGGCGTGGTGTTTGGGCTTTACCCGGCCTTTAAAGCTTCTAAACTTAACCCAATCGAAGCGCTGAGGTATGAATAGTGTAATCCCTTATCTTTAATCTTTTATCTTTGACCTCAGGGCAAAGGATTATGGATTAAAGATCAAAGATATCTATGTTTACAGCATTTGCACAATCTATAAAAGCTTTAAGAGCAAACCCGGTCCGAACAGGATTGACGACTTTGGGTATTGTTATTGGTATTGCTACGGTAATTTTAGTTTTGTCAGCCGGAGCGGGTTTTAGAAGTTTAATAAATTCTCAGCTCGAAGCTTTTGGTACAAATACTTTATTTGTAGAAACCAGAGTGCCGCCTAGCACTAAGAACAGAGGGGCAGGGTCAGCAAGTAATGACCAGAGTCGCGCGCGTTCTCCAGTGGCAATTACAACTTTTAAAAATAGAGATGTAGAAGACATAAAGCGTTTGCCCAACGTAAAGAATGCCTATGGTATGGTGGTCGGTCAAAAAGTTACTTCCTACCAGAACACCGCAAAAAATGTTATGGTGTATGGTGCTTCGGCATCTAGGTTCGATATAGACAAAGGCAAGCTTGCCATGGGTCGTTTTTATACTTCGGGCGAGGATACCGGTGGCGCACAGGTAATAATTTTAGGTAGTCAGCTTGCGTCCGATCTATTTAAAGATGAAAACCCTATAGACAAGTTGGTTAGAGTGGGGGATTTGAATTTTCAAGTGATTGGGGTTTATGAGCCGAGAGGCGGCTTAGGTGGCAATGAAGACAGTGTTATGTATATGCCTATTAATACAGCGCAAAAAAAACTTTTGGGTATAGATTATTTGCTTTTTGCTATTGTGGAGGTGGAAGATTCAAAGTTAGCCGGAGCAACTGCGGAAGATATAAGGTTGGTTATGAGACATAACCATAATCTAGATAAGAACAACCCGGGGAAGGACGACTTTTTC
>CAZGAF010000030.1:5352-11054 GCA_964523855.1 uncultured Candidatus Saccharibacteria bacterium | reverse complement strand
CATGCCGAGTTGGAAACCCCGGGTGGAGTCTTCGGAACCCGGGGAGGAGGTCATTTGGAATAAATATTGGACCGCTGCCCATTGAGGAGTATTTATTTTTCTTAGTTGTTCCGTACTTTGTGTTAACCTTATATAAGGTTTTGGATTTAAAAATAAAGATAAGATAGTATTTTAAACCTCAATGTTTATAAATATTGAGGTTTAATAATTTAATACTACATCGTGAATTAAAAAGGTTTTTTATGTTATAATTTAGATGGCCAAATTAAGAAAATTGGCTTTAAACATGCAAAACAAAATTTACAAAAAAGTTGTCTTGGTTATTTTGGACGGGTTTGGCGTGGCCGGTCCTTCTACGGGCAATGCGGTTTTGCGTGCCCGTATACCCACTTTAAATAATTTGGTTAACAATTACCCAAGTTTGACTTTGCAGGCTAGCGGACCTTTGGTTGGTTTGCCTTGGGGGCAGATGGGTAATAGCGAGAGCGGACATTTAAACATTGGGGCCGGGCGAATAGTCGGTGAAGACTTGCCGCGCATAACCATGGCTATACAGAACGGAGAATTTTTTAAAAATTCTGTTTTAAGAGAAGCTGTAAACCATTGTATAAAAAATAAATCTAAGCTTCACTTGGTGGGTATGGTTTCGGACGGCGGCGTGCATAGTTTAGACGAACACATGTTTGCGCTTTTAGGTATGGCTTCGGAAATGGGTTTGAAAGATGTCTTTATTCATATGTTTACGGACGGGCGGGACACAGGGGAAAGAGTAGCTTTACAAGAGCTTGAAAAGGTTAAGGAGCGTATTTCGAGAATTGGGATAGGGGTTATAGCCTCAATAGGCGGAAGATTTTATACTATGGACCGCGGTGGACATTGGGCGCAAACTTACGATACTTACAAAGTTTTGGTAAACGGCGAGGGACTGCACTCGGCTTCGGCTGAGGAAGTTATTAAACAGAATTACGAGAAACAGATTTTTGACGAAATGATTCCCCCGACTGTAATAACCAACTTTGAGCAAAAGCCGATGGCGAAAATAGAAGAGAATGACGGAGTGATATTTTTTAATTTTAGGCAAGACAGGGCTTTGCAATTAGCGCAAATTTTTGTAGCTCCTGAACAAGTGCCTGAGAATTTTAGAAAACCGGTTTTACAGAATGTTTATTTTTGCACAATGACAGAGTATTCGCAGAATTTGCCAAAAGCTCATGTGGCTTTTCCACCTTCGGATTTAAAAAATAACCTAGCTGAAGTTTTGTCTCAAAACAAATATACGCAGTATCATATTGCCGAGAGCGAAAAATATGCCCATGTAACTTCGTTTTTTAATTGCGGGAAAACCGATCCGTACCCGGGAGAAGAAAGGCAGATAGTTACGAGTCCCAACAATGCAAAAAATTATGTCGACAGTCCTCAAATGGCCGGGGACGAAATGACAGACGTATTGACTCAAAAAATTACCAGCACAAACACCAATTTTTTTGTAGCTAACTATGCAAATTGCGATATGGTTGGGCATACGGGTAATTTACAGGCGAGCATTAAAGCAGTTGAATTTATTGATACGTATTTAAAGCGAATAGTAGATGCGGCTTTGGCTGCCGGTGCGGCCTTGCTTATTACGGCTGATCACGGTAATGTAGAAGAGATGATTTCCGTGAAGACTGGGGAAATCGATAAAGATCATACCACTAATCCAGTACCGTGCTTATTTATAAGCGCAGATTGGAAATTTAAAATCCCCGCCAATAAAACTTATCAGGATATGTCTGCGAATTTACCCGGCGGGGTTATATCGGACATTGCGCCAACAGTTTTGTCACTTTTTGGTTTGCCTAAACCTCAAGAAATGACGGGTATAAATTTGTTGGAACAAATGTAAGGTTTAAAAGTAAAAGTGTGAAATTAAAAAGGTCTTTAAAAGTATTGAGACTATGGTTTAAAGTCCTTATTTGAATTTTTTGAAAGCATATGAAGCGTTGGAAAATAAAGCCCAGCATCCCAGAGACTCACAAAGACTTATACAAAGACTTGCCAAGTGTTTTGGCAAATATCTTGTATAATCGTGGGCTTAGGGAAGAGGCAAAAGTAAAAAATTTTTTAGATCCAAAATACGAGGGACTGGAGTCTCCTTTTTTATTTGTGGATATGCAAAAAGCCGTAGATAGAATTTGGCATGCTATAGATTCAGGCGAAAAAATTTGCATTTATGGGGATTATGATGCGGACGCGGTTACAGCAAACGCCGTTTTGAGATTAAGCTTAAAAGAATTGGGCGCAAAAGTAGAGAGTTATATTCCGGACAGGTTTACCGAAGGCTATGGTGTGAATTTGGAAGCAATTTTAAAGTTAAAGAACGAGGGTGTGACGCTTATTATAACTGTTGATTGCGGAACTAATTCATGTGATGTGGCGGACTGGTGTAAAGAAAATGGGGTGGATTTTATTATTACGGACCACCATGAAATAATCGGGCCTACGCCTCAAGCTTTCGCTCTTATAAACCCTAAGAACCCGGCTGATACTTATCCTTACAGAGAAATTACCGGTGTGGGAGTTGCATTTAAAACAGCTATGGCGGTTTTAAAGAACTCAAAATCTGAAGTAATAAACCCAAAATTAAAGCCGGGTTGGGAGAAATGGCTGCTCGATTTGGTGGCTATTGGTACTGTGGCTGACTGTCATGAGTTAATGGGTGAAAATAGGATTTTGGTTAAGTATGGTTTAAAAGTTTTAGAAAAAACCAAGTGGGCAGGCTTGAAGGCTTTGTGCGAAACAGCGGGTTTGGATTTTAAACAAAAAAAGCCCGACACCTATACTTTAGGTTTTGTATTGGCGCCCAGGCTGAATGCAGCCGGGAGACTCGAGCATGCTGGGGTGGCTTTGGACGTACTTTTGGAAGAAAATGTTGATTTGGCAAAACAAAAGGCAGAATATTTGGAAGGGGTTAATAAACGCCGTCAAGATTTAACCGAAAGGATAATGAGCGAAGCCAGAGAAGAGGCGGAGAAAATTATAGACAGAAAATTTTTAGTTTTAATGGGAGAGGGTTGGTCAAAAGGGGTGGTTGGTTTGGCTGCTGGTAAGATGGGCGAGGAATTTAACAAGCCGTCTATAGTTTTGTCGAAAGAGGGTAATTTGGCCACCGGTTCTGCCAGAACGGTGGGTGATTTTAGCATTATAGACGCGCTAAAGTATGCGGCCGAGGACTTAGAGCGTTTTGGGGGCCACAAGCAAGCGGCAGGCTTAACTTTAGAAACTGGTCGTTTTGAAAGTTTTTACACAAAAATTTTGGAGTTTACCGAAAAGAATTTAAAGCCTGAAGATTTGGAGGCCGTTTTTGAGGCGGAGGCGGAAATTTTGTCTTCGGAATTAAATATAGAAACTGCCTCACTTTTGTCCATTTTGGAGCCTTATGGGGTAGGTAATCCGCAGCCAAAATTTTTAGTTAAAGATTTAGACATGGTATCATATAAGCTGGTAGGGCAAAATGGTAAACATGTACAGTTAAAACTAAGCAAAGATAATAAAACCTTTTCGGCTATTGCCTTTAACCAGTCAAATAAAGTGAGTGTAATTCCGTTAGGTTCTAAAGTTCAGGCTATGTGTGAGCTTTTGGAAGACGTATGGAATGGACAGCGAAGACTGAAGCTTAAAATTTTAGATTTAAAAATTAATTAATCTAAAAGTTAGAAGTTTGCGCTTTTTTATAAAATTTGGGTATGTAACTTTATACTATGAAATTAATTATCAATACAGATGGGGGAGCGAGAGGTAACCCTGGTCCTGCAGGTATTGGAGTCGTAATAAAAAACGAACAGGGTACTATGCTGTTCGAAAAAGGAGAATATATTGGAGAAACTACAAATAACCAGGCTGAGTACAAAGCTTTAATTTTAGCTTTGGAGAAGACTTCGGGAAATTTGGAGCCTAAATCTTCAGACTTAGATTTGGAAGTCAGAATGGATTCGGAGTTAATTGTTAGACAAATGACAGGACAGTATAAAGTCAAGGACCCGGGCCTAAAACCTTTGGCTGAGATTGTAATTAAACTGTGTAAAAACTTTAAACACGTGAATTTTGTTCACGTGCGTAGGGAGCTAAACAAAGAAGCAGACAAATTGGTAAATGAAGCGATTGATGCGTATAAATTCAAAAATTAAAAATGCAGAATGTAGAATACGGAAAATGAAGAATTCAGAATTTAGAATGCAGAATGAATGGCTGTGTTACTTATACTTTTTTCATTTAGCGAAACTCAATAACTTTAACATTACCGCCGTCTAAAACAAAAAGCCGGCGGTTTTGTTCGTCTGTTTGGAATTTTTGTAAGGCTTGGGCTTTATAAATTAAACAAGAGTTTTGGTGGTCGCGGGTGTCTAGCTCTAGAGCTTCTATGGTTTGGTCTTTTTGCCAAAGTGCATAACCAATATTGCTAGCCAGGATTGGATGTTCTATGGTTTCTCGGCTACGAGATATTAGTTTGGGTTCTTTTTTGTTAAAGTCAAAATAGCTAATTTCGCCCTCTCCGGCATAAATGAGTTTTGGTAAAAAGGGTTCGAACTGTTTTTCGGTCGCAAGACCTAAGTTTTTTAATTCGAAGCCTATCCAATAAAGTTGGTTATCGCCTTGAACGAATATTTGTTTTTGAGCCGTGATAAGAATTTCGGCATTGGTAAGTTTGGGCAAGGTGCTAACTAAAGTTGCTTCGCCGGTAGACAAAGACATGGCGGTAAGAGTTGTGCTAGTAGTGGTGGTCGATAAGTAGTACAAGGTGTCTTCTAAGATTGAAAATTCAAAGGTATTCTTTATATATTCTGTTTTGGAAGAGAAGTCCGGAGCGGTTTTGTAGAGAGTGTTGTTTTCTAAGGCGAATATTTGTTGACCTGAAATTTTAATTTTCGGTGTGGTTTCGAAAACCGAGGAAAGATTGAAAGTTTTTTTACTTTCGGTATCTATAAAAACAGAGCTGTTATTTGCTTCTGAAGAGTTGATTTTAGCCATGAATTTATTTTGGTCTATAAATTCTAGGGAAGTTGCTAGTAGGGGGAGCTTGATCGCATATTGAGTTTTGTCGTTTAGGTTCTGAACAAACAGCTGGTTACTTTGTAAAGAATACAAAGTATCGTCCTTATAAAAGAAGTCGTCGGCGTTTTCAAAAACGTTGATGGCGGTAGAGTTTTCTTTTAGTAAAAATATTTTGTTACCAAAAGGACTGGCCCATGTCACTTCGCCAGCTTTGACCGTGAGTTTTTTTTGCCAACTACAGAAACCTGGCTGTTCAAATTTTAGTTCGTAATCTTTCGGCAATAAAAATTTAATATTTTCATGGGCGCCAATCTTTTCTGTGCCGTCTAAAAAAACTTTGGAGTTTTTTGGGTCAATTTTAAAAGCGACAATGCCAGTTTTAACTAGTCTTTTATTTTGCCAGTCTAGAGTTAGTCCGGAAGAATAAAAAACTATAAAGGGTGCCAAAATCGCAAAGATTATGGCCCCGAGTAGTATGAGTAAATATCTTGATCGTTTGGTCATTTTTCTGAACTTTCCTTTTAACAAGAATTTATGAATATCCATATTTTACAGCATAAACCGAGTTGTTACAATCATTTGGGTTTGGTATAATAAGCTGACTATTTTAGTAAAAACCCTAAAAAAAGACGTATGTTTGACTCAAAAGTAGGTATAGATTTAGGTACTGC
>CAZGAF010000030.1:0-5342 GCA_964523855.1 uncultured Candidatus Saccharibacteria bacterium | reverse complement strand
TATTAGTGACAACCATGTTTTGGCTGTGGGTCAGGAAGCGAAAGAAATGTTGGGCAGAACGCCTGAAACTATTATTGCAAGCAGGCCTATGAAAGACGGCGTAATAGCAGACTACAGAGTAACCGAAGCTATGCTTAGATATTTTATTAACAAAGCTTTGGGAAAGGTAAGATTTTTTAGGCCCGAGGTTATGATTTCTGTTCCTGGTGGTATAACTTCAACCGAAAGACGTGCAGTTATTGAAGCTGCTCAGGCGGCTGGAGCTAGGGCAGCTTATGTTATAAAGGAAACCGTTGCGGCCGCTATCGGCGCCGGTATACCAATAGCTGAAGCTAGAGGTAACTTAATTATTGACATTGGTGGCGGAACTACCGATGTTGCAGTTTTGTCTTTGGGAGGTATAGTGAATTCAACTTCGGTACGCGTTGCGGGCAATAGACTCGATCAATCTATAATCGAGTATGTTAGGAAGAAGCATGGTATTGCAATTGGCGACAGGACAGCGGAAGAAATAAAAATTACTATTGGTAGCGCTATGCATTTAAAGGAAGAAGAAGTTATGGAAATAAAGGGCCGAGATATGGTTACCGGTTTGCCTAAAACTGTTAGCGTTTCGACCAACGAAATTGTTGATGCTATAAACGATGACTTATATGAAATTGCAAAAGCGGTAAAGACCGTTTTACAAGACACGCCGCCGGAGTTAGCTTCAGACATAATAGACAAAGGAATGGTTATGACGGGCGGTACAGCTTTACTTAGAAATTTAGACAAATATATTGCGCAAAGTGTTGGTGTGCCTTGTTATGTAGCAGAAGAAGCTCTTTTGTGTGTAGCCAAAGGCACGGGTGTGGCACTCGATAACTTAGACAGTTATAAGCGAAGCATACTTAGTGTCAGGTAAAATTTTTGGCTTTTTGTGTTTGTTGGGGTCTGTGGACAATTCGGGGTTTGCAACTTGTTTGAATTTATTTTATAATAAATAAAATAAACAAACTTTTAGAAACCAAAATGATAAATGCCTTTAGGAGGTCAGTCTACCTAATTCTTTCAGGCCTTATGGGGTTGCTTGTGTTTTTTATATTGCACAGAATTGCTGTGTTTGTGTATTTGAATTTGGTTACGTCGCAAGATATTGTTTTTGAATATTATAATTTTTTGATTTGGGATTATATAACTCTTTCCGCTGCGTTAATTGTCGGCTTGGTTTATGGTATGTGGGTAGGAGAATACTGGTATAAAGTTGTCTATCATGAAAATGTTCATAATGGATTAGTGGATTATATTGCCAGCTTTTTTTACAGCTCCCGTCAAATCAAGCCGGAGGTTTTCCAGCATAAGCTAGAGAATGTCGCACTAAAACTAGAAAATAATTTGGCTGAGCTGGAAAATTTAACTAGTAGTACATCTAAATTCTTAAAGTCCAAAACTCCTATAAAACGATTAAAGACTAAAGCTGCTTTAAAAAATTCTTCCGTCAAAAAGACTTCCGTAAGAACACGTAAAAAAGTATGAACTTAAGCCGATTTTTTCTAATAACCTTTTTCCAGTGGGCTTTTTTGCTGGCAATGAGGTTTTTTTATTTTGACGGTTATTTTGGGCAAGGCAGTTTTGCTTTTTACTTATATTTCTTTTTGGTCGCTTTTGTTTCTTTAGTCTTAGTCAGACGCTTTGGAGTTATTAGTTATTTTGAAGCGATATTTGTCTGCATATTTTGGTTAGGCTTCGATTTGTTTTTAGACTTGATTATAACCTCTGGAATTTTGGGGACAAGAATTTTCTTGGCCTGGGAATTATGGGTGGGGTATTTGGTTATGGTGGCGGTAGTGTTTTTACTTCATAAAAAAAGGCATATTCATATCCGTAAAGAATTGCACGCACACCATCATGGTCATCATTAGGTTTTTATAATTTGACAGATTGGCTAAAAGTGATAAACTCATTTTTGGTCGTAGTTTTAAAGATCCTTTTTTAAAAGCGACTTCTCGTTTTTAGGAAAGGATTTTTAATTTTGTCGGGGGGTATATGAGTTGGCATAATCATAAGCCACCTTTCAAAGTAGCCTTTTTTGGCTATGATCGGCGTGACGAGTTGGTTCGAAAGTTTTTGCATGCAAAGCGCAGAAGGAGATACCAAGTTGTTTGGTTGGGTCATCTCCACCAGTATGGGTTTGTTATGGAAGCGCTAATTGAGGAGCCGCCGGATTTATTTGTGGTCCATCCTTTGGCGCGCTTTACGTTTCCCGTCCTACTTAAGGAAGGTTGTGTAATGGCTTTGGGGCCTAGCCGCAAACAGCGTTAGCTTATATAGCTGACGTTTTTATTTTGTGGATTTTTTTACTTGCCAAATTTTAGACTTGGTTTTAAAATACATAGGTGAACGAATGCACAGTTTTATCCTTGACCTATTCAAATAAAAGATCAAGGATTAAGGATATTACTATGTTTAGCGTAATAATGCATCTAGACATGAATAGTTACTTTGCTTCCGTAGAGCAGCAAGATAACCCGCTATGGCGCGGGAAGCCTTTGGGTGTTTGCGAACATTTGGGCGGAATTATTATTGCCGCTAGTGTAGAGGCGAAAAAGTGGGGTATAAAAACTGGTACGCCTGTTTGGGAAGCTAAAAAGTTGTATCCTAGAATTATTTTAACCCACACTCGTGCTGAAGCTTATAGAAAATATCATAAGTTGTTTCTAAAAGTTTTGAGGGATTATAGTAATTTTGTAGAGCCGGCTAGTATAGACGAAGCATATGCGGACATTACAGCAAGCTGTAATGTTAAATTCCAAATGACAAATTACAAATTTCAAAGAACAGCACTAATTACAAAACCTAAAAATAATGAACTAAAATACTTTCACAAGGCAAGATTAGACCATTATTTATCGGTTAATCCTTACGAAGAAGCGGTCAGGGTGGCTTTGGAAATAAAGAGCCGGATGAAAAAGGAAGTGGGGGATTATATGACTTGCAGCATAGGTATTGGGAAAAATAAGCTTTTGGCCAAAATAGCCAGCGACATGCAAAAACCGGACGGAATAGTAGTTATAACAAATGAAGAATTAAGAAGGAAGAATGTAGAATGCTTTGGTAAAAACTTTGCATTGGAGACAAGTGTTTACAAGGGGAATCCTAATGTCACACAAGGATTCCCCTTGTGGTATACAAAAGAAGATTTATATGAAGAACTTAAGCTTACGGACATACCGGGTATAGCCAGAAGGCAAGAAAAAAGGCTTAACGAACTAGGTATTAAATCTTTAAAAGACTTGCGTGATTATCCTTTGAGTCGTTTAATCAGGGCTTTTGGTATAAACGGGTATCATTTACACAATATGGGGCTTTTAAATGGCAGCTGGAAAGCAAAAGTTATGCACGATGAAACCATAAAGTCTATTGGGCATATGTATACTTTACCGAAAGAATATAGGGGCTTGGAATTTTTTGAGCCGGTTTTGTATAAGTTATGTGAAATGGTAGCGGAGAGGTTGAGGAATAAAAAGCTGTGGGGGAATGTTTTGGTAGCGTATGTGAGAGATGGGGAGTATAACTCTTATGGTAATTCTATAACTTTAGGTTCTCCGATTTTTGATGCCAGAGATTTGTTTTGGGAAAGCAGAAGAATTTTAAAAACTTTCCAAGACTCCGAAAAAATTCTCGGCAATTGTAAGCTTATTGGAGTGACTCTGGCTAACTTAAAACCCTATGTGTTCCAACAGTCTTTGTTTAAAAAACATACAGCTAAAGGGGCGCTTATGAAGGCGGTAGATGTTTTGAATGCAAAATACGGCAAATTTACCGTTTCTTATACGCCGGTACTTAAAGCGGGCAAGGTTTTTCGGGATAGCGTGGGGTTTGGAAGGGTGAAAGAGGTCTAAAAGCTTTTTATTTACAGCGTACTTTTATGCCCCTTTAAAAATGTGGTATAATAAAAGGGCTAAAAAATACTTTTGAAATAAAATTAAAAATCTTTTCTTTTAAAAACAAAAACTAAAATTTTTTAGAAGAAGAAACAAAAAGGAGAAAAAACCATGCCTGAGCAGGCGGATTATAAAAAGCTTTTAACCGAACTAATACAAAAGCAAATAGTAATTTTAGGCCCCAATATAGCTTTGGACACGGCTCGAAAAGTGCCTGGTTTAAAGGTTTCCAATGAAGGTGTGGTTTTGGAAATATCGGGAGACCCTGTTATGGTTTTAAGAAATGTTGCTCAGGAATATACGGTGCTTTCTAGTTATGTAACCCAAATGGCTTTGGGTGTTTTAAAGCAAAAATATCCCAGCATGGCTTATTAAGCCTTTAGTTTATGATAATCAACATTCTTTTAGTTGCAGATTTTATTGTACTGGCCATTGTTATGGCTTGGTATATTTTTCGTACCTTAAGAGAGAGGGCTTATTTACGCACGCGTCTTAGTCAAAGCATGCAGCTACAGCAAAAAGTTTACCAGGCTCAAGTTTTAAAGGAGATTAGCGAACGTATAGGGTATTCCTTAGACACAACTAAAGTTGTAGAAATTATTACCAATAGCTTAGGAAATTTGCTGCCCTACGATACGGTTTCTTATATGCTCATAACCGACAAAGGGGCGGTTTTTAAATGCCATGTTGAAAATAGCATTAGCCATGAGTTTATAGAAGAAGTTAAAGAAAAAGTTTTAATGGCTTTTGAGGCTATTTTAAACCAGGAGATTAAGCCTGCTAAGTTTGACGAAAGTGTGACTGGCAATTTGTTGGACGATAACTCCCGAGTTGGGGTAAGATCGTATTTTAATTTACCGGTTGTAATAGATGAAAAGTTGGTTGGAATAATAAACGTGGCTTCCGGCGAGGTGGGGCGCTATGGCGAGAGCGAGGCTTCTATTTTGTATACAATAACCAACCAGGCAGCTTTGGCGGTAACCAGGCTGGAGGGTGTTTTGAAAAGTGAAAAGGGTAAACTTGAAGCGGTTATAGACTCTATTACAGATGGTATAATTTCTGTCGATTTAAATCATCAGCTTTTGGTGGCTAACCCTTCGGTGAAGGAAATTTTGGAAATTACAACTTCTAAGACTGCCGAGCAAACCGAAATCACTATGTTCGACATTGTAGATGCTTTGGCCGGTAAGACCGATTTACGAACTAAGATAGACCAAGCTTTGGCGGAGGACAAGCGAATTTTCGTGCCCGATGTGGTGCTTAAAAATAAAGCTGTGGAAATAAATATTACTCCAGTTAAAAATGAAGCCGGGGAGAAAATTGGCGCTAACGTAGTTTTTCACGATATTACGACCGAAAAGTCTTTGGAAAAATTGAGGCAGGAATTTACAGCTATGATGGTGCATGAGTTGCGAGCTC
>CAZGAF010000029.1:0-11880 GCA_964523855.1 uncultured Candidatus Saccharibacteria bacterium | reverse complement strand
TGTCGGGCCCAAATCCACAAAAAGAGTGTATAGTCTGACCTTCTACGTTCAAAGCGGCAACGCCGGTAGGCGCCAAAACTACAACATTTTTTGATGTTGTTTTTCTAAAGTAATTTAACAAAGTAGACTTGCCGGTACCCGCTTCTCCGGTTAAAAACAAATTCTTGGTAGTCTTCGCCATTATTTCCAAAGCCCGCAAGCTTTCCGCATTACCTGTTAAATCCAGTTGAGGGATTTCTATACTCTCCGGTTCTAAAACTTTTTTAAAACCAAAATAAATATTTATATCATCTTTTTTATATTTCTCTATGCTGCCAACCAGCTGTTTTAAACGATGAGACAAAAACTTACTTTCAACACCACCTAAAGTTTTTCCCAAACGCTTTATAAAATTCAAGTAAGTTTCATTTTTTTGTTCCAAATATTTTTTGTATTCTAAAGCCAGCGTTTCGTTGTGTTCTTCTTTTATAAATTGAGCTGTTAGCTTGTCTAAATCTTCCTGCCGAGAATAGTCCCAACCCGGAACATCTGTAAAATGCATGGCTAAACGAGCCTTAATTCCGCCCGGGGCGCGCCCTAACTTAACCGTTAAGCCTGCCACAAACTTTTCAAACTCAGCCAAAAGCATATTTGGCTTTTCCAAATAGGCTTTCTTTAAAAATTCATCGTCCGTATTTTCCCACTTGGTTCCGGCTTTTGGGTATTTTTTTTCTTCAACGTTGTCGGTCATATTTATAAAGTATAGCAGCGTGTATATTGTGTCAACATTTTAAAACCGTCCTCCTGTTGTAAGGAAGACGGTTTTATTTTAAACTTGGTAGTTCGGAGCTTTTTTAACTATTTGCACATCGTGCACATGACTTTCTCTTAAGCCTGCTCCGGTTATTCTTACAAACTTAGCTCGCTTTTGTAATTCCACAACATTCTTAGCGCCCGAGTAACCCATGCCGCTTCTTAAACCTCCGGTTAACTGCTCAATTATATTTAGCACGCTGCCTTTAAAAGGCACCCTCGCTTCCACACCTTCCGGCACAAGCTTTCCACCCACAACCTTCTCTTGGCCATAGCGGTCTTTACTGCCTTGGTTCATAGCACCCAAGGACCCCATGCCTCTATAGAATTTAAATTGTTTGCCGTTTTCTTCAAAAACTTCACCCGGCGCTTCTTCGGTTCCAGCTAACAAAGAACCTATCATAACCGAGGAAGCCCCGGCTGCCAAAGCTTTGGTTATATCGCCCGAATACTTTATGCCGCCGTCTGCAATGACTGGAATTTTTTTAAGCTTTGCAGCCCTAACAGCCTCTTGTACAGCATAAATTTGCGGTACACCACAGCCCGAAACCATACGTGTAGTGCAAATACTTCCGGGCCCGATACCTACTTTTACAGCGTCTGCTCCGGCGGCGATTAAAGCTTTAGTACCTTCATAGGTTGCCACGTTTCCGCCGACCACTTGTACTTTAAGTTTTCGCTTTATAGTTTTCACGGCTTCCAAAACTCTTTTAGAATGTCCGTGCGCTGTATCTACCACCAAAACATCTACTCCCGCTCGAACCAAACTCTCAGCTCTTTCAAAATAATCCCCGCTGGCTCCCACAGCCGCTCCAACTATAAGCCTGCCGAGTTTATCCAAATTCGCAAACGGATGTTTTTCGGAAGAAACTTTTTTAGTTTTGACTATCTCAATCTGCCTAGCCTGTTCTGCCACAGAAAAATTTTTATGCACTATGCCCAAAGCACCAATTTCAGCCAAAGCCGCAGCCATCTTCCCTTCTGTTACGGTATCCATAGCCGAGGAAGTTATAGGTTCTTTAAGTTTAATTTTGGCGGTAAACCAGCCAGTCGTATCTACATCTGTTGGAACCACTTCACTGTACTGTGGTACCAAAAGCACGTCGTCGAAAGTCAAAGCTTCAATAAAATTTTTCATAAGTAAAAATTAAATATTGGTTCAAATATACCATTTATTTTAAATGCTGTCCAAACAAAAATTCGCCTCTAGGTTAGAGGCGAATTTGATAGTTATTATTTTAGCCAGAAACCAAGCGTTAGCACTATGACAAAACTTGTATTGGCTATTAAAGAAAGATGCTGAACATGTCTCTTTATACCTATGGCTAGAATTAAACAACTTAGGAGCAAAGCTATAGATATTAAATAAAACTTTTGTTCAAAATTTTTCGGCGAAAAAGTTGTTCCAAACAGACTCACCTTTTTCTCTTCCGATTTTTCACTCGGCACTACATTAAAGTTACTTTGCGTACTGCCGGCAAAACCCGCCACTTGGCTATTTATTTTGTTACCACGTATGTCGTAGGCTTCAAGCACTAGCCCTGCTCCCTGTTCAGTTAGCTGAGAAAGTTTTATTTCCCCAGCCCACGAACCATCGGACCTTGCTTGCATAAGTACCGCCGAATTACCAAAACGAGCCAAAACTTTAACTGGGTTACCCAAAATCTCAGCCGTAAGGTTTAGCAACTCGCCCCGCTTATCGAAGTTCGTTTCAGCAATTGCGAGTTTTTCCGGTAGCGGTTCAACTTTAGTTTTTTCTTCTATTTGGCTCACCGCAGTTTCAGCGGATTTTTCCATGGTAACAATTGGAGAAGCTTTAACCGGTGATTCTGCTTTCGCATCTATTTTTGTTTCTACAGGTTTAGCCTCAACAACTTTCTCAACAGTGCTTGGCGGAGCAACCGGAGTAGGTGCATCATTTAACACAACTTTTTGTGCCGCCTCTGTTCCAAACATTTGCACCACAAACACGGCATTTTTTCCTTGGTACAAACCCTGAGAAATGCCTACGCCTATTTCTTCAAAACTTTTATTTAAAATATTGGCTTTATGACCCGGACTATTCATCCACGCATCTTCTACCTCTTCAGCCTCCGAAAAGTTTACCGCTAAATTTTCCCCGGCAGTCAAATAGTTATAGTTAGCCGAAACTACAAAATCCCAGGGCGTTTTTCCGTCGGGCGTATTGTGTGAAAAATAACCTTTGGCCAACATGTCATTTGCTTTAGCTTGAGCCGCCTCAGTAAGTTTAGAGTTCTGAGTTAAAGCCGTTAAACCAAAACTAGCTCTTGAAGCGTTGGTCAGTGAAATAATGTTACTCTCCGTAATAGCCGAAGAAAAAGCCGACTCGACCGGACCAAAGGTTAATGCACCCAAAGTAAATATTTTTACCGCCACCAACAAAAAGGAAAACATAGCTAAACTTCGGTGACCCAACATGTGAGGATGGTAGTTATTGCGATGATGCGGTATAAAATGGTCTTTTACATGCAAAAAAGCTCGCACAAAAGTGTTGTCCACCTTTTGTCCGAAATTGTGGGGCAAACCAAAAAAACTTAAGACGAATTCCATTTGAATTTTGTTTTTGTTTCTAAGTTCTTTTTTAGAACTTTTAGCTTTGCTTTTACAGAACTAATTTTGGCTCTGTTAGCAATTCACTACAGGTATTATAGCACAAAAACAAAAAATCCGCAAGCGTTTTAGCTATGCGGATTTTTGTTTAGCGGCTCATGCCGGAAGGCTTTACTGACCTACCTATTGTTACCTCTTGGTAACCATCAGCCCCGGAGTCGCTTAGAGTTATGAAAGCGACCAAGGACACTCCGGTAACTACCAGAAAGACAACTGTCCAAACAAACCAACGAGGATTATATTCTTCAGTTGTCGAATTATTTTTTGGCATAAATATTTTTTTAGTTTTTATTTTATTTATATGCTCTATATATTATAGCACATTTAAACTGTGTGACTTATGCTCAATGTTTATATCGAGAATAAACATAAGAATTGTAGTTAAATCTGTTAACAAACAATACTGACAAACAGCACGGATAACAAAAAACTGTAAAAACAAAAACACCAAAGACCCTATGGAACCACCGGCCAAAAACAAAGTTAAAGCTTTTTGCGCATTTCTATAATGATTAGCCAGCAATGCTGTAACAAGTATTAAGGAAAAGTAAACAATACCTACCGTAGACAAAGGCACGCCCAGTACTTCTGAATACTTGCTCGATAGCACCGACTCACAACCGCCGGTTATATCGCACGGCACTGTTATACTCATGGTTTTGGCCACGGACAAGTAAACGCTAACTGTTAAAGCCAGTGCGCTAAATATTACTAGTATGTCGTATTTATGTCTTCTATGCATAAAGTTATTATATCAATCTTTATATATAAATCAAAACCTCGTTTCCCTTAAAAAGGGAAACGAGGTTATTGTAGGTAAAAAAATAATTACCAGCGGTCGTTGCCGCCTCTGTCACCACCGTGGCCACCGCCGCGGTTATAACCGCCGCGTCCACCACCGAAACCACCGCTGCGTGGAGGTCTTTCGGTCATAGGTCTTGCTTCGTTAACCATAACCTTTCTGCCGCCCATGTCGCTGCCGTTAACAGCTGCGACTGCTGCGTCTGCTTCGTTGTCATTTTCCATTTCAACGAAACCAAAACCTCTGGAACGTCCAGTAGCTTTGTCAGTTATTATGGTAGCTGAAGTAACAGCACCATGCTGGCTGAACATTGCCTGAAGGTCGTCGTTAGTAGTGGACCAAGGCAAGTTGCCTACGAATAATTTCTTAGCCATTTTTGATTGGCTTTCTTCTAAGAGCTCACCTTACACTCTTACTAAAAATAAAACAGTTCCTAATTAAACTAACGTGTAAGATAAACTCTAAAACGTTAAGCCTAACACTTTACCCCAAAAAATAATTTATGCAATTTTGCACTTACTATTTTCAAAGAGAGAACTAAGATGACTTAAACATTATAGCAAATTTACACCCTTTTGGCAAGAGCATTTTAGCTTTGTTTTTTACTAAAATACCAGGCTGCCAAAAGACTAGTAACGGGCACGGCCAGTATTAAAGCCGCGCTTCCCACCAAAGTGCGCAAAATTTCTTCTGCCAACATCTCGCTGTTAAGCATAGCCCATACGGGCTGGCCGGAACTAAAGGTTAAAAGTAAAAAGAATGGAAAGGCCGCACCCGCATAGGCCAGTACCAAAGTATTTATAAGCGCAGAAATATGCTCCTTACCAACCGAATTAGCTCGAGTAAATAATTCAAAAAAACTACTTTGAGGTTTTGCCAAAAGTATCTCTTCTACTGTTGCGGCCTGAGTAGTCGTCACGTCGTCCAAAACACCCAAGGTGCTCACAACGATACCAGCTAAAAGCATACCTCTCAAATCCACACCTTTAAGCAAGCCTTGTTCCAAATACAAAGCCTCGCTAGAACCCAAACCCAAAAAAGTTCCAAATCGGATAAAAACCAAAGCCAAAACTTGAGCCGTGAACAAAACCAAAATAGTCGAGACCACCGCAACCAAAGTTCTGTCTTTTAAACCATGCGACAAAAAAATAGATACCACAGAAATAAGTCCGGCTCCCACCATTGTCACCAACATAGGATCTTTGCCTTCTAAAATGTTAGGCGCGATAAACTTTAAAAGAATAAACAAACTAAAACCCAAACCCGCCAAAGACATTAAACCCTTTTCTTTCCCAAAATACACACCCATCAACACAAAAATCAAGCCCAAAATTCCTAAAACTGTAAGCCTGTAACGGTCTATTACTACATAAGAGGTGTTTTCCGGATCCTGAATTTTGCCCAGGACCACTTTATCCCCCACATGAATTTTTTGGGCCTGTAAGTTTGTAAGCTGTTCGTTTAGTTCAGCTACTACATTCTTACCTTTTTCACTTGCGCTTAAAATCTCCACTTCATACACGCCTGTTAACTGAGAATACCGGCTATTTACTTCTGCCTCTTCGCTTACAACTTTTAAAACCTTTGCTTTACTAATTTCAGAAAAAGTCCCCAGACCAGCATCTACCGAATCTTTATGGAAAACAACATTTTTTGCCGGTAAAAAGTTAACATAAAAAAGCCCCGCAACCAGCAAGGCAGAAAAAACAACAACCAACCTAACTAAAAATTTTTTTCTTGGGTTCATTTATTCAAGTAAAATTAAAGCCCACATAGCTACCATACCAACCACAAACCACAGCAAGTGCCAAGCGGCAGTTTTTTTGTTTTGCTCTTTATGGAGCTGCGGAATAAGGTCGGACATAGCTATATATATAAAACTTGCCGCGGAAAAAGAAAGCAAAAAAGCCGGAGCATTTTCAAAACCTCGCAAGAAAACCAAAACCACCACAGCTCCCAAAAAGGAAGTTAAAGCTGAAATAAAATTATAGAGCAAAGCTTTAGCTTTAGAAAAACCACCGTGAACCAAAACGGCAAAATTACCGATTTCTTGGGGTATTTCGTGAAATACGACTGCTAAAGTTGTAGCCACACCTAGAGGAACACTAACCAAAAAAGCACCGGCAATTATCATACCGTCTATAAAATTATGAAAACCGTCGCTAACTAAACTTAAGTAGGTATAAGCATGGACAGACTCGTCATGCTCGCTGTGAGAATGGTGCCAAAAAACAAACTTTTCCAAAATAAAAAAAATAAAAATTCCAAACATCAAATAAAAACCGGCGTACTCGGGCCAACCCTGTTCGGCCATTTCAGGTAAAATATGTATAAAAACATCACCCAACAAAGCACCAGCCGAAAAACTTACTAGAGAGAGTAACCATTTTTTTAAATTTTCTTCCTTTACCGCCAAAGTAAAAACACCTACAAAAGATATAAGGCTAACCACTAAAACACTTAACAAAGTATAAATCCAAGTTTGTGTCATAAAAAAGTTTTCTATATTATACAGTTTATAAAGAAAGTCCACAAATTAACTTTTCACAAAACACATTTCATGTTGGCCTGTACCCCTAGACAGCTTTTCACACTCCACAAACCTAAAACCTTCCTCTACTGCGAGAGACACAAGCTCTGTTTTTAAATAAAATTTTTCAAAATGATAGCCTTGCCGACAACCACACAAATTATTTATAACTTGCGACCATTTGTACTTTGGGAAAAAATCCTGCACAAAAAATTTTCCACCTGGCTTTAATACCCTAAGGACTTCTCTTAACACAGCTTTAGGGTGCTTATAATGATGAAAAGACATTTGGCACACCACGCGGTCAAAAGTAAAATTTTCAAATGGCATATTTTCTGCCGGACAACAAACAAATTCAATGCCGTTATTTTTTTCTTTTGCTGTTTGAATAGTTCTTAAATCCATATCGACGCCCACAAAATAATTCTGAGGCCAGCGCTGCCTAAGCCAAGAAAGATATTCTCCGTGTCCGCAAGAAATATCTAAAACTTTTAATGGCACTTTGTTCAAATTTTGTTCAAATTGCATTTTACTTAAAAAGCCCAATTATTATTTTTGCTATTGAGTGAATAAACCAACTCAAGAAAATTTCTAGGTTATCAATTATTTTTTCCATAAATTTAAAAAATTAGGCGAAGTCTTTTGCCTCAAACTTACCGCTTTATAAAGCGCCTAGCAAAGGACCAAACTCCGCCACCCCAAACCAGAAGACTAAGCAAAAGCCTTATATCTTCCGTACATAACACCCACCATGGGTGTCCATGCATAACCGCCACCTTTCTAAGCTACATGAAATTTTTCATGCGCATAACCAGCTGCCTTTTGTAGGCTGTTTATATACAAAAATGCTGTTCTAAATATTAGAGAGGTGTAACTTTAAACTAACCAGCTAAATATAGATTTAACCGAATTTTCCAGCACACCAGGTACCAGTTCAGGCACCAAAGCGTAAATACTTTCTGCTAAAAGCATCAAATGCTCCGGATCGTACGGATCCAGCGCCGCTGAAACCCCCAGCAATGAGAAGCACCTGCCCGGAGCCCTAAATTCAACATCAACAATGATTGACAAATACGATGAATCCCAATATAATATTTTGTTAAAGTTGTACCAGAAAAAGGAAGGGGGGATATGATAGTTTTCACTACTGGCGGTACCATAGACGGAATTGGCGGAGGCAATAAAGATCAGCCTACAACAACCAACGTCCCAAAGCTACTGCAAGAAGGGAACTGCCAGTTGAAAGTGCGCGTCCAGCAGTTGTTCGTCAAAAATAGCTGCTCGTTCTCACCTGGAGATCTGGGCCTGATCCTTAAGTCATGCGCGGAAGCCGAAGAACAAAGAATAGTGGTAACGCACGGAACACATACCATCTGTCACACAGCGAGGTTCTTGGGAGACCATGAGGATGAAGAACTTCGCGGTAAGACCGTGGTGCTAACAGGAGCCATGAATTCCACACTCAAACCCGGCTCCGACGGTCCCTTCAACCTTGGCTCCGCACTTATGGCGGCGGGATTGTTACCGCCGGGAGTATACGTCGTTATGCAAGGGCAAGTATTCCCCTGGCACAGCGTCCAGAAGGACGAAACCTCGGATCCGAAACGGTTCGTCGGCCAAGCACTGTAGTTTTCCAAGCCAGAGCACTTCCCAAGGATTTGCTCTGCTTTTTTTAATGGTGGTGTTCATGCGTATGGTTAGGATTAGGGTTTATATGGTGGGTAAAATGGTCCACTGATTCTTTAAGAAGAACAAAAACAAACCTAAAAGTTACCGATAGAAAACCCAAGACCATCCAGGATATTAAAAAATTAAGCAGAACTGCAATACTTTGGGGAAGTTGATGACGAAGCGGCGGTAACCATCCCTGCAAAGGGTTAAAAATAAGTAGAAAGAAAAAAGTCGTCCAATAAGTGAAACAAAAACCGCAAAGAAGCGCGGTAGCAAAAAACCCAAGATGTTTTCTTAGAAATTTTACTAGCCCACCATGACGCATCCTTAAAGCGCGCCAAAGTATTGCAATACCTGAGACTGTTAAACTGGAAAGAAATAAATTGGTTATCATAAAAATTTTAATTAGAAAAATGGGGGCCGGAAACGAGACCGCTCTCGCCTCCGGCTCTTGTTGATTGTCGTCGTTTAGGCCGGAACCCCGAACCCGTAACCTTCCGCCGCTCCCAGCGCCATGACTTCCGCGGCTTCCGGAGACAAGCCCATTTCGAAGGGCAACTTCAGGAAGGTGATAAGAACCGACTGCCCACAGAGGTGAGAACACAGGGCAGCGGTAGCAACTCGCCAACGGTCTTTCGGCAACGGCGCTTCAATCACCCCGCCGTCATTGGGAGAGTGCATGTCGCACCCGCAATCACAGTTGTGTTCGAGCACGGTTCCGGTATGCCGGAAAAGCACCGTGTTGACGTGGTCCTTGAATCCATAGACTTCACCCAGTCCATGAAGGACGGTGTCCGCCACCCAATATGGGAACGGCAGGTATTCCTGACTTGCCAGGATTGTCTTGTATTGGCGAGGGTTGGGCCGCGTGGCCAAGAATGCGATTGTGTCCCAGACCGTGCTGGGGACCCGCCGGCCGAAATCGGAAGAGAGTTCGGTAAGCGCGGTTATAGCGCGGCGCTTGAAATCAGCATCCGGATCTTCCGCAATGCGAAACTTTGCCGGGTTAAAAGGGTTCAGGTAGCCCTCACCCGCGTACTCCAGCCAGGCTTGTCCCTCTTCAAGGCACCCCTTTCGCTCGCATTGCAGGTAAAACCCTTTGGCGCGGAGGAAAATGTCTTCATGTTCCCCACCCGGACGGAACCCGAACTCGCCGAGCTGTTCCCACGGCTTGGGTAAAGACACGTGTTGATTAAGGTCAACCGGTTGGATCAAAAGCGTAAACGACATCGAGAAACTCCTTAAGGTTGTCTAAATGCAACTAGATTGCATCTGTCTATACATATTAATGCAAATTACTTGCATTTGTCAAGAGTCCAATATTTTGCTATATTTAACCCATGAAATGCGCCCAACATGAAAAAGAAATATCGGCCACGCTTAAAAACAACGGCCTAAAGGTTACCCCAGGCAGGCTCGGACTTTTAGACATTTTTAAACACAACAAAAAACCTTTGGCAGTAAAAGAAATAGCCAAACTTTATAAAAGTTTTGGCAAAATAGACTTAGTTACTTTATACAGGAATGTAGAAAGCCTAGCGGAAATGGGCATAGTAAAAAAACTTAGAATTTCGGACAAAGAAGCTCACTATGAAATCCCCCACTCCCACCATCACCATCTTATTTGCACCAATTGCGGAAAAATTGCCGACCTGGAAAACTGCGAAGTACGCCTGCCCAAAACTAAAATCCCGGGCTTTTCTAAAATAAAAGAACATTCCTTAGAATTTTTTGGCCTTTGCAACAACTGTGACAAATAATTTAGAAAAACCAAATTACATTCTGGTAGACGTAAGAGAACCTTTGGAATTTTCCATAGGGCATTTAAACGGAGCTATAAACGTGCCTTCCGAAAGTCTTATGAACGGAGCTCCGGAACTAAAAAATGTAGCAAAAGATTCACCAATAATCGTGTATTGCAAAACAGGCAGTCGCTCCGCCCTAGCCCTACAAATACTCAAAAATTTAGGTTTTACAAACCTTATAAACGGCATAAACCAAGACATCGCTAAACAAAGGTTTGGAGTGTAAAATCTTTCCTAAATCCACAAAATAATTATGGGCTTAAGAAGGACGGCGGAAGCAAACTGCGCTTCCGCCGTGTGTAACCTAGTCTTGCTCTTGCGACCACTCTTGCCGCCGTTTCTCCTGTTCGGCGTGGTATTTAGCCAGGTATTCGTCCCAGAACTCCAATTCGCGGTAGTCTCCGCCCAACGCCTGGTAAACCTTGCGCAGAGTATCGGCTTTTGCCGTGTCTGTCGAACGGAGGCGTCCGACAACCTTTTTGACCACCATTCTTCTCTTTTCCGCGCACGTACCCTTGTCGTAGCGCTTCAAGAACAGAGCGGCGCAGCGCAGCTCCATGGACTTGCTACTCCAACGTCTTGGCAGCTTGGGGTTGATGTAACTCCCCACTGCCTCAACTCCGTTGTAGCTCCCATCGTACTCCAGATGGTGATAGATTTCCGCCTGGAGCTTAGCCAGCACCGGTGTTATCCGGTCGACTGGCGGCTGTGCTTGATTGTCGTAAACGGCCGAAAGTACATCCGGCCGGTTGGTTTCCAGAAAACGGTTGAGCGCTTTCCGGATCTCGTTGGGGTATTCGCCCTGCATCCAGAAGTTCTCGTGCCACTGGCGCAACTGGCCTGTGGTGCGGTTTTTCCGGTAACGGCCAGTGACCATCCAGCTGCGCGTCATGCGCAGCCACAGGGCACCAAGTTCTTCCAAATGCTCCGCGAACTCGGTAACGCGAGCATACAGCGGCCTAGGACCACGGTCTTGCTGCCGCGTCTCTTCGGGCATCGCTGCTTTGAGTGCTGATTTCAAATCCATGAGTAACTCCTGTAACTGTTGCTTCAAAGGTGCCATTGTTTAGCACCTCCACTTCAGTTTCCAGGAATCACCCAAATCCCTTCAAATGTATAACAGCAAAGATGCTTTAAAAAAATAAATACATTTTTTCTAGGTCATGTAAGATGCCTCCTTTTGCATCAGGGATTCTAAACCCCTTCCAAACTCACAAAAGATTTTATGAACTCAGAAGAGCGGACGAGTACTCACGTCTCACCTTCTACATTAAATTTTAATTTTCAATTTTTCTTCACTCCAATTTCCAAAATTAACTTGCCAGTATATCACAAAAACCCCGCCCTGTCTACGGTATATTTCATCTTTTACTTTCACTAATAAATAGCTAAAAACAACAAAAAACTCTAAACCAAAACTTGGTTTAGAGTTTTTATAAAAAGCTTTAGCAGTTAAAAAGTGACTAGAATACCCTTTTTACAGGGCGTACAACACCAATTGCATCAAATCGTAAGAGAATGTGCACCTTCCATCGAAATAGAAGATGACGACCATGGAATGTACCAGACAGTAACTTCGAAAAGTATACAGCTGATATATTTTATTCCTTAGAAAGGAGGTGATCCATCGACAGCTTCCGCTACCGATG
>CAZGAF010000028.1:0-13512 GCA_964523855.1 uncultured Candidatus Saccharibacteria bacterium | reverse complement strand
CGATTATTATTTAATTTAATCATTAAATTTGGTGGCAGAAGTTAGTTATTACCCTAAATAAAAATCAGTATATCAGTATTTATCTGTAATCTTTAAACGTTAATGTTAAGTTGACAAAGCGGGCTAAATATTTTACAGTTGGGGTAAGTTCAGGGAGGACTTAGAGTATGGGCATGCGTAAGCTGCTCGTTCTGTTTTTCTGCGCATTTGCCTGCGCAGCGTTTGGTCAAGTTATGCCGTCGGTTAATGTGGGTGAAGGTTGGTTCGTGGAAAACGAACCCGTCACTTACGACCTGCGCCAGTATTTTGCAGGTTCTGACGGTAAGCCCCTTGTTGATGGGGTTTCGCTCTGCACGGCTTCTGCCGTGCCTGCGGGGTTGGAGTTTAGCAGCTCTACCTGTACGCTTAGCGGTCGGCCTACCAAGGTGGGAGCATTCTCGCTGTTGGTAAGTCTAACCGCTCGAAACGGTGAGTCGGCAACGTTGCGGCTTTCCGGGCGGGTGCGGCAAAAAGCGCCAAACCTGGCTCCGGGTGCTGTATACATGTCAACTTTTCCTATTCGCGTAGGAGAGTTGAAACCCGGCGAAATGGTCAACCTCGTTTCGAGTGAGGGGCCATTCACTGAGCGGCTGACTACTGAGTACTTCGTGCTGAGCGAAGTAACTTCCGCGGACGGAGTAGAGGTGAAAGTGGATGGCGAGGCGGCCATCCTACGTTTCATTTCGCCCTACAAAATCGTCTTTAGCGCTCCGCGAACTTTGCTGGTAGGTAAAGACGCGCTCATTGAAGTCCGTTCTCCTCGCGGGACAGCCAGGGTTACTGTCCCGGTGAGGCAGTAGCTTTGGGCTTTGTCCTTCCAAACGGTGTTGGTTTTATCCACACCGTTTTTTATTTTGTCTAAATACACCTTTTTATGCTATAATTTTTTTATAAATTCATAATTTTTCTTCGAAATAAAATTAAAATGATAAATAAAACTATGGCTTGGCTTAATTACGCCCGCTTTGCCAAAATCAGAACTTTTTTTGGTTTGAAAGCTCTTTTTTTTGCAAGCTTTTTATTTGTAAGTATTTTTGGAATTGCAAAAGCAGATGTAACGTTTAATTTTCAAGGATATACCACGACAGACGGAACTCCAATCTGTACTCCGTCTAACACTTCTGGGTGCGGTAGTATTGCGCCAGCGAGTCCGGTGACAAATCCGAACACTTTTATTGGAATGATTAGCAGGTTTGCTGGGGTTTCTCAGAACAATTTGCCTGTAGGTTCTGTTGCTGCGGGCAGTCCTTATTCTTTTGGTTCCGGTACGCTTATAGACGGCGGTTGTAGCGTAGGCAACTGTTCTTCGACGGCTAATGTAAATGGTTCTTTGACTGGAAATCCGGAAAGCGGCGTGCCTGTTCGTGCGACTTATATTTGTTCCGGGCCCGGAATTGGTAGCAATATTCCAGTGACTGCCCAGCCTGCGCCAAACAACTTAGGTGTAGGTAATAACTATACATGGACGGCTTCTATTCCTACAGGCGGAAGTGATGTTAGCTGTGATTTGAGAGTTGAATACCAGTCTGAGCCATCTGCCTCTACTCAGGCAGCGCCTGGCTGCGGTGGTCCGGGTAACCCATGTCAAAACATGCAGTGCCGAAGCGGTGCCTGTACTTTGGTAAATGTTAACGCCGACGGTAGCGCTATACCGAATGGTGCTCCAGACTTGTGTAGCTCTGCACAGGACTGTCAAACTAATTTGAGCGTATGGGCAACGCCTACTCAAACTGTACAAAGGGGTGGTACAGCTAGCTATCTTATACGTTTTAGGCAGGAAGGCAGTACTTGGCCTACTCAAGTAACGGTTATATGTCCGTCTGGCACGGAGTGTAACTTAGTTTCTCCTACCGGAAATATACTTTCCAGGTGTTATTTGGATACAAATAACATTAATTCTTTTTATTGCAATTTAAATAATCCTCCATATACGGGAACTTCGCTTGGAACTTTTTTTACTGCACCAGACATTACATATGTTTTAATAGTTAAAACCAATACTTCAACTCCGATAGGTAACCAAAATATATCAGTCCAAGCTGTAACCGCTTCTCAAAGAAGAATAGACCCGAATGATCCGTATAGTGGTGAAATAAACGACTGTTTTGGTACTTGCCAGACTTCCACTATTCCGGTTTTAGTTGTGCAGGCTGGTTGTGGTAACGGAGTCTTGGACAGCGGTGAAGTTTGTGATAGCGGTATAAACTACGGTACCGATTCTTCGGGTTGTGGAAGTGGTACATGTGCGGGGACAAGAACAAAATCTTGCAACAACACTTGCAGTGGTTTTAATTTTGGTTCTTGTACTTACACTGTTACAACTTGTGAAGATGGAAATTCTTGTACTCAAAATGATACTTGTGTAAATGGTAGTTGTCAGACTGGTTCAGTGCGTCCTGGTAGTTATTGCCAAGGTAATGCCTGTGTGGCTAACACGGCTTCCGTGTGTGCGCCGTCTTGTACAAGTAATGCTCAGTGTGGGGCCTTGCCGCCTATTCCAGACCTTAAATGTAACGGACAAGATAATATAACTTTGGCTTCCGGCAGTAACTGCACTTTGTCCTGGACAGTTAGCGGCGGTACTGCTACCAGTTGTACTGCTACGGGCAACTGGAGTGGGAGTAAGAGTACAGCTGGGGGTAGCGAAGTTCAAAGTAATATAACTACAAACAAGGCTTATACTATAACTTGTTCGAATGCCAATGGCAGTAATTCCGATACTGTTAATGTAACTATAGCTTCAGGTTCTTGTCCCGCTGCTAGTGTAAGTCTGTCTTCGGGTACTGTAACTACGGGTGGTAGTGTAACAGCCAGCGCTCCGGCAGGCTGGAGCGGCGGAAGTTTTAGTTCTGCAAATAGCGGAGTGGCTAGTGTTTCAGGAACAACTGTAACTGGTGTAAGTGCTGGGGCTACAAGTATTTCAGGCAGCGGTTGGACGGCTTCTAACGGCGCTACCAACTGTTCGCTTTCTGGAACTGGGGTAACGGTTAGCGCTCCGGTAAGCTGCCCGGCAGCAAGTGTTTCTTTAACTTCAAATAGCATAGGTGTGGGAGCTACAACCCAGGCAAGCGCTCCGGCCGGTTGGAGTGGGGGAAACTTTATTTCTTCTAACACAAGCAAAGCAACGGTTTCGGGAAGTACTATAACTGGTGTTTCGACTGGTTCTTCCAGTATAACAGGCAGCGGTTGGACGGCTTCTAACGGCGCTACCAACTGTTCGCTTTCTGGCGCGACTGTAAACGTAAGTGTTTTGCCGCCAAGTGGAGATATAAAATGTAATGGCGGAGATTCTTGCAGTGTTCCTATGTCTAACACTGGGGTTACTTTAAGTTGGACTTCTCAAAATACTACCGACTGTGATGTTTACGCCAACGCTGGTGGTCCGCTTTCTTACCCGGGACCTTACTTGAATCAAGTATCCAACGCAGGGCAAGCCACTACTCAAATTCCAGCTACTGTTGAATATGTGCTAAACTGTTCCGGGCCGGGCGGTAGCGGACAGTACGACTCGGTGTTAATAACTGTTACCGGCACGCCCGATTTTAGCATAAGTCACACACCAGCTAGCAGGCAGGTGGTACAAGGTGGTTCTACAACGTTTACAATAAACTTAACTTCTATAAATGGTTTTAACGACAGAGTTAGGTTCTTGTCGACTATTAATTGTCCAAATAACGCAACTTGTACTTTTTCTCCCGACAAGCCTAACTTAGAACTAGGTTCGGCTTTTACTACCATGACTATAACAACACAAGCCTCTACTCCGCTTGGTACTTATAACATGATAGTTCAGGCTAGGGATGACTCGCTTGGAATTTTATTCCACAATACAAGTCCTATTTTGGAAGTTATAGCTCCGCCATCTGGAACAGTCCCGGTTTTGACCTTAAGCGCTAATCCGACCAATGTAAATTCTGGTCAAACTAGCCAGCTTACTTGGAGTTCGACGGGTACAGCTCCGGTTACATGTAATTCTGTTTCCGGGCCGTGGTCTGTGGTAAGCGGTGCGTCGAGTGGTTCTGTAACTTCTTCTGCTTTAACAACCGCTTCAACCTTTACTATGACTTGTTCAAACGCCTATGGTAGCGACACTGAGTCGGTTAGCGTGAGTGTTAATATTGATTCACCGGGCAACCCAGGCGGAGGTGGTGGTTCTTCTTGCGGACAGATAGTTATAAACTGGTCCGACACAACGGGTGAAAACGGCTATTATATTTATAGAAATACTTCCAATACTTTCCCGGGTGTAGGTGGTAGGATCGCCACTGTTGGTCAAAATGTTGTAACTTATACCGACACACCCCCGACAACTACAAACTACTATTGGGTGAGTGCCTATAACAATGCGGGTGAGTCTGCGCCGGTAGCTTTGGGTAATAATCCTTTGGGAGCCAGCAGCTGTAATGCTTCTTTGGGCAGTAATAAAGACATAACCCAAATAAATGGCGCGGTGCCCTCTGGTTATACAACTAATGCTTACGCCCTAAACGAAACCCCTCCCAACATGAATTACAATAAAGGGGACTTGGTAACTTTTGCTATTAACCTAGCTAACAACTCAGTTACTGGCGGTGAAGATGCAACCAACATACAAATAACCGACAGGCTTATAAACCTAAAGCGTCCGAGTAGCGGATGGAATATGAAGCTTGGTAATACTGCTTTAACAGAAACCAATATAGCTAACTGCAGCAGCGCTACAACAGCTTTCCAAAGTTTGAGTAACAACCAGTTCGGTTCTTGCGGCAGTGAGCCTAACCAGGTTTTGTATATAAAAATAGCATCGGTTACTCAAGGTAGTTTGGCGGTTATAACTATGGTTGGCGAAATAAAAGAACCTACAGGTACCAGCCAGGCTTCTAGTCGTTTCCAAAACAGCGCCAGCATAAGTTATACCAAAGGTGCTTCTGGAACTACTGGTTTAACTTCCGCGACTACTCCACTCTTGTTGTTCAACATTCAAAACGTTCCAAATAAAATAGAAGTTGCTCCGTAGTCAAAAGTTTTTTAGTTCAATGACCGTCATTTGCCAAAACGGCAGATGACGGTCATTCTTTAAAAGTTCTAAAAATAAAAATTATGATAGATGCAAAAGAAATAAAAAATCAAACTGGGATTGAAATACAAAATAGCGAAGAGGTGTTAAAAACTTACAGCCGTGATGCGAGCATTTTTGAGGTAAAACCCGAAGCTGTTGTCTTTCCAAAAAATACTAGCGAGGTACAGAGTTTAGTTAAATGGGTTTTGGAAAAAAAGGCTTTTTCGCCAAAACTTTCTGTAACCGCACGTTCGGCGGGAACCGACATGTCGGGCGGTCCTTTAACTGAGTCTATAGTAATGGATTTTACTAAGTATTTTTCCAAAATTGGCGCCATCGAGGCAGAAGAGGGTACTGTAGACATACGAGGGGAAGAACTTAAGACGGACGGTAAAGCAGTGGTGGAGCCGGGGGTTTACTATAGGGATTTTGAAAAGGCGACTTTGGCAAAAAATTTACTTTTGCCTTGTTACACTGCGTCCAAACTTTTAAATACGGTAGGCGGTATGGCTGGGAACAACAGCGCCGGAGAAAAAACTTTGGCTTATGGGCAGACCAAAGATTGGGTGGAGGAGTTAGAAGTGGTTTTGTCAGATGGAAGTACGGCTATAGTTAAATCTTTAAACGAATCAGAGTTGGAGCAAAAAATAAAGTTACCGAATTTGGAAGGCAAAATTTACAGGGAAGTTTTTCATCTAGTTAAAGAAAACCAGAAACTTATACAAAAAACTGCGCCGACCACCAGTAAGAATTCGGCGGGGTATTACTTGTGGGAAGTTTGGGATGAAAAGAATAAAAGGTTTAATTTGCAAAAACTTATTGTGGGCAGCCAGGGGACTTTGGCCTTGGTTACAAAAATAAAATATAAACTTATAACCCCCAGACCAAAAAGCCGTATGGTGGCTATATTTTTAAATGACTTGAGCATTTTGGGTAAGTTAGTAACTAAAGTTTTAGAATATAAGCCGGAAACTTTGGAAAGTTATGACGACCATACGTTTAGCTTGGCTATGCGTTTTTTGCCTGAAATGATAAAAAAAATGTCGCGCGACGCCGGTTCGGCTTTTGGAGGCTTAGCCAAATTGGTTAATTTAGGTTTACAATTTCTGCCTGAAGTTTGGCTAACTCTTACCGGCGGCATACCAAAGTTAGTGGTCATTGCAGAGTTTACCGGTTTTTCCGAAGAAGAAGTTTTAGACAAAGTTCGCAAGTGTGAAGAAGCGGTTAGGCAGGAATTTAGAGTTAAAACACACATTACGAAGTCGGCGGAAGAGTCGGAAAAGTATTGGACTATAAGAAGAGAGTCTTTTAGCCTTTTAAGACAGCATTCCAGCGGACTTTCTACCGCTCCCTTTGTGGACGACATTGTAGTACATCCTTTAGACCTGCCTGAATTTTTGCCCCGCTTAAATACTATTTTTAAAAAGTATCCTTCTTTGGTTTACACCATAGCTGGACATGCTGGAGATGCTAATTTCCATATAATTCCGCTTATGGATTTAAAGCGGCAGGACCAACGCGACATAATTCCAAAACTTTCCGAAGAAGTTTACAAATTAGTTATAGAGTATAAAGGTTCTATAACCGCCGAGCATAATGACGGTATAGTTAGAACGCCTTTCTTAAGACAACAGTTTGGTGAGGAAATGATTGGTCTGTTCGAAAAAACAAAAAATATTTTTGACTCAAAAAATATTTTTAATCCGGGCAAAAAAGTTGGCGGTACTTGGGCCTGGGCAATGGAGCATATAAAAAAGAATTGAAGTCGCTAAATTCAGAATGAAGAATTTAGAATTCAGAAGGATAAAAGATTTACGATAAAGGATATTTGATACATTGAACAATGTTTAAAATTTGTATACAATAAAGTATCTTCAATACATTTATTATTCATCGTTCTAAATTTTACGTTTAAATGTATTATTTCGCTTATGGCAGTAATATGAGCTTGGAACATATGCGCAGGATTTGCGGATGGCACTGCCAGTTTTTGGGGCGCGCACGCGTACCTGGGTATGATGTAGTTATAGACCAGAGAGGTTATTTGAACATAGAAAAAAAGGCTGACGCGAATTTGTACGGCATTCTGTACGGCATAGACGAAGACGGCTTGGGGTTGCTTGATGCCTTTGAAGGTTTTCCAAATGTTTTTGAAAGACAGGAAGTTTTAGCTTACGACGAACACGAAGTAAAGTATAAAGCACAAGTGTACTTTAAAAGTTTGGAAGGCAGCGGGGGTAATATTGTTAGGCAGGAGTACTTTAGACGAGTTATAGCCGCAGCACACGAAAATAAATTGCCCGAAGAGTGGGTAACAAAGCTTGAAAAACTTTTGGAGGGTAAAGAAAAAAGATAAACCATTTTTGTAAAAACAAAAGTGGTTTTTTCTTGGGCAAATAAAAAAGCATTCGTTAGAAAAATCGAATGCTTGGGGGTGGGCGGGGCGGTGGAAAAGGCTTTAGTGACTCGTTACTTGGGTAAGGCGTGGGGAGACGCGCAAAAGTGTATCGTTCTGATTTCTGAGTGCCTCTTTCAGCTTTTTTGATAGAGCAGTAGAACCGTCGACCGTGTTTACCGTCAGTGTATACTGAATTACGGGACGTAGATTTGGCTTTGGCGTGATCACCATGGTGGTGATATCCAAGACTACTTCGTCTTGTTTGGTGGACGGCTTGATCAGAACGATCCTGGTGCCGTAGCAAAAAGTCGACGCTTCTTGCTTCCACCAAGCATTCAGGGTCTCGGCCACAGGCTTGCCGATATGGCTCAGCTGAGATGGATACAAGACGGAAAACTCCCCGTCTTCGAATATAGTTGGTCCTTGCGCGAAGCATAGGGCCGGAACAATCACAAGTAAAAGACGCCACATTGTGGCCTCCTTCTTAACAGAGTGATTACCAATATAAATTATACTTAAATTTTATTTTTTTTACAAATAAAAAAACCGTATGGTAACGGTTAGTTGGGTCGGAGTGTTTGCAGTAGCTCAGGGTGAGCTGTGTGAAGCTCTCGGATGATCCTGTCTGCGTCAGGATCATTTTCGAGCGTGAAATAATACCTCACGTGGCCAAGACAGT
Source organism: uncultured Candidatus Saccharibacteria bacterium (assembly GCA_964523855.1). Classification (GTDB taxonomy): domain Bacteria; phylum Patescibacteriota; class Doudnabacteria; order UBA920; family UBA920; genus JAEUSF01. The sequence continues at coordinate 5,358 of CAZGAF010000028.1, read as the reverse complement.
TGGGGCACGTACGGACATGATCCACGAATCCCGGGTCGCACTCGCTTGCGATTTGAGTACTGCAATCCTTGGCGATCGCAAATATTAGGCGGGTCAGATTTTGAGTGAGTTTGTTCTGGAAACGTGCGTGCAGCTTGGATACCGGGAGTTCCCTTATTTCTTCAACGCCCATTTCGGGCATTGTTTGAGCTGATGTTTTTACAGACCCCAGCAGGGAAGCTTTGGAGGGTTTGCGACTTCTATAACCTCCGCTTAAAGTTTTCGGATAGGCCAAATTTACCTCCTCTTGTCGTTTAAACTGTAGCCTAAAAAGACTTTCGTTGTCAATGCGAAAATTAGCAGGTATAATTAATTTAGTTAAAGTATAAATAAAGTTTTTAATTAAAATTCCAGTTAAAGGATTTATAGTATAAATATGCAAAAAACTTATCAAATTAGAATACATGGCAGGGTGCAGGGGGTGGGCTTTAGGTTTGAAAGCTACCAACAGTTTGTAGATTTGGGTTTAACAGGTAAGGCGGAAAATTTGCCGGACGGCAGCGTGGAGGTTGTGGCTACCGGAGAAGAAGAATCTTTGCAGAAATTTGTAGAATGGGCAAAGCAAGGCCCGCAAGGCGCCCGCGTAAATAACGTAGGTGTAAATGAAATCGAAACGGCAAATAAAGATGTTAAGAACGAAGAGAAGGTTTAATTTAAATTTATTGGGACTATTTACAATATGGAAAGAGAAATAATATGGGTTACAATTAGTATGACTTCAGTTAAAGAAGCGGACAAAATCGGTATGGCTGTTTTAAAACAGGGCCTTTGTGCTTGTTATTCTATAATCGAAAGAAAAAAGTCTGTTTATGTTTGGCCTCCTGGCTCTAAGAAGCTTGAGGTCTCTAAAGGACCCTTGTTGATTTTAGAGACTTTGCCAAAAACTTATAAGAAAATTATAAAAGTGGTAAAAAGTTTACATTCGGAAAAGCTGCCTTTTATAGGACAGTGGGAAATGGAAAATGTTGAAAAAGATTTTTATAGTTGGCTTCAAAAGGAAATTAAATTAAAAAAATAAATTATAAAATCAACCAAAACAATATGGAAAAGAGAACAATGTTCAATACTGAACAGTTTCATAATCCAAATGAAATTGAAGTGGACTTAAAAAGAGAGATAAATGATTCAGAGGTAAATAGAAGAATTGCTGAAGTTGTGAGAAGTAACGGTATAAATGTGACAGTGAAGGAAGTTAAAAGACTAATTGGTGACAGGAATTTGCAAATAGGGAAAGCGAAACGTCCCGATTTGTTCCCAGGTCCGAATTTAACCGAAACAGCTTTAGCTGAATACGAGCGAGAGCTTAAGATGTTAAAGAATATTCTTGGAACTAAGGAAGATCAAGAGTTAATAAGCGGTGGTAACCCTATAATTAGCAGGATAAAAAATAAACTTTTAAAGTAGTATGAAAAAAACTGTCTTTTTTGTAATTTTAGGAATCGTATTTTTGGGGGGCGGTATTTACGCATGGCAAAATTATAGAGGAGTTTTGCCGGTTTTCTTAGATTCAAAAAAAGACATTACCACAGTTTTGCCCGAGAGCGGGCCTGAGAGTGGAAAAGAGGAGTTGCCTGAGGCGATAAATAATACAGACATACCTTTAGCTTTACCGAAAGGTTTTTCTATTTCAATTCTGGCCAAAGACTTGCCCGGAGCGCGAGATATAGTAAAAGACAGTTTTGGGAATTTGTGGGTGAGTCAGACGAGTAAGGGGAAAATTACCATGTTGGAAATGAAAGACGGTGTGGTAAACAAAACTTATGAAATTTTTAAAAATTTAAACCGTCCTCATGGCTTGGCTTTGGACGGAACTATGCTGTACTTCGCCGAAGAAAATAAAATTTCCCGCGTGCCTTTGTACAGTGACGGCAGCATAGAAAAGTTGGTGGACTTACCTAAAGGCGGACGACACTATACCAGGAGTTTACATTTTGGCAGTGACGGGCTTTTATATGTGAGCCTAGGGTCCACTTGTGATGTGTGTTATGAAAAGGACGAAAGATTTGCTGCAATTTACAGTATGCAAAAAGACGGTACAGGTTTTACGCAAGTAGCAAAAGGTTTGCGAAATAGTGTTTTTATGGCCACGAATCCTGTAGATGGCAAACTTTGGGCGACAGAAATGGGTAGGGACAACTTGGGTAACGATTTGCCGCCGGATGAAATAAATATAATAGAAAAGGGTAAAGATTACGGCTGGCCTGTATGTTATGGACAAAACGTTCATGATACTAATTTTGACAAAAATACTTATATTCAAAATCCTTGCAGCGGAAAAATCTCGGCACATATAGAATTGCCTGCCCATAGTGCCCCCTTAGGTTTGGCCTTTATACCTGAAACGGGATGGCCGGAGGATTACAGAAATGACCTTTTGGTTGCTTTTCACGGGAGTTGGAACAGGACCGAGCCTACGGGTTATAAGATTGCCCATGTTAAGCTTGATAGTCAGGGTAAAATGGAAAGCATGGAAGATTTTATTTCCGGATGGCTTAGTAAAGACGGTAAAACTTCTTTAGGCAGGCCTGTGGGCTTGCTTGCTTTGCCGGGTGGTATAATGTATATAACAGACGACAAGGCTGGAGTTGTATATAAAGTAGAGTATGTTAAGGCAACAACATTAAATAACCAAGATGCTATAAAGGATTTGAGTATAAAAGAAAATGCTCTGGTTACCTCGCCTTTAAAAATAACAGGCCAAGCAAAGGGCGTGTGGTTTTTTGAAGGCAGTTTTCCTGTAAGTTTGGTAGATGAAAATAATAAGCTCTTAAAAACAGTGCCCGCAAAAGCTTTGGGAGAATGGATGACCGAAAATTTTGTTCCGTTTGAAGCGGATTTGGAGTTTATAAAACCGAATATTGCTAAAGGCTGGGTAGTTTTTAAGAAAGATAATCCGTCTGGTTTGCCCGAAAATGACGCAGAGTTTAAATTACCAATTAAATTTAACAACTAAAAAAATATGCCAAGAGAAAATGTACATAATCCACTCGATGCTATAAGAGTAGATAAAGATCATTTAGAAAAAGAAAGACAGAATCGCACAGACGATAAGTCAGTTCTTATTGATCAAGTATTAGATCATCGGGATAAACAAAGAGAAGAAGGTTTAGAAAACAGGGCTAGAGGCGCTGCGGCTTAGTTTTCCAAACAAAAAAATAAAGCACTCATTTTGTGTTGAGTGCGGTTTTCGTGTTCGGAAGTATCCTCTTGTATTTTGCGCCGGCTATAAAGCTAAAGGGCTTTTTTGCCTGCTCTCGACTACAGGTGGGTAATAGCCGGCGCCTGGTGTAGAGTTGTAATTATTATAAAATAGTTTGTTGAGTGCGTGCAAGCAAGAATAGGACGGTCATCTCTTTGCAGAGGACCGTCCTATCTTGGGTTTAATTGATAGTTTTTATGGTATAATGTATTTAGTAAAAAGTTTGTTGATTGAAACAAAAAATAGTTATTTAAACGAAAGTAAAAATATAATGAGCAAAGTAAAAAAAGATAAGGTTGTGCTTTCTTCAAACCGATTCTTTACTTTAAACTTTAAGTTTTACTCTAATCGTGGTTTTACTTTGCTGGAAGCTTTAATGAGTCTGGCAATTTTTGCAATTATTGCTCTCGGTGTTATGGGTGCTTACGCGGCTTTAACCAGGAGCGTAAAAGTGTCGAGAGAAAGAACTATATTGGCTTCTCTGGCTTCTAACTATATGGAGATTGTGAAAAATATGCCTTATAGCCAAGTGGGAACCAAAATTGGTAACCCAAACGGGCCTTTGGCAGATTTTACAAACCCGATAGTTACAAAAATAGAAAGTTACACTTACAGAATTTACTATGAAGTAACTTATATAGACGACCCGGCCGATAGTTTGGCTCCTACCGACTTAGAGCCGGCAGACTATAAACAGGTGAAAATGCATATTACAAATACTGTAACCGGACAGTTAACCAGTTTTGCTACCAATGTAGTACCTAAGGGTTTGGAAGGTACTTTAAATGCCGGTGCTTTAAAAATAAATGTTATAAATTCTTCGGGGCAGCCAATTTTTGGAGCAAGTATACATATTGAGTCTACTACTACGGCGCCAAGTATTATTTTGGACCGCACAAGCGATTCCAGTGGGCAGTGGATAGAAGTAGGGCTTCCGGCTAAGGTTAACGGATATAGAATTGTGGTAACAAAAAATGGCTATAGTACAGACCAGACTTACCCTATAACAGCGCAAAACCCGAACCCTATTAAACCCGACGCTACTATTGTGGACGGACAAGTGACGGAAATTACTTTTAGCATAGATTTACTCTCGACTTTAAATATTCGAACTTTAAATAATCTTTGTCAGAATGTGAGCGGTGTAAATATGAATGTAAGAGGTGCAAAGCTTATTGGGACTAGTCCGGATGTTTTAAAATTTAACAATAATTATTCTTCAGTCGCTGGTCTTATTGCTTTAACGAATTTAGAATGGGATACCTACACGCCAACGCTTTTAACTGGACAGTCTTGGGTGGTTTTGGGTACTTCGCCTATACAGAAAATAGACGTGTTGCCGGGCACGACGCAAACTTTTACAACAATTTTGGGTACAAATTCCACTGCTAATAGCTTGCTGGTTATAGTGAAAGATGCTTCTACCGGAGCGGCGGTAGAATGGGCGACTGTGCATTTGCATAAGGGTGGCAGTGTACCGCAAGATTACTATGGTATTACCGGCGGTAGCGTGTGGGTACAAAAGGACTGGACGGCGGGCCCTGGTCAAACTAACTGGTCTACTTCAAGTCCGGACAGGTATTTTCAGGATGATGCAAACATAGATATAAACTCGGTTCCTACCGGTGTTAGGCTGAACAAAATAACCGGACGTTATGTGGCTTCGGGCTGGTTTGAGTCTTCAACTTTTGACACTGGGACTGCGGCTACAAATTTTACTACTTTAAATTGGCAGCCCCTTTCTCAAAGCGCTTCAACAACTTTAATGTTGCAGATTGCAGCAAACAATGACAATGCAACTTGGAATTATAAAGGGCCAGACGGAACAAGTGCAACATATTACAGTGTTCCTGGTAGTAGCGTACATAGCAGTATGGATGGTAATCAATATGTAAGGTATAAGGCATACTTACAGACCTCCGATGACAAAAAAACTCCGGTTTTAACCTCTGTTGAGGTAAACTATGTTTCGGGTTGCTATACACCCGGTCAGATATGGTTTGGAGATTTAACTGCTGGTAACAATTACGACTTGGAAATTAGCTTGCCCGGGTATCAGACGGAAACTTTAAATAACTTAAATGTTTCGGGTAACCAAACTTTGGAAGTTTTGATGAGCC
>CAZGAF010000027.1:10717-13776 GCA_964523855.1 uncultured Candidatus Saccharibacteria bacterium | reverse complement strand
TTATTTGTTATTTGTTATTTGTTATTTGTTATTTGTTATTTGTTATTTGTTATTTAACCCTCTATTTTCCTCTTCTCTTTAATTCTTCTAACTTCTTATTTATCTCCTCCTGAGCTATCCGTTTTTTTTCTTCTATTTGTTTAGTTATGGCAGAGAGAGAGTCTAGATTTTCTACTTCTTGCTTTGCCTCAACTTTTGCCTGGGCCGAAGGCGCTGGTGAGCTTTTTAGGCTTTCGTTCGTAGTTTCGGCATTTGGGTTAGACATTTTTATCCCAGAACCGCGGTTTAGCACCTCCTGTATATCCAACTTTTTAACCGGCGGTTCTAAAATAGTTTCAGTCACCTCAATATTTTCTTTTGGTTCATTTTCTTCCGGTATAACAAATCTTTCAGCTGTTACATAAGAACTCTTGGCACTACTAACACTCCTTTGCTGAGCGTAAATTATTGGTTCATTTAACCAATTAAATAATTCAAAAACACTCTTTAGAACCTCTTTCTCTCCTTCCTTTAAACCTTTAGTGTATTTACTGGAATTAAAAAAGTTTAAAATGTGAAATGCTCCAAAATCCGACATACCAGAACCTTTTTTAGCCATGCTTTGACGATATTCAGCAAGCCACGATTTCACCTGGCCATTAAAATTTCCTTCTTTAAAATTACCCAGAGTTGCATCACTGTCTATAAGGGCCAACATATAATCTTTAGTTCGTTTTTCTAAAAAATCTGAGCCCGATAAAATTTTTAAACTTTCACTCACTGTTTCGACCAAATCAAGTTTTAAAAGAAATATCTGAACTATTTCGTGTTTAAAAATGTCCAGTTGCTCTTGAAGACTTAAACTCGAAAAGGCAAAAATTTTTAAACGGTACAACCAAAAAAATAAAACATTATATATTTCAAACTGTTTATTATTTCTTGGTTCGACATTTTCCAAAACATTAACCAAATACCTAGCATACTCCGCAGCGCCATCTTTTTCTTGATTATCTATTAAAGCCGCCGCTTCGTATTTGATCTTGGTAAAAATTTCCAACTCAAAAACTTTGCTCGGTTCAATATCTTTTAAAATGTTGTTTATTTTATATCGCATTCTACAATTTATTTTACTTTGCTATATACATTTTTTGCATACTCTGCAGAGTTAAACACGCCTCTCAAGTCTTGCCCATCCAACTGTTTTATAACATCTTTATCTCCCAATTGCTTTTCAATAGCAATTTTTATTTGATTTTCCTTTTCGGCATCCGTCGTATACTTAGAACCCTGAACCACACCTTGCCTAACTGCCTCCTTTAAAACATCCGAGAACTTACCTTGCGTCTGCGGAGACAAAGCCATTTCTACTGCGGAAAAGTTTGTCGCAGGAGTCATTAAAGAAACAGTATCCACTACGTCTAACTTAGATATACGCTTGGATGTAAAATCCTCCACGTATTTAGCAGCAATTTTCACAGCATCGGTCCTCGGAACCCCTTGAGCTTCTACAGAACTAACCACCGCACTAAGCTCTGGCACAGAAGTTGAGCTATCAAAACTTTGTAAAGCCGGTGTCGACTTGTAAACACTATCTGCAGAAACTTTTATTTCCGAAGTTGCTTCTTGCAAACTGTTTATTGTGCCTGAACTAATTTCTTTTAATCCGGGCATTTTGAAACTTATTTCTTCTCCGCCAGATGTACGAAGCTTGCCGCCCGCCAACAAGCGATTTGTCAAAGCTCCGTTCCTGTCATTTAAAAATCTTTGTAGCACAGATTTAGCAGCGTTCGGGTCTGCTTCAACCATTTTCTTAATCCTCTTTACATCATCAGCTTTTATATCCAAAATGCCCGTGTTTTTAAAATTATTAATCATGGGCTCAAGATCCTTTAACTCAGTTGTACCTGCAATAAGCATGTTAGCTGTTCTTTCTTGCATGAACCCTGGGTTTTCAGTTAAAGCCTTAGCAATTTTTGTAAACACAGCTTTGTTAAATCTCTTACCATCCGAGCTCATTAAAGAGTGCCAAGCGATTCGAGCTTGAGTACGAGAATCCCGCTTTGCAATTTCTCCAGCTGCCATAGCCGCCTCACCAGCACTTGTTAAATCTTCAGTGCTTTCATCTAACTCATAAGCCATATAATTCCCAGTTTTCGCATCAAAGTAAAAATCAGTCATGTATTCTAAGTGCCCGGTACTCATACCTTCTTCTTCACCTTCTTCGGTAATAAGGCGCATAGCAGCATGATCCTTTAAATGACCATGTCCGCCATCGCCAAACATGGCTTTATACATAGCTCTTCTGGTACGGTTATTATATTGCAATTGTTTCGTAACGTCAGCAACGCCGCCTTTAAAATCCTCAGCTTTTACCCAGCCATTATCTATCATTTTCTGCAACATCTTTCGGCCATCTTTTGTGTTATTCGCTTCCATTACAATATCATCTATATAGCCCTTGGCTAAAGCCACCTTAATAATACCGCGCTTGGCCGCTCTGCCTTCTTCGTTATCTGCCATTTGAAATACCTCGTGTGCAGTTCTTGCCACAAGCTCCCTAGACATATTCATATAGCCTTTTGCAAATTCATCTTCCTCATGTTTTTCATGAGCTAAAACTCGAGGGATGATTTTTTTACTTCCTTTCAAGAAACCCCTGGGGCTATTAAATCTTTGTTCTGCAACTTCCAAACCAGCTGATTCAGCCTTTGCCTGCGCAGCATGCGACAATTCTTCTTGCCTTTTCTTCATGCCTTTCAAAAATGCCGGCGGGTTTAACACAGCAAATGCCGCAGCTTTAAATCTCCCCACTTCTCTGTCTTCGCCCCTCACTTTGTTTGCGGTAATTTCATTCCATCTTCTGCCCAAATAACCAGTTCCCAACTGAACCCCAGCACCAACCGCCTTAAACGGTGCGTACATGCCATTTTTTGCAACTTTGGCTACAACGTCGCCGCCCAAGACACCGGCTTGTTCTGCTACTCTTATTGCCACAATTAAGAAAACTAAAATTATCAAATTACCACCGACTCTAAATACAAAAGTTGCAACGTTGGAGTTACCCAAAAGCTCCGGGTTCT
>CAZGAF010000027.1:0-10707 GCA_964523855.1 uncultured Candidatus Saccharibacteria bacterium | reverse complement strand
GGGTTCTGAACAACTTGCTGAAAAACGGAACCGTTGTTGTTGAGCACCGAATTATAACTATTGTTTATAACCGCAGCCATGTTTAAGAAAAATGCCAGTATGGGTGTAAAGAAAGCATACTTTAAAAATTCTCCCCACCATTTACCCGCATAGCTTTTGGTTGTAGGCAAAACTCGCATAGCATAAGCCAGCGGAGAAAGCATAAGCAACACCCACAACATAACCATCCTAACAAACAAAAATATAGCTATAGCCGAAAACACTACAAAACTACCCAAAGTTAAAGCCAAAGAAAACAAAGGCTGTACGGTGTTGGAGAAAAAACCACTGTTAGACAAATCGCTAAAGTTTAAAGTTTTCCAGCCCGCCATCAAGTCCCTAGCCAAGGCGCGTATAACTTCTACGTTATTTGGTAAAAACTGGCTTTGCACAGTGTCCGCCACGCCAAGTATTGCCTGGGAAATAACCAAGCTAAAATTCACCAACAAAGCAGCGATTATCAGGTCAACCAACAAGTGCTTATACTGGTAGCTGTCTATACGAAAAAGCGTACCTAAGCCTATAGCAATAAGCGCAACTATGAACAAAATATTGCACACATTTCTAACCACTTCCCAACCCGGATAAATAACTGCCGCAAAGGTATCGGTGTAAGTGCGAATAGAAAGCATGGCCTGAATAACCGGCGCGATAAAAATATAAAAAACAAAGTAAACAAACTGCTGAACAAGACCCACTACCGCATTTATAAGCTGGTTTATAAAACCCAAAAGCGCACTTCCTTCGTCTCCAATGCTGGCGTTAGAACTATTGGACCCGTACTTTTGGGTATCACCAGGCCTTATATCTTTGGCAATAGCGTCGTCCAGCTCTGCTTGCGTGTTAAAATACTGCACCCAAATTTGCTTGCCGGCATCTGTTACTGCCCATGTCTGAGCTTGTCCGCCCGCCGCCTGAAACTTTATCCAAGGTACTGCATAAAAAAATGGAGTTGAGCTGCCGGAAGCTGGCCCTGCACCCATACTCTGTAACGAAGCTGAATCAACGGTAAAAGAATACGTTAGCTTTTGGTTAACTGGTACAATTTTAGACTCAGCTGCATTACCTTCGATCCCGCCAAACTTACCTAAACGCGTTAAGTCACAGGCAAGGTAATTCTTAGAATTTCCAATAAAGGGTATGTCCAAAACCCGATTTGAACTACACTCACTTTTTGATGATGAAATTAAAGCTTGCCCCATGCCTAAAAGCGGCCTTTGCTCCCAAAACTTTGTCCCGTCGTCTATCTTGTCTGGGTTAGAACCGCCTACAACAATTTGAGTATTACTTTTAGCCGTTCCGGAAACATTCACAGTTAAAATAACCTTAACTTCAACAGCCTTACCCCCAGTCTTCAAAATCCTTACCAAATTGTCGGCTTTATTGTCTATAAGCAGCTCCGTAGTCAGGTTTAATGAACCATTAGAATAAACCGTCTCTGCTTTTACCTCACTTGGAGACAAAAAAAGGCTGGCTGTTATAAAAAACAGCAGCAAAATCGAAAAGAATTTTACAAACTTTAGCCTAGTCTTTAAGCTAAAAAATACTTCAAATTTTTGTTTCAAAAATCTCACGAATATTTTGATTTTGTGGTGGATTCCTTTACTGAAATATAAAAAATTATACCACAAAAATGTCAAAAACTCAAAATTGTGGACAAATGCCCAAGAAAGCCCCTTAGATGGAGCAATTTGCTCTAAAATAATGTACCGTGGAAAACTGTGTTTTATAAAAACCAAAATTAATCTAAAACCAAACTCCAAAACAACCCCAAACTCCACAGCTCCTCATCAAAATAAAAAAACTGTAATCAAAAAACACGGCCGGTGTTTTTGATAACAGTTTTAAACTATTTGAGTCCAAATAGTTTCTTTAGCCCCTTATCGTCATCCAACTTTTCAACTCTCAAAATACGTATATAATCCATAAGCCCGCTTTGCTTTAAGTAGACGACCGCTTCGGCATTCAATTCATACGGACATATAAAAACGCTTGCCTGCAGTTTTCTAAAGCCGTTGGCTTTAAGCAAATATCTTAAGTGGTGCCTTTTCTTATTCGCCACCTCCGGTATATCGTAAATTACTAGTCGCCATTTTTTATCCCACACACGCTTCGTTCCTAAGTTACGTGTTGCTTTTAAAATCAAAGCTTCCAACTCGCCTTTCTTAGTTAGCTTCAAAAATCTTTTTCCATTTTTTTCTACAAGCTTCAAACTGCCTTTCCTTTTCAGCCTATAAACTGCCGCACGATAACTGTCATAACTATTACCATATTTATACAAACTTCGCGGAAAATATTTGCGCGGCCAAAATATTTCTCTAATCGGTTCCGCCACAGCAGAAACGATTTCATAAAGCTCTTCTGTTAAATTGTTATGTTTCTTTGGCATACTTGTTACTAAAAATCACGGCCGTGATTTTTGATTACATTTTTAGGGAATATAAAATATTTTGCAAAACAATAACCGCCATTCTAATTAAAGAATGACGGTTATTGTTTATCTTATTTGAATCAAACTTACATTTGGAGCTTCACCTCTCGCATTTACACCAAACCTCGACGTATAAGCCCCTTGCACATTGCCGCTTATAAGAACTAGATTACCATTAGCATCCAGCGTCCATATCCTGTTCTGAGAATCCACTCCCTGGGTCCCATTCCAGACTATTGGAGACCCATCAGGCGTCACAGTTGGAGTTGGCGGCGGTGCTGCGGGTATAGTACCATCAGAAACCAAATTATTTTTTATACCGTTAACTATGTTTGTCTGGTCATTAGCATCGGGCAAATTACCAAAATTAACATTAGTAACAGGTACACTCCCTACCACACCCACCGTAGAAGAAAGCAGAGTTCCATTTTGGTCTTTAACCTCTAAAGTAAAACTACTTCCCCCGCCTCCACTGGCAGAAATATTACCGTTTAATGCTCTAGAAGTATAAGAATACCCTCCACTTCCTGTAATACTTATACTTGCCGCCCCTTCTATAGAATTTACATCCCAGTTAAGTATTACTTGTCCATCGGTTAAACCGGCGGAAACAGTAAACAAACTAGACTGCGCCTCGCTGTTGTTTTCAGCTGTCACCAAAGTTCTAGCAGTAGTGTCGGTGGTTATAACTGAAGAAGGCGGAACTGAGGCTCTTTCAAACCCGGAGCCAGTCAAACTAAAGCCTTGATTAATACCGTGCTCCACTATTCGAGTAATAAAGCTGGTAGCCACAACTTCAGCAAACTTAGCAATAAAAGGTAAATTCTTTTGGTCCGTTGCATTAGCAGCATTTAAGTGGGACTGTAAGTAAGCTGTTATCTGGTTACTTATAGACGCTCCGGGGTTTAATATATCTTCACATCTTTTTACAAAAACGTTACTATTCCTCTGAGGGAATGAATAAATAGCTTCTTCCGCTTCATGCCAGTCTGCCTCAGCCTTATCTACATCTCTCTGACTCACTCTTTCCGGGTAAATGCTTTGGGTATTCAAAAGCTCCAAATAAGCCTTGTACTTGAATTCCACATCACTGTTCAAAAGATCCCACTGGTTATCAAATGCCCTTTCTTGACTCACTATACCTCTACAATCCCTTAAAGACATAATACCTTGACTCTGCGCCAACTCTTGTCTAGCCGACTCCCTTGCCGTTGCTTGGAGCCCATCGTTTAAGCTGTCATAAAATGCATTTAAAACATAAGGATCATTCTCTCCATAACCCACAATGGACATTTTTGCAAAGAAATTAGGGTCACTTGTGTCCAAAGTTCTAAAGTCTATACCCAAGTTCTTCCTAGCTTTGGTTCGTATAATAGGCGATACATCCATACTATAGTTAGCGCCCTGCATCACGGATTTAATAATTGCCTGGTCTAACTGATCTGGATAATTCTTTTGTGCAAACTCTATATTGTATACCTGAGCTGTTAATGCATCGGCATAATTTAGATAGTTACCAATTTTATATTTTGATATTAGTTTATTTTTAAGCGTGGTAACCAGCCTGTTCTGGGCGGTTAAAAAGATTCTAGTCGCTACACCTTCCCACATACGCTTCATCGCATCACTTCTTCTTTCTACCAATCTATCTATTCTGTTTTCTGTCTGCCTAACCTGTTCCTTTAACTCTGCAAGCGTAGCATTCAAACTTAACTCACCTAAAATTCCCGTTGCAATGGCAGCAGTATCAGCTCCCCCATCTTCTAATAAAGATATTACAAGTTGAAAACATCGTTTTACAGAAGTTAGCGCAGTAATTTTTGAAGTTAATTTTGCAGCTTCACCCGCACTCGCATTTAACACTTCAACAGTTGGTATTACATCTGCAATATTATAAACTTCGTAAGCTTCCTTAATTGCAGTGCACGGTTTTTTTCCCAAATTCACCGCGCGCTTAATGCCTACATTACCTCCCGGCAAACCTAAAGACAGGTTAGTTAAGTATTGAGCTGCTGTTTTCAAACCGTTCAGAACATAATTTACGGGGTCAAAAACTGCCCACTGGGCACTTACGCTTGGACGAAAACTCACAAAACAAAAAACAATCACCATCACGGTTGCAGTAAGTTTTATAAATTTATTCTTCATAAAGCAACTCCAAACTTTTTAAAAATTCTATCATGCTCCTTGTTAAGTTCATTGCTAATGGAAAAAATTTGTTCGCTTATACTATCGGCCGCTTGGGCACCAGGCTCGTTTGCATAACTCTGTGCCAAAGCTCCTAGCTCCACATAGTAAAGCATTTTGAGTTTATGATACTTTGCTAGCTCACTAGGAACTTCCAACTGTAAAAGCACTTTGCAAAGTTCCTCCACTTTACTCTGTGCATTTTTTACTTCAGTAGCAGCTTGGCTGTTTAAGGACACCAAAATTCCCATAGCGTCGAATTCCATCTCAGCATCACTAAAGTCAGATACGTACTTTGTAATGCCTTCAAAATTATTTTTGTCTGTCGCTCTAACTGGAATACTGTTTAAAATTTCGTCAGGAATTGGGGTTGCAGTTTCGTCGAAAACTGTATCTAAAGTATTTGTTGCCGCACCCAGAACTTGTCCGCTTTTAAAATCGGTATCGAGCAAGGCAAGCTGTTCCTCTAGCTTTTTATCATTGTCTTTTTTTGCTTCTATCTCAACCTCTTTAAGCGCCTGAGCCTTTGCTTGCTCGTAGGTAAAATTTTCAACTTTAGTCGAAGTTTTTTTTGCGAACGGGTTCATAAAACCATTTTTAAAAACCGCCAACGACAAAACAAAAACTGAGACTAAGAAAATAAGTCCCAAATTAGAAAGAGAAAAATGCTGAGTTGTGGAATCTTCGCGTTGCACTTTTGTTTTGAATTTTGGCGCAAAAAAACTAGCCTTTTATAAAACTGGCGAATTTGAGCCGATTAAATTTTTGTTTGATTTTTGTTTCGAAAACCTAATGTTTTAGCTTTCTTTAGGTAATTATAGCACACTTTTAAAAATTTTGCAAGCCTCAAAAAATTAAGTTACAATAAAATAATGAAAAAACTTTTTATTTTATTTTTTGCAGTAAATTTTCTTTCCGCCTCTTGCATAAAGTCCCCTACTCCAAAAATTACAAACCCCTTAACCAACGACCCGAGTTATACTACTCCGATTTTAGTCGGCGAAAAAAAAATCTTTGTTGAGATTGTAAACACGGCCGACAAAATGCAAAACGGACTTTCCAACCGAGAAAAAATTTCGGACGAGCAAGGTATGCTGTTTGATTTTCAAAAACCACAACTTGTAAACTTTTGGATGAAAGACATGCGGTTTAACTTGGACATAGTCTGGGTAAAAAATAACAAAATAGTTGGAGTCACAACAAACGCTCTTGCCCCTATCCCAAACAAAAATTTTGAAATTCGCGACGAAGATCTTCCTGTCTATTCCTCACCTGGCCAAGTCGACATGGTTTTGGAAGTTAATGCCGGATGGGCAGAAAAAAATAAAATCAAACTTGGCGACCAAATCACAATTTTAAAATAAAAAACCCTTTGACTCAAAATTCGGTTTGCCTTACTGAACTTATGGCGGCAACCAAAAGAGTCAAAGGGTTTTTAAATTTTAAATTTTGTCTACCAGTCTCACCCAGTCATCTATACTTAACTCTTGAGGTCTGGCACTAGGGTCAATTTTTATATCCAATAAAATTTTATTTACTGCTTCTTTTTCCAAACGTAAATTATTTACTAAGGTATTGTGAATTTGTTTTCGCTTTCCGGCAAAGCAAGCTTTAACTATTTTAAAAAACTTTTTTTCGTCTAAAATTTTGTAAACCGGCTTGTCAAAAATTTCAATGTGCAAAACCGCGCTGTCTACTTTGGGACTTGGAAAAAAACTTTTTTTAGGAACCACTTCTACAATTTTAGGTGTGCCAAAAAGTTGAACTGAGATAGCGAGCAAGCTCAACTCCCCTGCCGAAGCCGTAACGTTTTCTGCCACCTCTTTTTGAGTTAAGACGGTTATGCTGCTCGGCTTATTTTTGGCAGTCAAAAAAAGTTGTAAAATTTTTCCAGTTATGTAGTACGGTATGTTGGCTATAACTTTGTAAGACGGAAAAGCGCCGGTTGAATCTACAGACCTAGGTCGCATATCGGTTTTTGTTTCTATGGCTTCATTCAGACTGCAGCTTCTTAATGACTCTACAAAATCAAATTCCAAAATATCGGACATCTCAAAACGAAATTTATCTTTGAAATCTTTTTTTATCGACCTCAAGATAGGATAGAATTTAGGGTCCTTCTCGACGCTCAAAACAAAACCCGCTTTTTCACACAACACTCTGGTTAAGTTTCCTATACCCGGCCCGACTTCCAAAACCACATCTGCACCGCTAACCTTGGCAGCTTCTACCATATGCTCCAAAACTTCTTCATCGGTTAAAAAATTCTGACCATATGTAAAATTTGGACTAAGATTGTATTTACGTAGCAAACTTTTTACTGCCTCTTTGTCGTTAAGCATTGATATTAGAATTATGAATTAAGAAGTTAGTATTAAGAAACACCTGTTCTATTTTAAAACTCCATTTCTTCTACAGTCAGCTCCCCCGCTTGTTCTTCTTTAGTAAAAAAATCTTCAGGTACTCTTTGGAGGTCCAAAACTTCCTTAGGCAGCACGCGAAGTATACGAGACGGCTGGGAAACACGAGTATCGCCATAAATTCTTCTTGAGGAAGCATAAATTAAAAACAGCTTTTTCCTCGCCCGCGTCAAACCCACATAAGCCAAACGAATTTCTTCGGACAATTGGTCGGTTTCTATTAAAGACCTAGAGTGCGGCAAAATTCCTTCTTCTAACCCGACAAAAAACACATTGTCAAATTCTAAGCCTTTGGCCGAATGCAAGGTCATCAAAGTGACCGCGTCTTTACTTTCATCTTTTTGGTCAATTTCCGAAAGCAGAGCCACTTCTTCCAAAAGCGAAGTGGTAGCCTCGCGCCACGGTAAATTTCTAAACTTGGCCGCTACAGTCATAAGTTCTTCTACGTTTTCCCACCTGCTCTCTCCTTGCTCGCTTCCATCTCTCACCGACTGTTCATACCCGGAGCGTTTAGCCATTTTACGAATCATCTGAGGCAGTTCTACGTTTTCCGGCGAAGTAACCATGTCCTCCAACATAGTAAAAAAATCTTGAACTGCCTGATACTGTTTTGTCGGTAATTTAATGTCAGTTAATTTTAATCTAAAATCCTGAATGCTTATATTTGGAAAATTAGTCGACATTTCAAGTATAAAATCCCTGACTATTTGGTAGGATTTGTCGCCAATACCCCTCGCCGGTTCGTTAATAACTCTTTTTAAAGAAACCAAGTCTCTAAAATTTATAATTAAACGCAAATAAGCTAAAGTATCTTTTATTTCTTTACGCTCATAAAACTTCAATCCGCCAACTATAACATAGGGAATACCACTTTCTATGAGCACTTCTTCCAAAGCGCGCGACTGGGCATGAGTACGGTACAATATGCAATATTCTTTCAAAGATTCGTGATCTTTGGGCATTTGCAAAAGCCGCGACGGGCGAAAGTTTTTTAAGCTTGCGGTCCCATACATTTTTCTGGCCTTCAAAAATCTGTCCAAAATTGAATAGCTGCCCGGAGCTTCTTCGGGTACGTATTCCGGCTCTTTGGGAGTAATCCCCGCCGCTAGTTCTATTATTTTTCTTGCTACAAACTCAGCCTCCGCCCTTTCGTTCTCTGCTTCGTACAAAACTACCTTTTCACCATCTTCATTCTCGGTCCACAAAGTCTTTTTTCTCTGCTCAGAATTCATTTCAATAACTTTTTGCGCGGCTTGCAAGATATTTTTGCTTGAGCGGTAGTTTTGCTCAAGCTTTATTATCAAACTTTCAGGAAAATCCTGCTCGAAACTTAAAATATTACGTATATCGCTGCCTCTAAAGCCATAAATGCTTTGTGCATCATCGCCCACCACAAAAACGTTATGATGTTCGGTCAAAAGTTTTAGTAGAGCATATTGAGCTGGGTTAGTATCTTGGTATTCATCTACTAAAACGTATTTGAAAATTTCCCTGTACTTTTCCAAAACTTTTGGATAATTTTCAAACAATTTAACAGTCAGCATGAGCAAATCGTCAAAATCCACTCCATTTTGCTTATACAAACTGTCCTGGTACCTAGCGTAAACCTCTTGAAGCTGCTCAGCCAAAGGAGATTCTATGCCAATATTTAACTCAGAGGGCAGTTGCAGCAGGTTTTTAGCTCGACTAATAAGCGCCGAAAACAAAGATGCAGGCAACCTTTTAGTATCTATCCTTAATTCTTCCAAAATATCTTTAATAATTTTACTCTGGTCATCACTATCAAAAATTACAAAGTCGTTCGAATAACCAAGAGCGGTGATTTCTTTCCTTAGCAGTCTCACACAAACTGAGTGAAAAGTCCCCATAACCAACTGTTCAGCCGCGCCAGGTAAACGAATTAAAAGCTTGTTTACCCTTTCCCGCATTTCCTTGGAAGCTTTATTGGTAAATGTTAAAGCTAAAATATTGGCCGGATGCACCATACGCTTATCTATAATATAGGCAATCCGGTGCGTTAAAGTCTTAGTTTTCCCACTCCCAGGCCCAGCCAGCACCAAAACCGCGCCTAAGGGCGCGGTTGCTGCTTGCTTTTGCTTTTGGTTTAAACTTGATAAGTCTATCACATAAATATTATAACACGTTGTGATTTTAACCTCTTTTTAATTTAGCTCTTTAAAAAAACATTAAAAATTTAAATTGGCTTATTTAAAACCAAAAAGCGAAAAAATGTGGGTATTTTTCTTGCTATTTGCTGTCTATAGCCTTAAAATTAATCTAATATAGGTGCTTTTATAAATAACTCTAAATTTGCTTGATTTAACTCATAAATCCTCTCAAGCAAACGAAATCTAAAAAATTGCAAACCTTAAAAGAGTGGCAATTAAAACTTGCCAAAGTTTACAATCAAATACTTTTTAGCATCAAATACTTACGCGGCCTTATTCTCTTCTTATGGCGCCGCAGCTTACCTGACTTAAAAAAATTCCATTTAAATGCTTTTCCCAGCGTTAGACTAAAAGACTTTAGCCGCTTGGATATTGTTTTAAAATTCTCTTCTGAATTCGTCCTGTTACTTATGGCAGGGCTTGTTGCTGTATGGAATTTATACTTTTTCCACCAAAAAGAAAATTACTCCGACCAAAGCCATGCCGGTAGAATGGTCTTAAAAAATTCGGCTTTAAACCCCAAACTTTACGCAAAGATGTCTGTTATTAACACAGTCGTTTTGTCACAAAATTCTATAGTTCCGCATGCTCAAGCCGAAGAATACTTTACCATTTCTCCTGAAGATATTTACAACGAAGACGCGACTGAAAATTTAGTTTTTAACAATGACACTATAGTCCAGCCCAACCCAGACAGCGTATCCGAGCTTTTAGCTAAGCAAATTAAAGTCTACGAAACAAAACCCGGAGAAACTTTAAAATCCATAGCTGTAGCTAATGGGCTTAAAACTGACACCCTCATGTGGGCCAATAAACTTACCAGTACTGCAATTAAGCCAGGCTGGTTTTTAATTATTCCGCCTGTAGACGGAGTTATTCATAAAGCCTCCAACAACGACACCATACCAGACATTGCCAAGAAATATAAAGTCAGTGTAGAAAAAATTGTAGCCTATAATGGCCTTGAAAACGCCGAAGACATTAACCCGGGAGATATATTTATAGTAGCGGGTGGAACTATAGCAGCTCCCGTTCCGAAACCTAACCCCAAACCTTCAAATGACGGCAAAGTTAAACCTCAAGGTTCTACCATACCTAACCTAGGCAACGGCACAGGCCACATTTTCCCGAAAGGATACTGCACATGGTATGTAGCCAGCAAAGTTCATGTTCCTTGGGGCGGTAATGCAAAAAACTGGTTAGCTAACGCCAAAGCCATGGGCTATACTATAACCAAAGAAGCCATTCCTGGCAGCATTGTAGTTACCACAGACAACGCCAAATACGGACACGTTGCATTAGTCCATTCTGTAACCGAAGCCGGGTTTACAGTTAGCGAAATGAACTACGAAAAATTTGGTAAAGTAAATACCCGCTTTATCCCAAATGGAAGCAAAATAATAAAAGGGTTTATAGTACCGTAAACTATTAAATTTTAAAAAACTCTCCAAAGGAGAGTTTT
>CAZGAF010000026.1:2183-14493 GCA_964523855.1 uncultured Candidatus Saccharibacteria bacterium | reverse complement strand
TTGTTCCGAAGGGGCCTTAAATTTTAAGGCCGGCTTAATTCTCTTTACTTGCCTGAAAGCGGAACTCTGTACTTTATTTACCTCTTGGTTCTTTAAACTTTTTATAGCACCGAGCTCTTGCCTAAAAGGCGCAACTTCCGCCTGCCCTATACTCTCCTGCCTAGCTTCCATAATACTTACCTTTTTAACCGGCTCCAAAGCCTTTACCGCATTGATTCTCCTATCCAAAACTCTAACATTAACCTCTCTTTTTAAACTTACATTATTTTCTGGCTTGGTCCTCAAAGCAGAAATTGCAATAATTTCCCTTCTTGCCGATTCGTTTACTTTCACACTTGTTCTAAATTTTGAAACTTCCGTATTTGGCTTTTCTACAACCTTCGAAATTACCAATTCTTTAGCTGGCAAAACTCTCCTTGTTTCCTGCCGAGCCAAAGCCTTAACCAAGCTCTCTTTACTAACTTCACTAATCTTATTGACTTCTAAAACATCGCTCTTTACACTTGCCGCTTCTAAACTTTTAATTTCCACACCTCCCTCTACTACTTCTTCGTTCTTAGCTTCCAACAAAGCCACCTCCTCTTCTAATTCTTTTGGTTCCAAATCTTGTACTGAGACTAAATCCTCCATAGCAATTTCTAAAGTTGGAGGCTCGTCGTTGTTTTGTGTAGCAAAAGCTTCGCTTGTGTTTTCTGAAATTTTTTCTGCTACAAATTTTTCCCGTTCATTAACATTCGCTCGGGTTTTATCAGCAATCTCTCCCCTCTCTTCTTCCAAAGAACTGGCAGTTTTAATTCGCTCGCTCTGACTTATAGCTTTTCTGCCCCTCTCTTCTATTCCTACCGGATTTTTTAAAGTAATAATTTCGGTATCTTTCTTTTTTACATCTACAACTTGCGGCTTCTCAGTCTGTCTATTTTCTTGCTTTATAAAATTTGCATTGCCAATCTTCCTAACCTGTTCTTTTTGCCCTTCCGACTCTTTCTTGTTAGTTTGAATCGCCGTGCTTATAACTATGCTTTCTGCCTGTTGCTTTTCAGCAAAAACAATTTGAATAAAATCTTGCTCTGCTTTTCCTCCGCTCACAATTTCGTTTACTTCAGTCTTTAGCGCTACCGGCTTTTCCACCACGCGTTTCTCTTCCCCCTCTTTTGCCTGGCTGTTATTTTTAAACGAAACTATATTTTGACGCTTTAACACAACAGAAGGGGTTTTATATTTTTCAGCCGGCTTATTCCCCATGCCTTTAGTTTCCAAAACGGAAGTTTTAACTTCCGTTTGAACAAACCTTTGTTCAGCCGGTTTTACATTCACATCTTCATTTCTTAAAGTTATTGCCTGTTCCGATGCTTTCACTCTTTCTGAAATTTTAACTCTAGCACTCTCAGACGCCTTTACATTTTGTTTTTTACTTACAGCGGCTTTTGAATTTATAACCTTAAAGTTGCTGGTCTTTTTAGCTACCTCCGCCTTTAAGTTTTCTGCGTCTTTATTTACCGCGACCACCAGCGCCTCCTCTCTTTCGTTTCCCAAGCTAATTCCGCTTTCTGGCGCACTCAAACCACTCGCTTCATTCTCCTTAGTATTTTCAATATTCATTTTTGGATCGGAGGCAAAAAGCTCCAAAAAATTCATTTCTGTAACTGCTTTTGGCTCTTCTGTTTTCTCTGCTTCGTCTAAAGCGGCATTTTCCTTTTGACTGCCAAAAATATCAAACACGCTACTAACTTCTTTAACGTCGGAATTGGAAGAAAATAAACTGTCCCAGACCGCATCTTTCGCTTCAGCCTTCTTAACATTTGACCCTAAAGCCAGCGAGGGGGTTAAATCTATAACCAAACCCAAACCTTTGTTTTTTAAAGTCTCTACCTCTTCGTCCCCATCGTCCATATCATCCATCATCTCATCAACCAAATCCTTTACCGGGTCTATGTCTACAGCCTTGGCTTTAAACTCGTAAGCTTTAAAACTTATTCTGCCTTTTTCGTCCGCAAAATATACTTCCTTGACCATGTTACCAGAAAACTTATCTAGGTATTCAACAGTAGACCAACCTTGACTAAACAACTCGCTTACAATTTGCATATGCCTGCCCTCTTCTTCACTGCCTTTAAGGCTTGCGGTTAAAGAAGATGCTTCGCCTTTCGAGTTTTTATAGTACCATTCTTGCGAATCTGCCTTTAAAAAGTTTTCACCTTCGGAAGAAAAAGTCTCCTGCCAGTCTTCACCCGAGGGTGAATTGGCGGCCAACACTTCGTTTAAAGAAGAGTAAGAAAAAGCATTCTGATTTTTTACTCTAGAATCAGGGTCGTCCAAACTTGGTAAATCACCACCATCTAGCATGTAAGAAGGGTCGATGTCGTGGGGCCTTATATTGTCTATTGGGTTGAATGGAATTTCTCCGGACATAAAAACCGCCTCTTCCGAGACGGCAAAAAACACCAAAAGGCTTTTTTCCTGCTCGGGAACTTTTAGCTTATTTGGCGACCAGACTTATGTACATAGATCACAGATACCACCGATACACAGATTATTCATATGTGAATTTGTGATATCTGTAATCTGTGCACAATCACTGTTGCGGCACAGTTTCGGAATATAATTAAGATTAGGAAAATGTATTTTAGTATTCAGCGTTTTTCCGCGTTCGCACCAGCCTTGTAAATGGCGAGGCCAGCAAGCGGTTTCCGCGTAATTCATGCGTTAGACAAACTCATAAAAGTTTTAACGCATGGCTACCAAACATACAACAATACACTCTCAACTTAATTTTCACCGAATTCCCCAAATAAGTTTTTTTATTTTTAACGTATGGGTATTATATACCCTAAACTTGGTCTGTCAATCATTTATTAAATATTTTTCTATTGGTTATTTATTATATACGAACGTCAATAATTAAATATATAGCCACTAAACAAAACTTGCTATAAAAAAACTCCCGGGGGCACAGCCGGAAGTTTTTAATTTATAATTTTCTTTTCCTACAACTATTCAATCAGCATTTTATATATACTGTCCATCAATCCCCCCTCGCTCTTGTATTCAGAGTTCTGAATACTAGCACCAGCAACCCTGCCGGCATACTGAGCATTGCTGCTGTTTGAATCTTCAAAACCTAAAGCATAAGCAACGCCGCTCTCCTCAGCGAGCCATGAAATGTTACTAGCATAAACCGCGTAAGTTTCTTGAGCCGGCTCCACCATAGTTGCCTGAACGAACTTACTATAGTTAGCTGCACCGGTATCTATTGCAGCTACTACATTCTCCATTGAGAACGGATCTGAAAGTTGAGTATAGGTTTGTGAAAAACTAGCATCTGACATAGAAACTGCGACCATAAAAGCTAAAGAGAACATAGCTGCTCCGAGTAGCCCAAATACTTTGCCCGGAGTTTCCACGTTCAAAGCATCATGTAAAAATTGGTTCATATTTTTGTTTTTGTTTTGAACAGATTCTTACGCTTCTTAAAAGTAACCCTTTGGCTACTAAAATAAAAAAGAAGTATTCGCGCGTCGACTCCTTTTTATAGACGCGTAAAAAAACTGTTGCTAAACTTATCTATTAATTTGTTTTTTTGTGTGGCTTTAAAGAATTTTATTTAAAGCCTTTTTGTTTCAATTCGCATATTCTTTTCGCAACTTTGCGAACTCGACCTTTAGAATATTACGTTACATGTATTATAGCACAAACCAAAAAAAATTGCAAGTCTTTGTACAGTAATTTTATAGTTTGTTTGTTTTACTAATTACCAATATTTACTAATTTACTAATTCGGATGCACAACAACCTTGCCCTATTGCATTATGAACTTTGTATAAAACACTCACGACCTTATAACACAATTGCTTTTGTACCAAATCTTCTCTAAATTTTTTTCTTCCACTTTATTCCGTTGGTATATTAGTACCAATTAGTAATTAGTAAAAAAACTGACCTAGCTTATGAGCCGATCAGCTTTTTAAATTTTCTATTTCATTTTCTTTCTAATGAAGGCGGGGATTTCAAGTTCGTCTTCTCCCCCGTCCTGACTCTGAGAAGCGGGAGCTTCTATTGGAGGTGCGGCTTGAATGGGGCGCGGATTAAACATCGGCTTTCTAACTTCCATCGGAGGTGGCGGCAAGTTTACCGGAGCGGTTTTTGCTTCTGGCATAACATGACGCTTTTCTTCTTGGCTTAAAATAGCTATAGGACGCTTACTCGACTCGTCAAAGCCGGTAGCAATAACTGTAATTCTAACTTCATCGCCCATGTCTTCGTCAATAACAGTACCAAACTTAACTTTCGCATCCGGATCTATACTCTTAGTTATAACTTTGGCAGCTTCATCTATTTCAAACATACCCAAATTGGAACCACCAGTAATGTTGAACAACACTCCCTTTGCGCCGTCTATTGCCAACTCAAGCAAAGGAGAATTTATTGCCAAGCGAGCAGCTTCTTGCGCTCTGTTCTCTCCGCTTGCGCGTCCTATACCCATAAGAGCCGTACCTGCGTCTTGCATTATACTTCTGACATCGGCAAAGTCAGCGTTAACTATACCGTGAGTAGTTATCAAATCTGAGATACCTGCAATGCCTTGTCTTAAAACTTCATCAACAGTCTTAAATGCATCTACCAAAGAAGTCTTTTTGTCTATTATTTGAAGTATGCGGTCGTTCTGAATAGAAATTATAGCATCAACCTTGTCTTTCAAGTTGTCGTAACCAACTTCAGCAACTTCTTTTCTTTTCGAACCTTCAAAAGTAAAAGGCTTGGTAACAACAGCAACAGTTAAGATGCCTTTGTTCTTAGCCAGCTCGGCTACTATTGGAGAAGCGCCTGTTCCAGTTCCCCCGCCAAGTCCGCAGGTTATAAAAACCATATCGGCATTGTCTATAATGTCTTCCAAATCTTCCACGCTTTCTTCTGCAGCCTGTCTGCCCAATTCCGGATTCATGCCACTACCCAAACCTTTGGTCGCAGTTTTTCCAATGTGAACTTTTTTATCTGCCTGGTTGTTATGCAAAGCCTGAGAGTCTGTATTTATTGCTACAAACTCCACGCCTTTTATACCAAGCTCAGACATACGGTTTACGGCGTTAGTGCCGGAACCGCCAATACCCAAAACCTTAATTCTTGCAAAACTTTCAATTTTTGGTTTAACTTCCATTGTTTTTTTCATGATGATCTTTAAGGACTCCTACCGAATATAATTTTGAACGCCGATCATAGCTTTTAAAAACACATTCGGCAGCAGTCCCTTTAAAAATTATAGCCAATTAGTTTTTCAGTTGCAAACCTTTTGACTTAAATAAAAGGTTTAATGAAATTTTATAAATAAATAAAAAGCCAGCTGTCTGAGTATACGGGCTTTTAGCTTGGCTTTTTGTTTTTGCTGTTTATTTTAAACAGTGAAATGTTTTTGTCTTATGTCTTACTATAACATACTTATAAATAATTGCAAACGCCCCGGCAAAACTCCCAAAATTAAAGACCGGCACCTTTGAGCTAACTCAAAGGTGCCGGTCAAAATTATTGAATATATATCTTAGCTGCTTTGGATCTGGTCTTTTAACTCCGCTTTTTCCAACTCTTCCAACTTTTCTGACTTAAGTTTACCCAAAGCTTTTATTTCTTTTATAGCTTCATCCAAAAATGCCAACTCTAATTTGTTTAAAACGTTTTCACTCTGTACGTGGAGCATGGTTAAGTCGAGTAAAATTTTGCCCGCTTCCTTTTCCGAAAGCTCTGTATTTACAAAACCGTAAAAAATACTCTTGGCTTTTTCCAAGTCTCCACTTTCCAAAGCTAATTTTAAATCTTGAATTTGCATTTTATAATTTTGCTCTATAGGCTTTTAAAACTATGGCTAACGCAGGCTTTGGAGTCGCGCCTTTCTGGTAGTCGCGAATAAGTTCTTCCAAAACCGCATTCCTTACCTCTCTGTATTTAGAACCCGAAGCTAACTCAGGACCCAAAGCTCTTTCTATAGACATCATTTTAAGTTTAACTTTTTCTACTGTTGTACTGCCAGGCTTCATTTCCTTAAAGCCGTTGTGCATTTCTCTTCCCAGTATAATCATTATTAACTCTTTGGAGTCTATGGCCAATTGGGTATATTCCCTGCCACCTCCATAATCTTCGCCCGAATCAAAATATTCTACCCCGGAATTATCCGCCTCTTCCAGAGAAGCTTCCAGGTTCTCCCACGCTTTTAGGGCTTTGTCTAAAGAAGCATCCGGCTTTACCAAAACTTGCAAGTTTTCTCTAAACTCAGTTCTCACCTCCGCCAAAACTTGTTTGGTTTCGGCAGCTTCATTAAACAAGTACTGAGTTATGCTTTTAAACTTAAGCTCCATAGCAGCTTTTTGTTGAGTTGTATCCTGCAAATTTTCTAGTTTCTTTTCCAAACCAGCAACTTTACTTAAACTTTCAGAAAGCTCAGCCTCCGCTTTGGTCATTGCGCTCTTGCGTCTTTGATCCGGACTTTGTTTTTTAAAACGCGCCCAACTTCTAGTTATTAAACCCTTACTAGAAAAATCTCTTGTCTGCCTATATAATGCCGCACCCTTTTCAACGTCGTTGCGCCTATAGTCAGCTTCTATTCTGCCAGCCTCCTGGCTTACCTTTTTGAAAAAGCTTTGCAAATAGCCAAAACCAATATCGTCTTTGTTTGCCGAATCATTTAAATCTTTAATGCGGGCAATATCGGCCGGATTCCTTAAGACATAATCAATGCTTGCTTTTAGCTTATAAGCATCCTCGAAAGAATTCCAAACACTGTCTGGGCCACTAACCCTGGGCAAACCGTCAAATCTTCTGAGTGATAATTTTCGCAGTTTATCTAATTTTTCGTTTAATCTCTGCGCCTCTTCTGCACTTTCAGGTTTAGTATAGTCTAAATGACCTAACTGCTTGTTAATATCTTTTCTACCGTCGTCCACTAAAGCTTCTGACAAATCCCATACTTCATAAATTTCTTGGTCTAAATTTTTCATTGCCTCAGCCGCAACTTGCATACTGAAGTTTTTTTCAGTATCAAGTTTAGTCGCAACTTCAACTCCATTTTTTGCTACTTGAACCTGTTTTTGCAACTCTGCCACGTCCACACCCGCTTCCAATAAAACCTCAGCTCTTTTTTCCAGCACTTCGAAAAGCTCGCTATACTGTCCGGCATTTTCCTTTACCTGCTTTACAGACTCTAGACCAGCTTTTTGCATCTCTTTCTCTACTTTTTTAAATTCAGCGGAAAAATTCCGCAAGGCCTTCTCGCCTCTAACTATTGCGTTAAAAGCATAAGCCTCAGAATCTAAAAGCGTCTTTGTCTCTCTGGCGCCTTCCAAACTATTTTTTGACTCTGCTAACCGCTCCTCCAACTGTCCTTCCGGCTCCATACTAGCAAGCTGTTGACGCTTGGCCTGTATTTCTGCCGGCAGCTTTTCGTAGTCGGAAAGTTCTTTTCTTAGAGCTTGTATAGCCTCCACGCCTTCTTGCTGCACTTTTTCCATAAGCCCCTTTTCCAAACTCTTTAACTGTTCGGGCTTAAGTTTTATTTTCGTGTCTTTTAAAATTTTAGCTTGTAAAATCTCACCCAATTTCTTGCCGGTTTCAGGTATTTGATTAAAGGCTTCATATCTTTCTTTAATAACCGTTTCATCCTCAGAATCCATGTTTAAGCTTTCGGCGTCCGGAAACCCGGCCAAGAATTCTGAAAAGCCCGGCGTGTTCAACGCCGTCTCAATAGAAAAAACCCTGCTCTCTAAAGCAGCATGTTCCGTCTCGCCTGTTTGATGTGTGTTTGTTTCTTGGGCAGATCCAGTGTATTTTTTATTATCTAACCAACCTGCTGGAATGCCGTTTATCGCAGTTATCTTTACCATATTTAATATAGTAGTACAAAAATTTTAACCTAGCAAACCAGTTATAAACACGCATTTAATTTTTACTTCAAACTATGGTATAATTTATACAAATATAAACACTCTTATGAAATCAAAAATCAAAATATTCTTTAAAATTTTTACATTTGTCTTTTTTCTACTAGGCCAAGTTTTTGTTTACGGCAGCTACAATACCGCTCAAGCTGTCTGTAACTATCAAGCAAAAATCGAGTCTGACAAATATCAAGTTACGCCCAACGAAACTTTTAATATCCGCGCTGATATTCTAAGAAGCGGAGATTTGCAAGACTGTAGCGACAGCGTACAAATACATCTAGAAGTTAAAAATAAATTTGGCGGCTACCAAGAAAACACCTCAGCGTGGGCAGGTTTTTATACAGATCCCAAATTAGGCACAGTTGCAACTAAAACCTTTCCCATAAAAGCCAGTGGCTTAAGTTCGAATGAGTTCGCTACCCCAAATAGCCTCGAATTCAGATACAGAGTAACGGGGGTAGTTTCTAACCTCGCCCAAAGCGGCAGTATTAAAATCGACCTAAGCGGAAATTCAGGTGGTTCATTTTCTATAAAATTAAACCCTTTAAAAGCTTTATACTCTTCTACAGACAGGCCCACTTTAGACATAAGCGCAGACCCAGCTAGCTTAAGCATACCTTCGTCAGTTAGCACTATTTATGTAAGTGTAAAAAATGGTAGTAAAGAAATAGTTAAACACACCGTTCCAAAAAATCTTATATACGGCTCCACTTTTTCTACTAGCGCTTTTGCCATTAGCTCCGACAATAATTTTAAATCCGGAGCCAACACTCTAACAGTGGAACTGTACGAAGCCGGCACAAGCACGCGTCTTGGCCAAGGCACAATCTCTTTCCAAGTCTCCACTCCAGACGGTTCAGGCGTAGGACCCAGCGTTAGCGTAGTAAACCCTAAAAGTTTGTATGCCTTGGGTGACACAGTGGTTTTACAATTCAGCAACATGCCCACAGGCTGGACAGGAGAATTACAAGTCGGCACAAACAAATTTCCAATTTCTAACAACAACTTTTCTTTTACAGTAGACGCTAGCAAAGGTTTTAAGGACAAGCAGAACAATTCCATAACCGTACTTGCCTACAAACAAGACAAGTCTGCGTTAACGCTGTCCGGCACACCTATAAATATAAATTTAGACCCAAACTCTCAAACAGGTTCAGGCAGCGGTAACGGAACAGGTACCACCAACACCACTCCTACTTTGAGCGAAACTTTAGTTAACCCACTTCCTTGGGACGGACTTTTGGAAACTTTCTTAGGTATAACCAAAGGTTTGTTGGCAGGTTTAGCTATATGGGCTGTTATAGCTATTATAATATCTGGCTTTAGAATGGTTCTCGCCGCTGGCAACGAAGAAGCCATAGCTACTGCTAAACGTTCTATAACCTGGGCAATTTTAGGTTTAGTAGTTGCCATACTTTCCTTTAGCATAGTTGCCATAGTTCAAAACTTGCTCAACGTAAAAATAGAACAATACGACCCGCGTCCTGTAACTGGTTATAACCAAACTCAAGAACCAAAAAACTTAATTTAAAAATACCATTCAAAAAACCATGTTCTCTCTTATCCCTCTCCCTTCAGAGAAGAGGTCAGAGCCTGCCCCGGACTTGGTCCGGGGTGAGGGTAGAACATGGTTTTTTGAATGAAGGCAAAGCTAGTCTGGTTAGACCGCTTTGCCCACGTTAAGGTGCGCGCGCATTACTCGTGGGTGCACGAGGCTGCGTGGCCTTCATAGTCAAGTATGTCATTTTTTCACCACACGGAGGTGGGTTGCCTCCGCATTGTAGGTGTACCACATGTCCCCCTTTAAGGTCCACGTGGTGCCGGACTTTCGAGCCGCCAGGCTCTGCTTTGCACCGGGGGCTGTCTTTACTACGGGCACGTCGGGCAAAACCACTTGCCTAACGTTTACCCCTTCCCCGAACTCCCCTAGCAACTCGACTCTGTAGTCGAGTTCGGAGTAGGCGTCGTCGCCTTGGAGCGGCAGTTTGATGTCCTGACCTTTCGGGCAAGCCCGAAGGTCGAGCATAAAGCCGTCCGGTAGGGCGGTTTTCTCACCGCAGTTTTGGAGCGCAAGCCGAGGGTCAGCAAACAGCCGCTTGTCCCCTTCTGCGCGCAGCGTTTCCACCGCGTGAATACGGGCGGCATCGCGAGATTGGCCGTTGGCTATCATGCCTGCGACTTGGCCGGTTTGCGAGGCAAAGCGAGACTGGATGGCCTGCTCAGCGTCATACCGCTCATTCTGCTGAGCGGGCCTTACCGGCATGCGCCAATAAAAATGAGCGTACGGTCCGCTGGCCAAATAAGCCAGCACCCCTACCACAAAAATCACTTTCAAAAACTTCCAAACCCCCGACAAATAGTCAGGGCTGTGGGTCTCGTTATTGCTGCTAGACATTTTAGTGATGACCTCCTCCCGAGGCTTTCTTCCCGCTTACCATCTGATTGGCAATCCAGATGGCTAACGCAATAATTGCCACGTAACCCATTGTAGCTGGAGAGGCCCAGTCTACATGAGGTAACGAAAAACCAAAATTCCAACTCTGACTTAGAGCGCCGCGGACGGAATAAAACCCGACCGCAAGCACACTAGCCACGACCAGAGCCTTGGCGAACCCGTTGTCCGCCCACGAAAGCGCGACAAAGCCGGCAACGAGTGCGAGCAAGAACCACACCATGTGTGGCATACCAAGTGGCGCCGGCAGAGGTCCTTTCGGCGCAGGTGGCGCCTCGGGTCCTTTTGCCATAGCCATAAGGTCACTGTGCGTAGCGTCCGCAACCTGAAGTCGCGGACGAAGCTTAGCAAGCTCTGTACGGAGCTGGATTTCGTTCAGCTTTCCTGCAGCGTACTGCTGGTAAAGCTTTAAAACATCCGCCCCGACCTTATCGCCGAACTGCTCGGCAATAAGTTCACTCGCCGCGTACAGCTTCTTCCGAGCCGACAGGTTAGCCGGCGCGGTCTGAGCTGCGGCGTTAAGCAGCGCCTTTTCCTTAGCACCGCTCGCTGCGCTTCCCAGCGCATCGCTCTGTTGGTACAGAGCGGCCAAGATGGCCTTGTCTACTTCGAGCCACAGCTGTGGCGCGAGCGAAACAAGCCAGAACAACATGACCTTCGTCGCCCACGGCGCCCATGCGTCGTGGTTGTTGCTTTTAACCCGCTCCGCCATGGAAAGCGCGAGCGCAAGAGGCAAACCTTGCTGGACGGCAATCACCGCCCAAGCGCTCTGCGTCTGGCCCACAAAGTAGGCCGACGCAATTAGCATGAGCAGCAGCACGAGCCACCACTCTTTCAAAACTTGCCAAGGACTACGGGTTTCGCCGGACCCACTCGGAGCCGGCGTGGATGCAGTTGCGGTGTGAGCATGTTCACTCATACAGTCTCCTCTCAGAATAGGGGTTTCAAAAACGGGAAGTAGCGCGTCAGCACGTCGCCGACAATGTTCATGGCAAATTCCACCAAGATATCCTTCTTGATGAACTCAGTCCACGACTCCCGTCCTAGCGGAGCGTGTGGCAACTTATGCTCCCCATGTTCCTCCGTTTCCGGTAGTTTCTCACCAACCGGTTTACCATTCTTGTACTGGTAAACGGCATACGGTCCATCTTTCTTTTGCCGAATCGCGATAAGCTCCACAGCTTCTCGCTTATGGGCAAACCTTCCCTTTGCGGCCGCAATGGCTCGCCCCATCTCATCGGCAAGGCAAACGGGAACCCAAAAAATCCAGAACAAAATCCAGTAAAGGAGCCAAAAGCCCACGCGGGCCAAAGGTCGTCCTTCATGGATAGAGCGAAACGGAATAACTATGGCCACCGCTTCGGAAAGCAGTGACGGCTTGCCCGTTTTTTTTGCTTCGGGATTCGGAATAGGTAAACCATCCGGTTCCTCCGAAGAGGACCCTAGCTGGCTTAGTAGCGCCTTCCGCCTTGCCCCTTGCTTTTCGGGGGTCGACAAAGAGGAATTCTCAACCGCGTCCTGCGCGCCGCGGGGGTTAAAGAGCAAACTCAGTAACCCGTACGACATGTAGAGAGAGCTCCAAACCCCAAGCCAAAAAATCAGGCCCAGAAGTTTGTTGTTATGACGGTACCACTTTGCACTGCACCAATCGTAAACCGGATTACCACTACCGGCTCCGTGTGCACCATGGTGGCCGTGACCTCCATGAGCGTGTGCGTGAGAAGCGTGACCGTGGAGAACCGCCGTTACACACAAGTCAATCATCTTGCCATGGTGAACGCTTACCGTTTCCTCGCCATCAACCTGAAAACTGGAACTAAAAGTTCCTTCTTCCGAGGTTGCGATTCGGGTGCCGCTAAAAACCACATCGGCCTTGCAGCCCACGCCGTTTTCAAACGTCTGCCCTTCCAAGCTCCACGCGTCTTCGGTCCCCGACACG
>CAZGAF010000026.1:0-2173 GCA_964523855.1 uncultured Candidatus Saccharibacteria bacterium | reverse complement strand
ACACGGGGAAAAAGCGAGTGTAAAGCGAGTATACCGGGTCGGCCTTCGCGGCCTTAGGCTTTTCAGCCGTCGGCGGCATAACCGGAGGGTCTTCAGCAAACCTTTTAGAGATGTTTCTGCCGTTCGGCAGCTTCACCCCTAAGTGGGTCCACTTACTGTTCCCTACGTCAATGCCGTAAATCGACCCCTCGCCATTTGTAACGCTCATAACGTACGGAGCATTAGTGGCAGGGTCGGCCTGCGAAAAAGCGTACGGATCATTTTCCGTGCCAAAACAAACTGGCACCGGATTATTCACCGTCTGCCCCGCTCCGTTAACAAACCACTCCACCCGTACTACGAGCGAGGTTTTGTTACCGGAAACAAACAGCTTGGGCTCATCTCTGGGCCCTTGCTGCTGCGGGTTTCCACCGCCACCGCCGCCTGTGCGGTTGCGGTTTTGATTATTTCTCATACTTGACTTTTCCTCCTATGGAAATGTCAAAGATCTCTTCTTAGACGGTAAGTCAACCTGTCCTAAGGATCCCACAAAAGTGGAATATCACCTTACGGTGAGTAAAACCTTGTAAAAGTGGTGCCCAATGTAAAACCCCGCTTTTTAGGGCGGGGCAAAACATTAGAATTTACAAGGTTTTGCCCACCACAAGCAAAACGAGCAAAGTGCTCGTCCCCGCGACTTGTCCTATAAGTCCCTTATCGGGATAAATTAGGAATGCGGGGAACTATATTAAATTTTAATAACTAACTCATTGCTATAAACAAAAATTTGCTTACAAAAACGAGATAGATACTTGGAGTGATTAGTGCGTAGTGCTTAGTTCTTAGTGGTTAGTAGTAGACTACACGCTACTATCTACTAGCTTAAAAATGGGAGGGGGAAAGTTTATAAGCTCTCCCCCGCCTGTGTTGATGCCGCCTCTGTCATACAACAGAGTGGCTTTAAGCGTTACTACCTACGGAAGGTTCCAGGTCTGAATGACCCGTTTAACCTCTGCGGCCTTTTGAGCCGCTCCGACATTCACTGGTGCTGTCTTGGCCAATTTATCCTGGCCGAAAAAGCTCTTCTTAGCCGGCTCCACCACGTAGGTGGCATTGCCGACCGTCTCAACTGCCTCAGCAAGCGCAGCTGCTTGAACGGCAAGTGCTTTGAGGTTATCATTTGTCGGTTTGACAACCTCAGCCGCAAGCTCCTTAACCCGGTCTTCGGTCACACCTTCCGGCATAGCTTTGACCTGGGCCTCAAGAGCATCGACCTTAGCCTGTGCGGCATCGGCCTTTGCTTTGAGCAGCGTGTAGCGCGAGTCCTCGAAGACCGCGCCCTTTACCCGCTTTTCGCGGACCTGCTCAATCGCCGCAACCGCTTCCCTGCTCGTCCCCTTCTGAGAGGACTGAAGCTTCTTGAGAAGCGTCTGATAGTCCAACCCGTGCTCCTGGGCCAGGCCCAGCAAGAACGACCGGAAGAGCTTCTCCTCGCCGCTGCCGTTTCCACCCTTCATCTGTTTGATAGAGACGAGGGCCCGATCCCGCTCGACGAAAGTGTCTTCCGACACTATCTCCAAGCTGGACTCGACTTCCTTCCCGTCGATCTTCATCTTCGGGTAATCAAGCTTGGCCCCGCTTGCGGCCTTGATCTTGAAACTCACACCGCCAGCCACGGACTTCGCGTCCGTGACAGTAAT
This sequence comes from uncultured Candidatus Saccharibacteria bacterium, assembly GCA_964523855.1. Classification (GTDB taxonomy): domain Bacteria; phylum Patescibacteriota; class Doudnabacteria; order UBA920; family UBA920; genus JAEUSF01. Next base: position 494 of record CAZGAF010000026.1, on the reverse strand, counting down.
GTTGGTGTCGCCGATCTCGACCATGGCTCCCTGGAGACCCTTGCATACGACGCTATACTCCTTCCCATCGTTCGGGAAGAAATTAGCGTTGTACTCCGGGTCGCCGCATACCACTTTCGGTCCGGCAGCACGAACATCCATCACAGCTCCAAGCAGGAGCAACAGACCAATAGCATGCGGTACTCCGCTCTTCGCGACTCCTTTGCCCTTGCTCTTCATAAGCGAGATACCAAGAAAGACCACGAAGAGGATAAATACTCCAATAGCTCCATACTTCAGCAACGAAAGTACGGCATCCACCTGCTCAGCCAGCTTCTTCACCTCATCTTTAGTTGCGGAATCAACGAACAAGCCCCGGAGGACCTCCGCCTTGCCCTGCAAATCAGTCACCTTTCCCTCCAACGCGTCGATTTTTTCGGCGACATCATCCAAGTTGGTCTTTTGCTCACCAACATGGACTACTACCTCGCCGCTGACCCCATCAATCTTCGGCT
>CAZGAF010000025.1:0-14979 GCA_964523855.1 uncultured Candidatus Saccharibacteria bacterium | reverse complement strand
ATAGGCTTTTTCCTGCACGTCCCCTTTCCTACTTTTGAAATTTTCCGACTTCTGCCTCAAAAATGGCGTGAGCAAATTTTAAAAGGTATGCTGGGTGCGAACTTGATTGGTTTTCACACATACGACTACGCGCAGTACTTTCTGTCGTGTGTAAAAAGAATTTTAGGCTACGAAACAGACATGGACACGGTAATAACTCCGAGCGGAAGAAAAATTAAAGCGGAAGTTTTTCCTATGGGTATAGATTTCGAAAAATATCATTCCTCTTCCTTGTTGCCAAAAGTTATTAAAACTGTCGAGAAAACCAGGCAACACGCCAAAGGTTTAAAAATTATTTTTTCGGCTGACCGCCTAGACTACACTAAAGGCATACTTAACCGACTGGAAGCCTTTGAAATGTTTTTAAACCGTTACCCTACTTGGCACGGTAAAACTCAGTTAATTATGGTCGTTTCGCCTAGCCGGCTTGGCATAGGAAGTTTTGACGAAATGAAAAAGCAAATCGACGAAAAGGTAGGAAACATAAACGGCTCTTACGGAAAAATAAATTGGACTCCTATCGTGTACCATTTTAAAACTTTTAATTTTGAAGAAATTGCCGCCTATTATGCGCTAAGCGACGTGGCCCTTATAACTCCTTTAAGGGACGGTATGAATTTAGTGGCAAAGGAGTACGTAGCCAGTAGAAGAAATTTAAAAGGCACGCTTATACTGAGTGAAATGGCCGGTGCCGCCCAAGAACTTGGCGAGGCTTTAACCGTTAACCCAAACCATATAGAAGAAATTTGCGAAGCCATATACGAAGCTCTAAACATGAGAACCGAAGAACAAGTAGAAAAGAACAGGCTAATGCAAAACAGGCTCAAGTCTTACAACTTAATTCGCTGGGCCAACGACTTTTTAGACTCTTTAGAAAGAAGTGTAAATGCGGAAAACTTACAAACAGAGCATCACTTAACTTCATTAAATAGTAGTAAAATACTCCAAGCTTTTAAAAAAGCAAAAGAAAGAATTATTTTCTTGGACTACGACGGTACTTTGTGTCCGTACTTTAAGTACCCCTACCTGGCCAAGCCAAGTTCTGAGGTTTTAAATTTACTTCAAGCCTTAGCCAAACAGCCCGATACCCAAACAGTTTTAATAAGCGGGCGCGATAAAAATACTTTGGAAAATTGGTTTAATATTCCTAAACTTTCCTTAGTCGCTGAACACGGCGCTTATATTAAACTTTGGTCAAAAAGTAAATGGCAGAAACCGAATAACCCGAACAACGACTGGAAAGCCACAGTTTTACCAATTTTTAGAGCCTATGTAGACAGACTTCCCGGTTCATTTATTGAGGAAAAAGAATACTCAGTCGCATGGCACTACCGGCTAGCCAACCCCGAACTTGCCGGCATCCGTTCCAAAGAACTTATTAATAACCTCACCGATTTAGCTACAGGAAAGGACTGGCAAGTTAGCAGCGGAAATAAAATAGTGGAAGCCAAAAGTTCTTTGGTAAATAAAGGAACAACTGTTAGCTATTTACTCCGAAATAAAAAACACGACTTTATTTTAGCCATGGGCGACGACACCACTGACGAAGACATGTTTAAAGTTATTTCAAAAAACGGTTTTAGTATAAAAGTTGGACGCGGACAAACCAGCGCCAACTACCGCTTAGGCGGTCCCAATGAAGTTTTAAACTTCTTAGAAAAACTTGTTAAAAAGTAAGAATAAATTTATAATTAATAAATGGAAATTATAAATTTAAATTCAGAAATAGAAGCCAGCGCCTCGGCAGGCGAAGCCTTAAACCACCTCTTACTTGAACATATAAAAAAACCGGTTCTGCTTTTATTGTCAGGAGGTTCAGCCTTTTCTATTTTGGAATACGTAAGTGAAAAAACTTTGGGAGAAAATTTAACCGTCTGTATGCTCGACGAAAGATACAGCGAAAGCGCAGAAACCAACAACTTTCTTCAGCTCCAAAAAACCGAATTCTATAGTTTAGCCCTAAACGCTGGCATAAACTTTTTTGGCAGTTTGCCAAGAGCCAACGAAAGCAAGGAAGACTTTGCCGGCCGAATGGAAAAAAACTTAAACACTTGGATAACGGAAAACTCTAAAGGAAAAATAATTGCGGTTTTGGGCATGGGCGCCGACGGCCACACAGCCGGCATTTTTCCAAACCCAAATGCTGAAAGCTTTAAAAAGTTATATGAATCTGAAAACTTAGTTGTAAGCCATGACTTAGGCCCCAAAAACTCGCAAGAAAGAGTCACGATTACTTTAAACTTTCTTAAAAAAATAGATTTTGGCATTGCTTTTATTTGTGGGCAGAAAAAACAAATCGCTTTTAATAGCCTTAAATCTGGTACTTCTTCAATAAACCACTTACCCGTTTTGGCCCTTAAAGAAATAAAAGATTTAAAAATATATACCGACCTTAAATAATCACAATCTCTAAAACGTGGTAAAATATAGGAAACTTCCAAAAAGAAACAAAAATACATGCCGTCTATAAAAAACGTGCTTAAATTGCCTAAAGAAGTCCTCTATAAAATAAGCCGAGGCCAACCTGTAAAAGCTGCTGCCCAGTATTGGGAAAACTTAGGACCAGGCCTAACTACAGGAGCGGCTGACGACGACCCTTCGGGCATCGCGACCTATTCGCAAGCCGGCGCCAAATTTGGCCTCGGGTTTTTATGGACTTCTCTTTTTACCTTTCCTTTAATGTCAGTTATTCAGGAAATGTGCGCAAGAATTGGCTTGGTAACAGGACGCGGATTGGCCAGCAATATAAAAAGGCATTTTCCCAAAAACATAATTTACATAACTTCCTTTTTACTTTTTTTCGCTAATACTTTTAACATAGGCGCGAACCTCGGCGCCATGTCCGAGGCTATAAAACTCCTTTTTCCCTCTGCAAACTTCTACTTGTTAGTCATCGGTTTTGCCGTATTTTCACTCCTATTGCAAATCCAACTTCCCTACTCTTCTTATGCCCGCTATTTAAAATGGCTAGCTCTAGTTTTATTTGCATATATTTTTTCTGCCTTGTCTTTAAATTTAAACTGGGCAGAAATTTTTAAAGCCACGTTTAGCCCAGAACCCAAGCTTAGCGCCGAATGGCTCATTATGCTCTGTGCGCTTTTTGGTACAACCATTTCACCATATTTGTTTTTTTGGCAAAGCTCCCAAGAAGTCGAAGAAGAAATCTTAGCCGGCAAAACCACTATACAAATGAGGCGCTCAGAAACCAAACCAGAAGACATTTCGCGCATGAGAACCGACGTCTGGAGCGGCATGCTCTTTTCTAACCTGGTCATGTTTTTCATAATAACCACCTGCGGTGTAGTTTTGTATAAAAGCGGCATAACCAATGTAGAAACAGCTTCGCAGGCTGCCGAAGCCTTAAAGCCACTTGCTGGTCAGTGGGCCTACTTACTATTTACCATCGGCATAGTTGGCACGGGCCTCCTCTCTGTGCCTGTGTTGGCAGGCGGAGCAGCTTATGCTTTAGCTGAAAGTTTTAATTGGCGACAAGGATTATATAAAAAATTTAGCGGCGCAAAAAAGTTTTATTACACCATAAGTGCCGGCATGTTTTTAGGTATTGGTCTTAACTTTTTAGGACTAAACCCCATAAAAGCACTTATTTATTCCGCCGTTGTAAACGGACTAGTTGCACCCGTAGTTTTAGTTTTAATAGTAAAAATCAGCTCGGACAAGAAAATAATGGGCAAATGGAAAAACAACACCATAACATCTGTTATAGGCTGGATAACTTGTATTATTATGATATTAGCGGGCGTTGCTGCTATAGCGGCTTTAATGGTTACCTAAATACCCGATCCAGATTTACAGATAGAAAGCTATCCGTAGTTATTTGTAGCTATCCGCAGATCCGAATTGCGCCATCTGTAGACCCGGATACAAAGGCTTTGACAAATTCCCCGCTTTAGGCTAAAATAATCAAGCAATAATCAATATATTGTGATTCCAAAAACCAGATTAAATCATCAAATTACCGCTCCCGAAGTGCGCGTGGTCAACGAAGAAGGCCAGCAAGTCGGGGTTATGAAAACCAGCCAAGCGCTGGAATTAGCTCGTGAACACGGGCTGGATTTGGTAGAAATAGCACCTCAAGCTAAACCACCAGTGGTAAAAATAATTGATTTTGCCAAGTTTAAATACCAGCAAAAGAAAGCCTTAAGCCAAGCAAAAAAGAACACCAAAAAGACCGAAGTTAAAACACTTTGGCTGACCATGAGAATTGGTGAGCACGACATGCAAATTAAGGCTAAAAAAGTAGACGAATTCTTAGCTGACGGCGACATGGTTCGCATTGAACTTCGCATGAAGGGTCGCGAACAAGCCTTCCCAGACATTGCACGCCAAAACTTGGAAAAATTTATAAAGCTCTTAACTCAAAGCTATAAAGTTGAAGTACCTATAAAACGCTTAGGTGGTACTTTCGCCCTCACAATAGCCCCGAGCAAATAACATTATTGATCAAAATTAAGTAAGATTGATCAAGATTGCCAAGATTTACTGCATTAAATAATTTAAATAATTTTATACCATGCCTAAAGTAAAGACCCACAAAGGAATGTCCAAAAGAATAAAAGTTTCCCCAAAAGGCAAACTTTTAGCCCGCGCAACCGGACAAGACCATTTTAACTCCCGTGAATCGGGAAAAGTTACCAAAAACAAGCGCCGCGATTTAGTTTTACACAAGACTAACAACAAACTTAAATCTAGAATACCTTACAAGTAAATTAAATTTACGGATTCACAGACCACTCGGCTCACATAAATATCGCTTTCATGAGCATATATTGTGTTAAGATCCGTACCATCTGAATTATCCGCGTATCAGCGAATACTTATGACAAGAATCAAACGTGGCGTAATTGCCAACAAACGAAGAAAAAATGTTCTGAAGCGCACCAAAGGCTTCATGAACCGCCGCTCTACTCACTTCAGACAAGCAAGCGAAGCTTTACTCAAAGCCGAAAGCTATGCTTACCGAGACAGACGCAACAAGAAGCGTGACATGAGAGCAGTATGGTTAGTCCGCCTAGGTGCCGCCTTAAGAGAAAATGGCACCACTTGGAGCAAATTTGCTTCTAAGCTCAAAAAAGCCAACATTACCTTGAACAGAAAAACTCTCTCCGAACTTTCTATCCAGTACCCCCAAGTTTTCGACAAGTTAGTTTCCGAAGTTAAATAAGCCAAAACCCCTATTCCCATAGAATAGGGGTTTAAAATTAGTTATCAATATATAGATGCAATTTGAAATTAGAATTTAAAAAGAAGTCTAAGGCCGAGGCCTCAGACTTCTTTTGATATGCAATGTACTCACTTTCCACTGCTTACTAACCACTAATAGCTAAATTACTTAGCCGGAGCTGCTTTGTAATCTTTTATAGCTTTTACAACCTGACTGTCAGTCTTCAAGTCTTCGTAGAACAAAACTTGGTCACGGTTGATTTTCATTTCGTCGGTCGGACCATGAAGTTCGTTGCCAAGTTTAACCAAAGAAATCTGAGGCTGCTGAGCGGCTGCATTTTGTCCCTGTGCTTCTGGAGTACCCTGACCTTGCAATGGTGGCTGGACTACTTGTAAGTAGTAAATATCTTTCAAAGTCAAAAATTCTTTTTGCACGTCTGATACTTTACCAAAGTAGACCTGGCCATTGGTCAAAAATATAGCTTGGTATTCGGTTGTACCAGCGGTTACTCCGGCAACTTCACCGCCCTTTTTCATACCAAATAACTGCTGTCTAAATAAAACACCAACAACTAGCAATACAACTACTACAGCACCCAAAACGAACCATGGGGTTTTGGAAGAACCACCCTGTGCTGGGCCTTGGCCGGATGGAGCGCCATTGTCCATACGAGGAGCGTTTACTGGTCTGTTTACTCTTATTTCTTCTGACATATGTTTATAATATCGAATTCTAAAATTTCAAACTTGTCATTTTTAGACACTTATAAATTGAAATTTTTTAATAAATTATTTTTTTATATACTTCCTTAAAACTACAATTTCTCTTTAGCACCGCAGGACACTAAACCGGTTGAAACTAATATTCAAATTGGAACTTATGCTTAGCTTATATACTGAACTCGAAACTAATTTTAAAAGAAAAGAAAAACTAACCAAGGTTATAAAAATCTCAAAAGTATTAGCTGGCAACAAAGGCAGACTCTGAGTAGAAGTTTTTTCTAAAGTCGGACTTTTTAGCTTAGCCGGAACCGAAACAACTTTTACAATGCCTTGAGTTTTTAAATTTACAACTTTTAAGGAACCACTAAACATTTTTGCACTAGAGGCTGTAAGTGTATAACAAGAAGCCGGCAGGTTTAAGTCTAAAACAGAACCCTGAATTTCATTTGCTTTCACCGCCGCGTCGTAACAAGAAACCGAAGTATTTTGGGAATTCACTTGTACTACCGATTCATTTTTAACTTCTGCAACTTGAACAAACTGAGTAACAACAGTCGGGTCTGTATCTACATCTTCTACCAAAGCTTTAGCAAAAACAGCTGGTTCAAATATTGAACCAAAAAGAACCACCATTCCTACTATGGCTAACAAGTTTTTTGTGTTTTTTAGCATACTTTTGCTCTATTTATTATACCACCTAAAACTTACAAAAGTTATCCCGAACCTGTGGACATCTGGCTTAAATATATATAAAATAGATTTATGGCCAGAAATTACCATCCACTAACCTTAGAAATCTTAAAAAAGCTAAACGACTCTAAAACCGAAGAATCTTCGGAAGAGCTTTTTTACGACCTAAAGCCAGGTATTCCATACAAAGAATTTTATAACATAATTTTTAGACTGGCCCAAAATGGTTTACTCGAAAAAGTTAAAACACCCAAAGGACTTAAGTTAAAAATTTTAGAAGAAGGCCAAAAACTTATTTTTCGAAAAAAACCTACTCGAGACGGCGTTTGGAAAATGGTAATTTTTGATATACCGGAAAAGTACAAATACGTAAGGCAAGTATTACGCGCCAAACTAAAGTCCTTATATTTTCAAAAATGGCAAAACAGCATTTGGATAAGTCCTTATGCCCTAGACGCAGAAATCGAAAATGAACTCAAAGAACTTTCCAAGAAATTTTTTGTTAGGCTTATAAAAACTAAAGATATAAACGTAACAGACGACTTAGAAAAAATGTTTAAGTAATATTATATTTATTCAAGTCACCTTTCACCTAATTTCAAAACAAATTAAAAATCCCTGACTCTTTGCCAGGGATTTTTAATAAATTATCTACGAGATACGGGGCATACGGGACTAGTAGAGAAATAGTAATTGCCCCAAAAATCCCTACACCTGTTTGGACATAGATTATTCGGCAAAGAACCCGAACTTACTTGAAAATTACCGGCAACCGAACACATAGAGCTGTTATTACTAGTAGGCGGAGAATACTCAGAATTTTCCAAGTATGTACCGATCACATAACTTTTTCCGTCTGAAGCATAATAAAAGCCTCTGCCCATACCATCAAACAAATACTGAGTACCTTCTCTAGGCTCCGGGTCCTGTGGTAATTTTTTCAGAATTCCACTATTTACGAGAGCATTTTTAAATTCATACTGAAGCGGGTCGTTTATATCTCTACACCAGCAGTTTCCGTCTGAACTTGGGTAATTTCCAGAATCCCAACCGCTATAAAAAGTACCAGAAGGGTAGCTACCTTGGGTTAAATTATACACTTCCAACGCTTTACTCACCTGGTTTACATTGGCTTTACGGCTCGCATCACGCCCTGCTGCTCTTGTAGTTTTGTAAGAAGACATGGCAATACTCGAAAGCAAAGTCATTATAGAAATTACCATTAAAACTTCTATAAGGGTAAAGCCGGCTTCAAAAAAAATTTCAGACTTGCTTTTTTGTTTTGTATTTTTTTTCATGAAAGTTATTGGCGCTTAATAAAGCCATAATATTATACCACATTTTTTATTTTCAGCCTACTTATCTAAACTTTACCCCGCCCCTAACTTTAATAGTCGGCGCAGACGCACCAGATGAATTTTGTCTGTTTATAGTAGACAAAGCCCCATAAGCATAAAAAGTATTTGGAGAATTCTGATTATTATACTCCGTCGCTATCCAATCAGCAGAATTCACAGAAGTAGATAATCTCACTTCATCTATAATCCCATTCCAGTAAGAAAACCCGCTACTATTACTTCCAGTAAGCCATTTATTTCCACCTGTCCATAAAGTGCCGACGGGAGAATACGGCACCGCATCTAAAACCCCATTTACATACAAACGCATTTCTCCTGAATTAATTGCCGTAGCTGTGATATAGTACCACTGATTACTTTCAGATTTTGTAGCTCCTGTTAATGTCGCTGCACCTCCATCAAAAGTATAAGCTTGAAAATTTCCACTTGAAGTCATTCTAATTTGATGGGACCAGGCTGTGGTCGGTCCGCTGTTATCTGTCCTTAAAAAAATACTCATAGACGAAAGCGTTGACGGCCTTACCCAAGCAGACATTGTATAGGCGGTGGGATTATTTGTGTCATTGGTAGTAACCATGTCTGAACTGCCGTTAAAACTTTGTGCGCCGTCTATTTGACCACTCGTTGAAGGAGCTGGGCTAGTCGAAGAAACTTTCGATCCCGAAAGCGCGTTAGAAGTGGAATCTATTAATGTTGTGCCGGTTGTAGATGCGTGGTGCTGTACTATTCTGTAGCTTAAGTTCCACACCCCTGTCCTGTTTTGCTGATCACTGGCACCACTGTTACCAAAGTATATATACAAAGTTGTATCAGCTGCCGCAGAAAGGGTAGGTATTCGAACCCAGATTATGGTTTCCCCGGTAGAAGAAGAATACTTTTCTATTTCATGATCTAGCTTTGTTGTACCATCTGAAGAAGTAAAAACAATATCAGTACCGTCAGTCTTCCCTACTTTGCCGCCATAAGAAGTATATTTAAGGTCGCTGTCCGTTACACTAAAAAGCATGGGAAAGTTAGAAAAAGTTGTTGTAGCTGTAGTAGACAGTTTGTTTTTGTCTATGGTTAATGGTTTTCTATAGCCCCAGGAGGAGGAGTACCAAGAACTACCACTTGACCCTCTGTCTGTAACCTTACCGCCAGCTGCGGTCCTTCTTTCAATACCAACACTTCCATAAGCATAAAAAGTGTTTGGCGAATTTTGATTGTTATACTCTGTCGCAATCCAGTCTAAAGAACGAGCAGTACTTAAAACTCTGACATCATCTATAGTTCCGTTAAAATAAGCAATGCCATCCTGGTAATCTCCACCGATCCATGCTCTTTTACCTGCATCTGTTAAGGTATCGTTACCATTTCGGGCTGCACTAGAATCAAGCTTACCGTCTACATAAACGCTTAAAACACCCGCCGAGAGAGTACCTACTACATAATGGAGCTTGTTGTCATTAATTATTGAAGGTCCTCTAACCTGAGTCAAACTCCCAGCGCTGTTTCTATAGGTCATATGCACTCCATTTGGTGAACCTAAGTCGGTAGAATCAAGTTTAACAATATCGTTGCCACTAGCCGCTCTTTCTGCATAAATAGACTTGCCATTGGTTGTACCCTGACTTGTAGTTCTTATCCACGCCGAAATAGTAAAAGAAGAAGTTCCGGCAACTATAGGAGAAGTGGACGCTTGTATATAAGCAGAAGATCCGTCAAAAGAACCACCACCATCTATTTGAGCTGAATTTGCAGACGCACCATTATTAGTACCATTATTTTGACCGGTAGAATCAGTTGTGCTTAATGTGGTTCCATTTGGCAAATGGTATACACCTTTATAATTACTATCCCACACCCCTGTCCTGTTTTGCTGATCACTGGCACCACTGTTACCAAAGTATATATACAAAGTTGTATCAGCTGCCGCAGAAAGGGTAGGTATTCGAACCCAGATTATGGTTTCCCCGGTAGAAGAAGAATACTTTTCTATTTCATGATCTAGCTTTGTTGTACCATCTGAAGAAGTAAAAACAATATCAGTACCGTCAGTCTTCCCTACTTTGCCGCCATAAGAAGTATATTTAAGGTCGCTGTCCGTTACACTAAAAAGCATGGGAAAGTTAGAAAAAGTTGTTGTAGCTGTAGTAGACAGTTTGTTTTTGTCTATGGTTAATGGTTTTCTATAGCCCCAGGAGGAGGAGTACCAAGCGGCATCTGCCACATTACTATCCGGTTTAGAATACAAAACAAATAGAGCCCCCACAACTAACAAAAGCACAGACAAAAAAAGTGGCAAATACCTATTTAAAATTTTCGAATTTGATTTCATATAAATCTTTATGCAGAGGACCGTCCTCTGCATGTACCTAATCTAACAATAAATGCTCTAATTCCTTCCTTTCTCTAATTTTACTACCAGTTTCATAAACAAAGTTTTCGTACTGTCTTAAATTATAATTAAAAATTTTTAATATAAAATTTTTGTCCACTAAAGTTCCTTGTCTCAGATCCATGTAGTCCAAGTAACTGCTCCATTGCCAATCTTGTAAATTACTCACCAAGTTCGCTGTCAAAGGATTGTTGTGAATATAAGAAGAAAGCCATAAAAGTTGTGCGTCAGATGTCACCGTCACTGCTTTAAATTTACTCTGTAACAAAGCACCTACATGGTCGTATTTTTTATTAAAATACATACAATAACTTGTAAAAACTTTCGCCCATAATTTACTCAAAGAAAACTCGGAGTTTTGTCTTATTAAAAAATGAAAATGATTGGGCATTAAACAATAAGAAAGCAAAGAATAAGCACCTTCAGGCAAACTTTTTGGAACATAGCGGCTCCGCAGAGGACGGTCCTCTCCGTAGAGGACCGTCCTCTGCGGATACAAAGCTTCCTTCAAAATATCCATTTTTCCTATACCGCGGTTAAAAATATGGAAGTATTGATTAGCTGCAAAAGTTTTATAGTCTCTATTCTTCATATAAATCTTTATGCAGAGGACCGTCCTCTGCATGCTCGTTATCTAGCCATGTCGTATAGCTGTTTAATTTCGGTCGCTGATAATACTCTGTTATAAACTCTCACTTCATCTATTTTACCATTAAAGAACCTACTTACTCCGTTAAATTCAGCTCCTATGGAAGCTACTGCTGTTGATGTGTCTAAAGTACCCCCTGTTGTTATTGTGTTGTCTAAGCTTCCGTTGATATAAATTTTAAATCCGTTATCGTCTATTGTCATAGCAATATGATACCATTCGTTTGCGCTCAAAGTAGCATTAGATAAATGATAACCAGTCGAAGTTTTTCCGTAACCATAAACAGCGACTTTACCAGCGGGTGTGACTGTCATATAATAGGCATTACCTTTTATGAAAATTGCTTTTCTGTCAACATCACTCCAACTATTTGCCTTGACCCAAGCGCTAACTGTTACCGACGTCGTATCTAAACTGTTTGAATCTGGAATAGATACATAAGCAGAGCTTCCGTTAAAATTTAAAGCCTGGCCAACTTTCCCTTGAGTCAATGTGGCCGATATATTGTTTGCCCTATTTCCACTTCCCGAAGCGTCTAAAACTTCTGCGGTTGAAGATGAGGAATCATAGTCTGGACCGTTAAAAGACCACAAGCCAACAAGGCCACTGTTTAACCTGGAATTTTGAGATGAATTAATTTTTGTCTCGTTTTGAAAATACAGATTATAAACTTCGCTTGCAGACAAAGCTTTGTTATACACCCTCACCTCATCTATCCCTCCGTCATAATCTCCCGCATTCCCCAAGCAAGTTCCAGGAGATTGCGATAACCATACATAATTTGGCAAACCACTGGCAGAGTAAGTTGACTGAGTTGCTGTATTTTCTAAAACCCCGTTTACATAAATTTTAAGTCCCGTAGGGTCCCAAGTCATAACTAAATGGTGCCAACGATCTGAGGTGATAGTTGTTACACTTGTGGCTGAAACTAAACTTCCGGTGTAGCTATTTGCTCTGGCTTTTCCTGAAACCAAAGTTATAGGCGGTATACACCAACCAAGCCCATTAGAGCCAGCTGAGACATGTATTACATTTCCATCAGTTTCTCCTCTAGCTGGCTTAACCCAAACCGAGAAAGAATATTGTTGTCCATAAGTTCCAAGTTCCGTAAAACCGCTTGAACTTGCATTTTGGGAAACGCCAGAAAAACTTATACCTTGCGCCACCTTCCCCACGGTCTTGGAAGAACCGCTAGCCAAATTTAAATTTCTCACACCCCCGCTTCTGTCATAGACAGTATTACCAGAAATATCCGGACTATTAAAAGACCATAAGGCAATTAAACCATTTGTGCTTTTATTATTCCGAGCTGTATTAAACACTGTCTGGCCTGCTTGATACAAAGCTCTCACATCGCTAGCTGAAAGGGTTGTATTATAGACTCTTACTTCATCTATATAGCCCGGAAAATATTCATTATTCGAGTTATCATACCCAATATACGCAGTGCCGCTCTGTGCTGCTCTAGCCTGAACTACTGTATTGTCTAAAACCCCGTCCACATATAGCTTGGAAGTCGAACCGTCCGAAGTCCAGACCACATGACGCCATGTGTTGTTATTTACCGAAGCCGAGGTAGAAAGCCCGGGCGAAGGAGTACCGGTATTGTAATACACAAAAAATTTCCCTCCAGTCATGCCAAAATACAAACCGTTGCCACGATTACTAAAAATAGGCACCTGCCCTGCAGAAGTAGTTTTTATCCAAGCAGATACAGTTGTGCTTGCGGTTATATTTACGCTACCCAAATTTACCCGGCTTGAACTTCCATCAAAGTATAAAGCCCCTCCTTTTTTACCATTTACCCACGAAGGTAACATTGACCCGCTTAACGTACCATGATTCTGCGAACCGGCTGAATCCCCCGCTCTCATGCCACCGCCCTCGTTAAAAGACCAATAATCGACCAATCCTAAATTGTTAGGGGCTTTAGATATTACTGCCGCATGAACTTTTGTAGCAGAAAGTAGGAAGTAGCAAGTAGAAAGTAGCCAAAACAAAGCAATATAAATTATAGAGGTCTTATACGTCCTATAGGCCTGATTAGTCCTATTTATTTCGTTTGTCCTATTTGTCATATTCCCATGTGTTTAATATTTCTTGAATTGTCTTTTCCTGCTCTAAACTTGTCGTGACTCTGTACAAAAAACCATTATTTACAAACCAACGTTCTTTAACCAAAAGCCCGCTGTCGTCTTTACTACTAAACACCAACGCCGCCACTCCGCCAACTTTTTCAGTCCTTGGTTCTGTTACTTCTTTGTCAGGTAAATCTCTATGGATTCTTTCTTGGGTCACAGGTCCGGGCTCGTCAAACTCTGTGACATAAATCTGCGCCAAAGTTTCGCTAGAGTTCTTAATAAGCACACTTAACCCCTCCCCTTCATAAAAACGGCTTATGAACAAATCAGGACTGTATTTAAAAGAAAAATTTAGGTCGGAATCTTTATATAATTTTTTTTGTGCCTGTCCTAAAACTTCCTTAGCGTCTATACTTTTTTCCAACGGTTTAGTTTTATTTTCCCTTTCTTCCATATAGGCTCTTTGCCAGACAAAAATTACAACCACGCACAAAAGCACAATGCTTAAAAATATTGGAAAATAAAAATGAAATTTTTTATGACTTTTTAACATATAAAATACTTAGTTTATAAAACTTCCGGCTTACCCAGCTTTTCCCATTCTTGTTTGGTTATAAATCTACCATCTAATAACCTAACTAAACCAGTTGATTTTAGGTATTCATTATATTCAGCATCAACTTTTTTTTGACTGTTAAAATAATTTTTAAACCTTTCGTTGGCGGGCTTAGTTTTTTCTAAATCCATTTTTTGGTCTAAAGACTTTTGAAGCTTATACAACAAAAAATTAACTTCTTTAGCTCTTAAAAATAGTTCTACCGCCGGGCTCAAATTTACTGGCAACGGGTAAAATTGCAGCTTATCTAAAACTTCCCTTTTAATCCCCTTTTCCCCCATTATTCCCTTTACGCCTATCAGGCTTGGATAGACTCCACAAACAATATCAGCTGCATCATCTTTTAACTCTTCAACTGCACCAATAGAAAATCCTAAAAATTCAAAATGCTCTTTTGTAGAGTTTCTTTTCCACCCCTCAACTATATTCTTACCACCACTTCTCCCAGATCTTGCCATTTGATCTGCCAAATCAAAAAAAGTTTTTGTTTTAGGTAAGAAATTTACAAAATTATTAGTAAAATATTGTAACTCCTGAGCTTTTTTATATGCGAGTAAATTTCTATATCCCTCAGGACTTTTTTGTTGCATAAAATTAAAATTTAAAATAGATAATTTTCAAAAAGGGATGAATGGGAATCAAAGGGATTAATGTTAAAAATTTGCATTTAAACATTAATTCCCTCATAAGACATATAGGCCGTATACGGCCTATATGTCTTATGTTTTGCTTTTTAGCTTTTTATGGCTGTGTTGGTGTACTTCCCGCATCGGTTACAGGCTCGGTGGCTGGTGGAGTTTCTACAGCCGGCGAAGGTTCAGGCTGTACTATTATTTCCGGCTGAGATTCAGAAGAGCTTTCGCCGGAAGTGGACTCGCCTGCCACTTCACCGTTTCCGCTATAAGAAGGACCGACTTGAGTACCGACTGGAATATCGTTCTCTGGCACTTCTCCATTACTCAAATCCATTGCAGACCCTGAGCTTGTCGGGGGGTTAGAAGGAGAAGAATTTACCTGTAAGTTTTGTACTGAGTTATTGGAAGAAACTGAATTCGTCTCATCGGCCTGCTCAACAGCAATCCAGTCAAACTTTACTTCTTCGGAAGCAGGCTGGCTCATAGTTATGGTAAAGCTAGTCTCGCTCTTTTGTGTAACTCCGTAGAAGAAGTTAGGCATACCCTGCATAGTTACTACAACTTTTGGAACACTGCTATACGGGTATTCAAAGGTTACGGTTGTTTGGTTGTCGCCCGGCTTTATAACAG
>CAZGAF010000024.1:14646-16869 GCA_964523855.1 uncultured Candidatus Saccharibacteria bacterium | reverse complement strand
TAAAATACAAACCTTTCATACAAATTAAAACCGCCCCGCTTTAGCGGGACGGTTTTAATTTTATGGCAATAAAGATTTAAGCCATCGTTTGGCCTTTTCCAAAGCTGGATTTTTTAAAATAGCACTCAAAGAACTGTCTAAGCCCCCACCCGAAGCAGAGCCATATTTCTGACCCCACAAGACTAAGCGCACGGCAGTTGCAAAAGACGGTTCGCTCACTCGGTCTATAACCGTTTCTACATTTTTGCAAACTCCACCACGCCCGGCAAATGACTACCGCCGCCCGTAAGCACAATACCGGCCGGAAGCTTGCCGTCGCGGTTAATGCGCTTTAGTTCCGCATTCACTCGGTCAAAAATTTCTTCTAAACGAGCTTCTATTATTTCTACTATCAATCCTCTTAAAGTAGTCTGTTGTTCCGATTGGTCAATTTGGTTAAGAAAAATTTCTTCATTTTTGTCGACAGCCTTAACGTCGGAATGTCCGTACATGAGTTTCACTTTTTCCGCGGTCTCTATACTGGTTCTAAGCCCAATAGCAATGTCGTTAGTTAAATGCTGACTGCCAATAGGAATAATACAAGTATGCATTAAGTCGCCCTCTTCATACACCGACACCGCGGTAGTCCCCGCGCCCAAATCTACCACACACACGCCTAAATCTTTTTGGCGTTTAGTCAAAACACTTTCCGAAGCAGCCAAAACTCCCAAAACAAGTTCGTTTATTTCTAAACCCGCCTGCATAACACAGCGACTTAAGTTTTTTATAAAAGGACTTCCGGCTTGCACTATTATACTTTCTACTTCCAAACGAATACCACTCATGCCGGCCGGATCTTTTATCCCGCTCTGACCGTCTAAAGTAAAACTTTTTGGAAATACGTGCAATACTTCTCGGTTAGAAGGTATAGATATTGCCTGACTCGCGTCTATAACTCTTACTATATCCGCTTCGGTTATTTCTCCGTCTGCCCTGGAAACGGCAATAACTCCATGAGAATTTTGAGAAGAAATATGGCTGCCGGAAACAGAAATATTAGCCGAAGCCACAGGTACGCCGGTCATTCTTTCCACTCTTTCCAAAGCCGTCGAAATACAAGATACAGCTTCTTCGATATCTACCACAACGCCTTTTCTAAGACCGGCCGACGGCACTTCTGCCGCGCCGACTATTTGGACATTACCGGTGTCGGGCTTAACTTTGCCCTGAACCGCCCTTATGTGGCTGGTACCAATGTCCAGACCTGTGATGTATATTTCTTTTGCCATTCAACTTTAGTTAATCGAATCTGCAAATTGGACAAGTTAACTAATAATAAATGCAAGCTATATATCTGCATTCATTCGTAGTTATTCGTAGATTCGCTTGAATTCGTAGATTCGAATAATTATTTTAGTTTTTCTTTCAGTACCTTCGCGAGCATGGCTCCGTCTGCATTATTGCCTGCTTTTGCTTTCAAAGCGCCCATGGCTTTTCCAAAGTCAGCCGCGGTAAAGCCGCCGGCTGTAATGACTTCATCAACTACCTTTGAAACTTCTTCTTCAGACATTTGAGCTGGTAAAAATTTGGACAAAATTTCCGCTTCCTTAAGTTCTTTGTCTTTCGCTTCTGTATTACCGCCCTTTTCAAAACCCAAAGCAGCTTCTTTACGCTTTTTTATTTCAGAGCGGACCAAAGCTAAAATATCTTCTTGGCTTAAGTCCTGAATTATTTTAGAAACTTTTTCGTTTTGTATACGGGTTTTAAGCCCGCGCAAAACACCCACTGCCACGGAATCCTTGGCTTTCATAGCAGTTATCATATCTTTTTCAATTTGTTGTAAAGAAATCATGTTTATAATTTCAAATCTCAAATTACAAATTTCATCCGCCATTGGAGGATGAAATTTGATATTTGGAATTTGTTATTTATCTTCTCCCAAATCTTCTAGTTGGAACAACTAACTTACCTTGTTTTTTAAGCTCTTCTTTTTCGGCTTTAATCTGGGTTCTTCTGCGGGCCGCTACTCTTTGTAAGTTACGGGACTTCGGGCTCTGGAAAAAACGAATTTTTCTGGCACGAATAAGCACGCCGCTCTGTTGAATTTTGCGGTTAAACCTTCTAAGCAAGCTGTCGAACGATTCGTTGTCTTTGCGTTTTACTTCTACCAATCTACTCACACTCCCTTCAAAAATTAGGAATACGTCTAGAAAACAAGTTTCTCTACAAAATCCCCGGTAGGTT
>CAZGAF010000024.1:0-14636 GCA_964523855.1 uncultured Candidatus Saccharibacteria bacterium | reverse complement strand
TTAAAAATCTTGAATTATTATATGATAATTTTAGTTTTTGGTCAAACGAAAAGGCTACTAAAATACAAAACCCGCCATATAGGCGGTTACTAAAGTACTAAACATACCGATTTTGTAACCGCCTGAGCGGATTTCGTAATTTCGTAGCGTAACTTTACTCCGGAAGCTTTTTACCACCCAATAAATGCAGATGCAAGTGAGGAATAACCATACCACCATCACGTCCCACGTTAAATATAAGCTTATAGCCAGTCTCGCCTACCCCGAACTTCTCAGCCATTTCTTTGGCAGCAAATATAAGCTTGCCGATTAAAGCTTCGTCGGAGGCTTCGGCATGATGCACAGACACAATATGTTTTTTTGGGATTGCCAACAAATGTACGGGTGCTTTAGGCAAAATATCCCGAATAACTATTAAATCTTCATTTTCATACAAAAATTGAGAATCAATAGTTTTATTTACAATGTTACAAAATACACATTCTTCCATAAATTATCCTTTATCGTTTATCTTTGATCCTTTACAGTAAAAGATAAAGGATTAAAGATAAGGGATTAGCGCCCTAGGCGCTTTTTTACTTCTTCAACTATTTTATCATAGGAAATTATTTCCTGCATACCGCTTTTTACGTCACGGAGTATAACCATTTCGTCTACCGCTTCCTTTTGTCCAATAATCAAAGCTATAGGAGCTTTTTGAGTTTCAGCGGCTTTGAGCTGGTTTTTTACGCCCACATGGCCAAAGTTGTCGTGAACAGTAACCTTACTTAAAGTTAAATCTCTAAAAAGCTTCAAAGCTCGCTTAGCTGCCAACTCTCCCAAAGGAACCAAAAACACTTCGGTTAAATTCTCCTGCTCAATTTCTGTTTTATGTGCTTCGACTAAGTTTTTTAAAACCAACAAACTCCCCACAAAACCAAAGCAGCAATAATTTTTTCCGCACAAGTTTTGTATAAGGTTATCGTGATAACCGCCCTCCCCAACCAAAACTGTTTTGTCCTCGAGCTTGTACCTTATAGCAAAATTTGTCCTGCTATGTCCCGCCGCTCCCGAGTACAAAGGGTTTAGCTGATAAGCAATCCCAAGTTCGTCCAAAGCTTCTAAAATATTGGTAAAATGCTTGTTGGAATCTTCGCTCAAAAAATCTAGTACTGTAGGGGCTTCCGACACCACCGCCCTGCAATCCAAACGTTCACAGCGAAGCACATTTAGAGGCCTGTTTTGCAAATGCACATGACACGCATCGCATAAATCCAAGCGCCTGCTTTGTAAAAAATCTCCCAAGCTTTCCTGATACACCTTCTGGCAGTTTGCGTCGCCTATGTTGTTTATTTCCAAAATAGGCTCATGCAAACCCAAAGACCGGAACAACTCCCACACAGAAGCAATAGCCTGAGCTTCCGCCAAATGGCCAAAGTTACCAAATATCTCCATTCCAAATTCCAAATCCTGCTCCACTAAGCCTTGAGTATGGTCTAACCGGCTAACAAAACCGCTATAATGAAACTTTTGAAAACTGCCCTGGTCAAAAATCTTATGCTCATAATAAGCTCTAAGCAAAGAAGGCAATATACTGCTTCTGGCAGCAATATTTGAACTTTGATTCAAAGCACAAACCTGCTGGAATCTATGAGGCCTGTCTTTATAAAACTGTTCGTAGAGCCTGGTCTCTTCTAAAACCGGCAATTCAGCTTTAGCAAAACCATATATGCGGCAAACTCTATAAAACTTCCTCAAAACCGAGTCAGCTACTGCATCAACTCCGGCAATTAAGTCCGAAGAACCAGGCAAGCTGCCTACCTTTTTTGGCACGTAAGCAGAAGCGGTACTAAAATTTTTTTTGGGTCTTCCCATTTTATTCTCAATCCTTAGCTCTTATTTTTTGTAAAAAATAAGAGACAATACATAACTTAATACGTTGCAGCTCTAATTATCCCAAAGTCTTTAAAAGGCAAAACTCTTAAAAAGACTCTTCCGACTATGTCATTTTTTGGTAAAACGCCCCAAACTCGGGAATCGGACGAAGCAGGACGATTGTCGCCCAAAACAAAGAGCTCGTCACTACCTAAAGTAAGTTTGCCATTTTTTCCAACAATCCCTTGCGTCTGCAAATTCTCAGGCAAATACTGTTCTTCCAGCTTAAACCCCTCTGGTTTCTCCTGGTTATAAATAAAAACTTGACCCTGGGATATCTGAACCGTTTCCCCCGGTAAACCAATAACTCTTTTTACAAAGTATTGAGTGATGTCTTTTGGATATTTAAAGACAAGCACTTCCCCTCTTTTAGGCTCTTCTCCCTTTTTAAAGTTTAATGAACCGACTTTCCAATTTGAATATGTAAATCTGTCTACAACCAAATAATCTCTGTCGTGGAAATTCGGATACATAGACGAGCCCGACACCACAAAAGGTTCTGCCACGAAAATTCTAAAGGGTGCAGTGATTAAAAATGCAATTAGAAAAATTTTAAATAAATCCCAAAAAAAACCCGCAACCGAGGTGTTAGATTCGGGCGGTACAGACCCCCCAGAACCATTTGTTGATGAAATTTTTGTGTTTGTTTCTTGAGGAGTCATATTTTTATAAAATAAAGATATCTAATTTTAACAATATTTCGGCCCGAGTCAAGACCCTTAGCAAAAAAATTATGAATTTCTGTTTTACTTTAGAAAATTGGTAGAATACAGCCCCTTACTTTTCGCTGCCACATGCATAACGGCTCAAGTGTAAGACACTCACCATCCCCCACACGATTACTCTTTTCTCCCAAAAATCCGTACTCATTTTCGCAAAGCTTACCAAAATACTAATCTTAATTTTTACAAACTCTTTCTATACCCGACTTCGCGTAAACCTACATGAGGCTAGGACTTCGTAAACAAGTCTTCTTACCGGCAGAGCCAGACGAAGCCTTGGCGAAGTCTGGTGGACAATACTGGACTCGAACCAGTGGCCTCGCCGATGTGAACGGCGCGCTCTAACCAACTGAGCTAATTGTCCCCTACAATTTTCAAAAACTAACGAGGTAGGCATAAATACGGTTTTTATATTATAATAACAGGGCGTAACTTAAGCAAGATAAAGAGTATTTATTTAGATGCAGCCCATAGATTCCATACAAAAAAATAGAACAGTTGTCACTTCCCGTGTACAAAGCAGCTATATAAAGCCCATAACAAAACCTCAAGCAAAAAAAAGCAGGGTTTTAAAATGGACGGCGGCTGGAATTTTTTTTGTTGCAGTAATTTTAGGCCTCCTACTCGCTTTTAAAGCTTACGGTTTAAGTGAAAAAATATTTGTCGGCAAAACTTTTACTTTTTGGGGCCAAGTTAAACAAATCGTGTCGGGTGACGACCAAAAACTGGTAGGCGAAGACTTGGGCCAAATAAATATTTTGTTACTGGGCGTAGGCGGAGAAGGCCACGAGGGGCCTTATCTAACCGACACCATGATGCTGGCCCAAATAAGGCCAGACATAGGCACAGTGAGCCTTACCTCTATACCCCGAGACTATCAAGTAACATTGCCAGAAAATTTAGGCAAGCAAAAAATTAACGCGGCTTTTGCTTTAGGTTTTGGCGGAAAAGAAAATAAAAATTTCGAAAAAGGCGCGCTCTGGGCCAGAGAACAAGTAGAAAAACTTTCAGGCCTTAACATACCTTACTTTGCGCTAGTGGACTTTTCGGGTTTTGAAAAAGCCATAGACGAAGTAGGCGGCATACAAGTCAATGTAGAAAAAACTTTTACCGACGCCGAATATCCAAACGAAAGCTTTGGCTACCTGCCACCTCAAACCTTTAAAGCCGGCTTACAAGAAATGAACGGAAAAACAGCTTTAATTTTTGCCCGCTCCCGACACGGCAACAACGATGAAGGCTCCGACTTTGCCCGTAGCAAACGACAGAAAAAAATTATTGAAAGCTTTAAAGAAAAAGCTTTAGCCTTAAACTTTATAAGTGACATAGGCACAATAAATAAACTCGCCGGTGTTTTTGCCGACCATTTTCATACCAATCTTTCCCCGGCCGAAATTTTAAGACTCTACAAATTAACCAAAGAAGGCAAGCTTAACTCCGTACTCTCGTCCAGCCTCGACCCGGAAACTAAACTTGTCTGTGACGGCAAAGACCCGGACACCGGTGCTTATATTATTTTCCCCTGCTATGGAAAAAGTATAAGCGACATACAAGCATTTTTTAAAAACAGTTTTACCGTAGGCAGAGTTTCCGCCGAAAGCGCCAAGATTTGGCTAGGCAACTCCACCAACGATACCGAAAAATATAACCAAGCATTCAAAGACTTAACCGACGCCGGAGCCATAGTTTACCAGGTGGGTTACAGTAAAGACTTTTTACCCAGTACAGTTGTTTATGAAGCTAATTCTAAACCCGCTACAACAGAATTTATACTTAATATTTTAAACGCTAAAAAAGCCAGTCTGCCCCCCAAGGACATGAATATCGACCCTGCAAAAGTTGATATTGTGGTAATATTGGGAGAGAAATAATTTTATGGAAAATACCAAACCCTTAGTTGCGATAGTTGGCCCTCCTAATGCTGGTAAGTCCACCCTGCTAAACAAAATTGCCGGCGGACAGCTGGCTGTCACCAGCGAAGTTGCCGGCACCACACGCGACAGACAATACATAGACGTCCTTTGGAACGGCCGCGCTTTTACGCTTGTAGACACCGCCGGTCTTGATTTTGAAGCCGAAGGCGAACTTGAAAGCAACGTGCAAAAGCAAATCGACCGCGCTGTCAAAGAAGCGGATTTGCTTATTATGGTAACAGACGGCAAAGAACCCGCTGCGTCTTTAGACCAAAAAGTACTTACCACTTTTAGAAAACTCAAAACCAAAAAACTTTTAGCGGTTAACAAGGTTGACTCGCCTAAGAACTTGGAAATATCTATAGAAAAATTCAAACGTTTTGGCATAAAGCCTATCTACCCGGTTTCAGCAGTCACAGGGCGAGGCATTGGCGACCTTTTGGACGCAGTTTTGGAACAAATTCCAGTAGTTACCGTAAATGAAGAAAGTCACGCTTCGGGCATTGCAATTTCTATAGTAGGCAAACCGAATGTAGGAAAGTCCAGTCTATTTAACAACATTCTAAACGACGAACGAGCCGTGGTTTCTGCAATCCCTGGCACCACCCGCACAGCTATAGACGACCATCTAAATATAGACGGCACAGACTACACCTTTATAGATACAGCGGGCTTAAAGAAAAAAGACCACAGGCAGTCCAAGCCAGATGTCTTTTCGACTTTCCAAACTTTCAAAGCTATTAGGCGTTCGGACGTTTGCGTACTCGTCTTAGACGCTAACGAAGAAATAACAGTTCAAGACCAAAGAATTGCGCGAGAAATTTTGGAAATGCAAAAAGGCTGTATTATAGTTTTAAACAAAATTGACAAGTTCTCTGAATCCGAAAAAGAAAAAGAGCTTTCTGCGCGCGCTTCCAGAAAAGCCAAGAACCAATCTGACAACGAGTACCAAACCCTACAAGACTACGTAAGCCACCACTTCCCTTTTTTGTGGATGTGTCCGGTATTTTTTACCTCTTCTGTAACAGGCGAGGGCGTGCAAGAAGCCATTGCTGCATTAAAACCTATTTACGAAAGACGAAACAAAACTATAGAGAACCAAGCTTTGAGCGAATTCTTAACGGCTAAATTAAAAAAGAGCCCGCCCAAACTACTCAGGGACCAAAAACCCCCTAAGGTTTTTTCACTAAAACAGTTAGACATAAACCCTCCGACTTTTGAACTTTTGGTAAACCATCCGGCCGCCATTTCTTTACAGTTTAGAAAGTTTTTGGAAAACTCCATTATAAAAGAATTAGATTTTTGGGGCACACCCATTAAACTTCATTTAAAAAAGCGAATCGGCTAAACTAAAAACCTCCGTCATATATGTACGGAGGTTTTTAATAATCTCCCCACTCTTTCTTTCTACCCACTAATCACTAACCACTGTCCACTGCCCACTATCCACTCTACCCACTGTTCACTAATCCCTACCCACTCTCCCCTAACCTTGCTATAATACGGTCATGAAAATTATAGTAGCGTTAGGTAATCCAGGAAAAAAATACGAACTCACCCGCCACAATGTAGGCTGGCTGGCTTTAGATGCATTAGCTACCAGCTACAAGCTACCAGCTACAAGCTCTGAGAAAAAATTTAATTCCGTTATTTTAAATTCGGATCATTCCGGTCGGATTATTTTGGCAAAGCCTCAGACTTTTATGAACCTTTCAGGCACAGCTGTAAGTGAAATGGTGAACTTTTATAAGGTAGATATAAAAAAAGATCTGCTTATAATTCACGACGAAATAGATTTATCTTTCGGGACAATTAAGTTTACCAGATCCTCCTCCTCAGCCGGACACAACGGTGTTAAAGACATAATTCAAAAACTCGGCAGTCAAGACTTTTGCCGCATTCGAGTAGGCGTGGAAAACAGAACTTCCAAAGACCAAATTCCCACAGACGCTTTTGTTTTGCAAAATTTTACTGAAGAAGAAATAAACAAACTCGACCAAGAGGTCTTCCCTAAAGTTAAAGAAGAGTTTGAAAAATTTATGAGTTTATAAAACCACAATCTTTTGAAGACTTGTGGTTTTATTTTGAAATTCATCCAACGGCTGGCAGATAAGCATTTGTAATTTGCAACGAGAAAAAACGCTGGCAACTAAAAAAGACCCAAAAAGAACTTTGGGTCTTAACTTAAGCAGTTGTGTATATTACCCCATCTGCAAGTGAGAGCATAATAGCAAACGCTACCAGTACTCTACTTGATGCTATGAGCAAGTGTTAGGAGGGATGTCACCTGCTTTCGCAACTTGCAAATAGGGTAACAGACACAAAAAAGTTGTTGAATTACTTACTTGATACAGTATTATAGACCTTTTAAGGCAAATTGTCAAGACTTTTTGCCAAATTTTGGCTTATATATAACAAAAAATATGAATTTAACCCAAAACACGCTCATTTTACATGGCTTAAATTTACTACCGGAACTAGGACCGGCCAGACTATTAAAAATTTTTAATTTTTTTGGTAACTATGAAAGTATTTTGGAATCGAATGAAGAAAAGCTAGTTTTAGCCGGACTTGAAAAAAACTTAGCAAGCAAAATTTTAAGCCATATACATAAAATTAATTTGGAAGCTGAAGAAGAAAAACTTTTAAACTCTAAAATCACGCTCCTAACGCATGAGGACAAAAATTACCCAAAGCTTCTTTTAGAAATTCCCAAATTCCCTCCCCTATTATACGTAAGAGGCCAAATGACAGAAAGCGAAGAACTTTTTGTAGGCGTAGTAGGGACTCGTAAAATTACAACTTACGGCCTTACTGTAATACCGGACATTGTAGGACCAATGGTCGAAAAAGGCATAACAATAGTTTCCGGTTTGGCTTTTGGAGTAGACGCGGAAGTGCACAAGCAGGCGGTACAAAAACAAAAAAGAACCGTTGCGGTCTTAGGCGGAGGCGTAGACGACTATTCAATATACCCGAAACACCACCAATACTTAGCTTCGCAAATTTTAGATTACGGAGGCGCGATTATTAGCGAGTATCCTATTGGGACTCCAAACTTTAAGCAAAACTTTGTTGCAAGAAACCGTATTATTTCCGGCCTAAGTGTTGCTACTTTAGTTATAGAATGCGGAAAAGAAAGCGGCAGCCTTATAACAGCCATGCATGCTCTTGAACAAAACCGGCAAGTATTTGCCGTACCGGGTCCCATATATGCTGAAATGTCCAAAGGACCAAACAGCTTAATAAAAATGGGAGCAAAACCCGCTACTTGTTCTGAAGATATCTTAGAAGAATTAAACTTACAAAATTACACCGAAGAAAAAACTGCCGCAGAAACTTTCGGCGATACTCCGGCAGAAACCAAACTCCTTAAACTTATTTCTAAAGAGGCGGTCAACATAAATTTCCTTATAAAGAACTCCGGACTTGAACCTTCTGAGGTTACATCTACACTTACCTTTTTAGAAATTAAAGGCAAAATCAAAAATTTAGGCGGGCAACAGTACATTCAAACCCGCTAATGCAAATTCGAAAAATTCCAAATATCAAATTTCAAAACTCTGCGGAGATAAAATCTAAACTGGATTAGCAAAAAACACTACCCTATAATTCTTTAGTCCTTCCGTTTGAATTCGT
Organism: uncultured Candidatus Saccharibacteria bacterium; assembly: GCA_964523855.1. Classification (GTDB taxonomy): domain Bacteria; phylum Patescibacteriota; class Doudnabacteria; order UBA920; family UBA920; genus JAEUSF01. Next base: position 6,448 of record CAZGAF010000024.1, on the reverse strand, counting down.
ATGCTAAAATTACGCTATGAATAAATATTACAAAATTATTTTAGGTCTACTTTTTGCTTTAGCTGTTTTACTGGGACTTCTGCAGCGAGAAGAGAATCCTTACGTAAAAGAGTCAACAAAAAGCTACGAGCTCAATTCCGAAGCAGGTAAAGAGTTGTACAACTATGTTAAATCGGCTGAAGATCTTGCTCATAAAAGCAAGCCCGAAACCAAACAGGAAATTACTTTCTTAGCCGTGGGCGACATTATGCTTTCTAGGAATGTAGCAGGAACTATAGAAAAAGCCAACGACCCACTACTACCCTTTTCCAATTTTAAAGAAGTTTTAAATTCCACCGATTTTAACTTTGGAAATTTAGAGTCGCCTATTTCGGGAAGCGACAAATTCAACAATACCGGATCTTTAGTTTTTAATGTGCCCACAGCTTACGCCGAAGGTTTAAGAAAATATAATTTTCAAATATTAAATTTAGCCAACAACCACGCTTTAGACCAGGGAGAGAAAGGCTTGTTTCATACCTTAGACTTTTTAAAACAAAAAAATATTAAAACCACAGGTGCCGGAAAAACTCTAAACCAAGCCTGGCAACCAGCTATAGTAGAGAAAAATGGGATCAAACTTTGCTTTATTGGGGCTTCATACGCCTCTATAAATGACAGTGGTAAAACAACTAACAACTACGTCGCACGCATTCAGGACATAGATAATTTAAAATTCCAAATCTCGAATTCTAAAATTATTTGTGATTTTGTTGTCGTAACTATGCATGCTGGGCAAGAATACACAACAAAGCCAATTCAAGCTCAAATAGATTTCGCTCATGCTGCTATAGATTTTGGAGCAGACATAGTCATAGGCGCACACCCTCACTGGGTACAAACTATAGAACGTTATTGCCCTGCTCCCGACTCTTCCCCTTTTAGGGGAAGTCCCTCGCAAAGCGAGGGGATGGGGTATTTACAAACACCACCTCCCCCCGAGCCAAGCTCGGGGTACTCCTCCTATAAGGAGGAGAGTACTACATGCGCCAACCCAAAACTCATTTTCTACTCTTTGGGCAACTTTATATTTGACCAAATGTGGAGCCAGGAAACTCGGGAAGGGCTTACGCTACAAATTAAAATATCAAAGATCAAAAATCAAAATGAACTACAAGGGCCAAGGGTTCCGGCCGTCTTAAAGTCAGTGGAATTAATTCCAGTTATAATAGACAACTACTCCACTCCAAGGCCTGCAAACGAAGAAGAGACAAAAAAGATTTTAGATAAAATTGGCGAAACCAAAACTATTTTAAAATAAAAACAGGCCTATATAAAAGCCTGTGGTTACTTATAGCTCAGAGCGTCCAGAAAGCCCTCTAAAAAGGACATTGTGTTTTCTGGGTACTGCAGGGCCAAACCTATTAGAGCGGCAAGCCCAAAAAAGAAACTAGCGCTCAATAAAAAGCTTCCGCTCCTCAAATATTCCTTCATCTCGCCTCCCTTCAAAACCCAAGCAGAGTTGTTATTAGTCTGGCGGAAAGCCCGTCAAAAACCCACACAAACAACCCTATAAAAACAACCAGCATTCCCGCCAATGCCTTTGTCATAACAAGATTATATCAAAAAAAATTTTATAGTAAATATTTATTTTTTTCTTCTGGTTTGACAAATAATTATATAATCAGTAAAATCACTTTTGTACTTACGCGATCCGAATATACGAATTCCATCCGAATGATACAAATACTAATAAATATAAATATTGAGAGCAGTTCTTAAACTTTTAACTTACTATGTCCAAACCTCTTATTATAGTAGAATCCCCTACCAAGGCTAAAACCATTAGCCGTTTTTTGGGCGGGCAGTACCAGGTAGAAGCCAGCATGGGCCATGTACGAGATTTACCCAAAAGCAAAATTTCAATTGACGTAAAAAATAACTTTGAACCTACATATGTTATTCCGCCCAAAGCCAAAGAAATAGTGGCAAAACTAAGGAAAGAAGCAAAAAATGCTCCCTCTATAATACTGGCGACTGATGAAGACCGCGAAGGCGAGGCTATTTCCTGGCACCTAGTTCAGGCGCTGGATCTTGGCGACGAGGCAGAAATTGCTAAAGGCAAAGAAGACAGGCGCATAAAACGCATTGTTTTCCACGAAATAACCAAACCGGCTATTGAAGCTGCGCTTAAAAACCCAAGGGATTTGGACTTAAACTTGGTCGACGCTCAGCAAGCCAGGCGCGTGCTGGACCGACTGGTAGGCTACGAACTCTCCCCTTTCTTATGGAGAAAAATCCGCTACGGACTTTCTGCCGGCCGTGTTCAGTCTGTCGCTGTAAGACTGGTTGTCGAGCGCGAGCGCGAAATTCAAAATTTTAAAAGCGAAGAATACTGGAGCATTGAAGCCAAATTGTCGAAAGAAAAAGACGAAAAAACTTTTATTGGCAAGCTGCACAAAATAGGTGAAAAGTCGGTCGGCAAAATGGATATAAAAAACCAAACCGAAGCCGACGCTATTGTCAAAAATTTAAATGGCGCCGAGTACAAAATTTCCGACATTCAGCAAAAAGAAGTTAAAAGAAACCCAAGTGCTCCGTTTACAACTTCCACTCTCCAACAAGAAGCCGCGAGAAAACTTGGGTTTAGTGCCAAACAAACCATGATGGTTGCCCAAAAACTCTACGAAGGCGTAGAATTGGGCGATGAGGGGCACCAGGGTCTTATTACTTACATGCGTACAGACAGTTTAAACCTGGCTGAAAGTGCTTTAACTGCCATTAAAGATTTAATTGCTAAAGAGTTTGGTTCTGACTATACACTATCTGCTAATCGCTACTTCACCAATAAAAACAAAGGCGCGCAAGAAGCCCACGAAGCAATTAGACCTACGGACGTCATGCGAAGACCTGAGGACGTAAAAAAATACCTGGACAGCAGCCAGTTCAGAATTTATAGCCTTATTTGGAAGCGCACAGTTGCCTGCCAAATGGCCCCGGCTATTTTGGAACAAACTTCGGTAGACATAGAAGCATCAAACAAAGAGAAAGGATCAAGGACGAAGGATAACTATATTTTCCGTGCCAACGGCCAAACCGTAAAGTTTGACGGCTTTATAAGAGCTTACACCGAAGGCCAAGACGAAAAAGCCGAAGACGAAATCGAAGGCGTACTACCCGAGCTATCTGTTGAAGAAATTTTAAAACTTCACGAACTTTTACCCTTACAACATTTTACCGAACCGCCTGCCCGCTACAGTGACGCTACGCTTATTAAAGCCTTAGAAGCTCACGGCGTAGGCAGACCTTCAACATACGCTCCTACTCTTTCCACCATTCAAGAAAGAGGCTACGTTACCAAGGAAGAAAAAAAGTACAAACCCACCGAAGAAGGTTTTTTGGTTAACGACATGCTGGTAGAAAACTTTCCTGAAATTGTGGACATTAACTTCACTTCCCATATAGAAGAAGGCTTCGATGATATAGCGGAAGGTAAAATAAAGTGGATAGAGTTAATGAAAGAATTCTACGGACCTTTTAAACAGCATTTAAAAGAAAAGGAAGAAACCGTTCAAAAAGAAATTATTGTTTCCGAAACACCTTGTCCTCACTGCGGCAAAATGATGCTTATAAAATTTGGACGCATGGGAAAATTCCTTGCTTGCCCCGAAGAAGGCAGCAAAGTCACACTCCCCATGCCGGAAGAAGCTGCGCAGATAAAAGCTTTGGAAGAAAAAACCAAAGACGAAAAGTGCCCCGTATGCGGAGGACCCATGGACGTTAAACGCGGAAGATTTGGCTTTTTCCTAGGATGTAAGAATTACCCAACCTGCAAAGGTATAAGTAAAATCTGGGATAAAACCGGCTACAAGTGTCCGAATTGTAAAACCGGAGACGTAGTAGCTAGGAAATCTCGCGGCCGCGGCAAACCTTTCTGGGCCTGCAACCGCTTCCCAGACTGTAACTTCATAATGAACAAAGCACCGGAGTCTGAAGCCGATTTACAAGCCGCTCTAAAACACTGGAAAGAAAATCCTCCCAAACCCAGAAAACAATACAAAAAAAAGACAGAATAGCATATAACAAAGATCACCTTTGCGCTGCGCAAAGGTGATCTTTGTTTTTATAGAATAAAAGCTGTACACAAACTAATTTTTTATAGAAAAAGAGCTCCCCAAAGGAGCCAAAGAATCTATTTCTACTTGGGTTTTGTACTGCTCAATATAAATTAGCACAAAAGCCGCTATGGCCATTGCCACCACTAAAAACAAAGTCCAGTGCAAATGTTTTCGTGGATGCTGGTTTATATATTGAGGAAATGGTTGTTTTTTTTGTTCGGGCATTTTAGTTGAAACCTAACTTTTGTTTCATTTGTTTAATTTCCTTAGTATTATCTTCAGTATTTTTTTCAACTCTTCTAATCCACTCCGTGTCAAATGACCTTTCTTGATCAAGCCGCTTTAAAATCACCACATCTTCATCCATAGTAGTACGAATGTCTCTGATATCCTGCTTCGTTGCCATTTTTTCCTCAATCAGTTCCAGCTTTTCGTCGTGCTCTATTAACTTTTGTATTATCTTGTCTTCATTCATACATATATTATACTACAGAATCGAAAAACTCCGTAGGTACAAGTAGTTTTTTCTAGCTTTAATCGTTTCGACCGAAAATTTTAACTTGAAAAAATATGTAAGCCATTGCCTTAAACCAACCATAAAAATTACTTATATACCTCATGTGAGCCAAAGCTCGGGCTAAATAAGCCATTTGTCCAGTTAGATAAAAACCATTGTAATCCATAATCGCCCACCTACCTCCTAAGGTAACAATAAAACCATGGGATTTAGGTTCATAAGTTTTAACCGACATATTCTTTAAAGACAAAGGTAGACTCCTGCTTAAATACTCTGCTTGGTCAATAGCATCTTGAGCGCTCTGGGAAACTGGCCTACCATCCTTTTGCAAAACCAAAGCACTGTCCCCTATACAGTAAACGTGCGGAAACCCTGCTACCTGCAAGAATTGATTAACTTTTACGCGGCCGCGGTTCCCTGACTCTAAGACCGGAATTGTATTTAAACTTTGAGCTTTTACACCCACACTCCAAACCAACGAGTCATAAGCTATACGCTCTCCGGTTAAAAGTTCAACATATTGCTGAGTTACTTTCGCAATTCTGCTAGACAGCATAACCCTCACACCCAATTCTTTTAACCTTAAAAGCGCATCTTGGCTTAGTTTTTTAGAAAACCCCGGCACTAAAGATGCAGCCGCTTCTATAACAACCACCTCAACTTTCTCTGCAGGGTAATTATACTTCCAGCATAAAATGCTTTTTAACTTTTCCAATTCTGCTGCCATCTCTATCCCAGTATACCCGCCGCCTGCTACGACAAATCTTAAATTTTTCTTTGTCATGTCTTGAGTATGCGCCTCAAATGCAAATTCCACTCTGTTGCGAATCCTTAGACCATCTTCAAAAGTTTTTAAAGGCAAACCAAATTCTTTTGCACCCTCTATGCCAAAGTCGTCCGTTACAGCACCAGTCGCCAAAATTAGGTAATCATAATTTAAACTTTTGCCCAAAAGACTCAAGGTCCTATTTTGTAAATCCACGCTTTTAACTTCTGCTTGCAAAAAATTCACTCCTTTGTTTTGCAATATTTCTCTAATGGGCAAAGTTATGCTTTTTTTCAACTGCTCGATGCTAACAAACTCCTCTTCTGAAGCTGCCACTTCGTACAAATCAAAAGTCAGAAGCTGAAACTCGCGCTTGTCTACTAAAGTAATTTCAAAATCTTCCTGTCCGCTTTTTTTTAAATTTTGTTTCAATTTTACCGCTGCCAACAGTCCCCCATACCCTGCCCCGACAACAACGATTTGTTTTTTCGACATAGTTTTTTATTTTATTTGCTCTTAAATTTTACCACAGTCTAAGGCAACCAGTTCGTAAGTTTTAAATTTTGATTTTTGAATTATTTTTATTCGTATCTCATCGCCTCTACTGGGTCGAGTTTAGAAGCAGCTCTTGCGGGCAAAACTCCAAAAACTATCCCGATTGCCGCCGAAACTCCGCAGCCTAAAAATATGGAGTAAAACGGAACCGAAAACGCCCAGGTTAAATTTGCCGCATTAGCAATAACAGAAACTACCCAGCCTAAAAATGCTCCAACCAAAATACCCATGACTCCGCCAAGCAAAGTAACCAAGACAGACTCAACTAAAAACTCATTTAAAATATCGCTTTCTTTTGCACCCAAAGCTTTTTTCAAACCAATTTCTGCCGTTCTTTCCGTCACCACAACATACATAATATTCATAATCCCCACGCCGCCAACCACTAAAGCTATTGCCGCTATGGCAATAAGTAAAATAGTTATTCCGTTAAATATGGTATTAAACGTGTTTAAAGCATCGGCTTGAGTCTGCACGAAAAAGTCGTCCTTGTCCGGGTTGTTCTTATCTATA
>CAZGAF010000023.1:10646-18423 GCA_964523855.1 uncultured Candidatus Saccharibacteria bacterium | reverse complement strand
ATGACAATGTAAAGTTTTAAATTGTCACTTTGAATTTTGACTTTTGCATTTTACTCTATTTTCGTGCCCAGTTTAAATTTTGAAGAGTTAGAAGAAATTCTTCAGACTAAAATCAACAACAAGGATTTGTATTTGTCAGCCTTTACTCATCGCTCTTATTTAAACGAGCATCGTTCTTTTCATTTGCCTCATAACGAACGCTTAGAGTTTTTAGGTGATGCTGTTTTGGAGTTGTGTGCAACCGAGTATTTGTACAGGAATTATCCGCATCCGGAAGGGGAGTTAACAAACTTTAGAAGCGCACTTGTAAACTATAAAATTCTTTCTGGGATAGCTGGCCGTTTAGGCTTTGAAAAGTATTTATTTATGTCTCGGGGTGAAGCTAAAGACACTGGCCGCGCAAGACAGGTAATTTTGGCTAACTGCATTGAAGCGGTTATTGGTGCTATGTATTTGGACGGTGGTTATCAGGCTTGTACTAACTTTATAGGCAGGGAGATTTTGGTTGAACTGGAAAACATTATAGAAGACGGTAAATATATGGACCCAAAAGGCCGTTTGCAGGAGTTAGTGCAAGAAAAAATTGGGGTAACTCCGCATTATCAGGTATTAAGTGAGACCGGTCCGGACCATAACAAGACTTTTACAGTTGCGGCTATGGTGGGAGAAAAGCAGGTAGGACAAGGAGCGGGTCCGAGTAAGCAGGAGGCGGAAATTGCCGCGGCGGAGAATTCTTTAAAGGAACCTAAGTGGTAAGTTGTTGGTAAAAGTTGACTAGGTAAAAATAAATAGCCGTCCAACTTAAGACAGTGGACGGCATGGAGAGATGGAAGCGGCACTTTACTTGCTGCTTATGATCCATGCGATGCACGAATACGAATTATAGCAAGAAGCGCGGCTCAAACTTTGGACGAGCGGGGTAGCAGCCGCAAAGAGTATGATCAGGGCAGCGAGCCCCGATAAAACTCGGAAGATACGGTTTTTGTGAGCGAAGGCTTGGTAAAGCCCGCCCACAATAAGAGCGCCAAAGCACAATAGCAACGCGAATGCGGTGGTCATAGCCCCTCCGGTTGGATTTTAAACTAAAAGATATTATCAAACATTTTTAAACAAAAATCAAGTGTATTTAAAAAGATTAGAAATTCATGGCTTTAAGTCCTTTGCTCAAAAAACCACAATGGAATTTGGCAAAGGTGTTATTGCAATTGTGGGTCCCAATGGTTCGGGTAAAAGCAATGTGGCGGACTCGCTTAGATGGGTATTGGGCGAACAGTCGGCTAAAATGATTCGAGGTAAAAAAAGCGACGACGTAATTTACGCGGGTAGTGATAAAAAAGCCAGAATGGGTTTTGCAGAAGTTTTTGCGACTTTTGACAATTCAGACAGGCGTATACCAGTAGATACCGCAGAGGTTTCTATAGGCCGCCGCATAGACAGAAGCGGAGAGAGTGAATACTTAATAAACGGACAAAAGGTCAGGCTGTTGGACATTATTGATTTGGTTTTGAAAAGTAATATTGGCACTTCCAGGTACACGGTTATTGGCCAGGGTACAATTGACCAAATGATTCTGGCAGGTCCCTCGGAAACTAAAAATTTGCTCGACGAAGCAAGCGGGGTTAAGAGTTACTATTTGAAACGAGAAAAAACTTTAAGACGTTTAGAACAAACTGCTCAGAATTTAATGCGGGCAGAGGACTTAATAGCAGAAATTGAACCTCGGCTAAAGTCTCTTCGCAGGCAAGCTAAGAAAATGGAGGCCAGGGCTGAGTTTGAACAAGAGTTAAAAATATATCAGCGCGAATATTTTGGCCGAACCTACGCAAGTTTGAAAACCGGCATAGACGCATTTTTGGAGCAAATAGGAATTTTAGAATCTAAAAGAAAGACAGTTGAGGTTGCGGTTTTTGAGCATAGAAAGATATTGGACCATGCTGCTTTAGGTGGACAGTCTAAGGCCAATGAGCAGCAGAGGCATTTGCAAAATGCCATGCAGGCTTTGCAAGAAAAAAAGAATAATTTGTTAGAGGACTTAAGTTTGGTACGCGGAAAAATGCAAAGTCACAAAACAGCGGGTTCCGGCGACGCGCAAACTTTGCAGGTAGATTTGCACCAAGTAACCACTAAACTTACAGAAATAAAAAGCAAGATTGAGGCTGCTGATACCGCTAAGACGCAGTATCAACAGCAGATAGACGCACAAAAGAAACTTTTGGAACAAATAAGTACTCAGTTGAGTGATTTGTACCAAAAAATTCAACAGCCCGAAAGTATCGACTGGGAAAGTTTTAATCGTGAACTGGTGAGTTTGGAATTAGGGTTTGAAGAATTTTATACAACCTTGTCCAGGCAGGACTGGGTGGCTGTAGAAAAACAAGGTAAGGCATTTAGGGAGTCTTTTTTGCGTTTTAATAAGTTGGCCAAAGAAAGCATGGCTATGCCTCAGTTGCAGATTCAAAAGCTGCAGAATGAGTTGCAGTCTGCTTTAAAACAAAAAGAGCAGCTAAGTTCTGGTTTGTCCGATTTGGAACTGAGTTTTACTAAGGCTAAACTTGAGAATGATTTTTTAAGCAAAGAACTCAAAGAGAACGAAGCGAAAAAGCTGCATTTGGAGCTGGAATTAAAAAAGGCTGAGAGTAATTCAGTGGAAGATTTTCTTCAGGATTTGGTTAAAGAAGAGTTACGAATCCAAAAAGAAGCAGAGAGCTTGGGTAAGGAGCTTTTGTCGGCCGAGAATGTGTTGAAAGAATTTTTAAATACCCAGATGGCCGAAAACAAAGCTTTGCACGAAAGAGAGGCGGCTTTAAGGCAAGAGCTAGACGAACTTTCAAAAATAAAAGACAAAGAGAATGTTCTAAATATAGAAAAGGCTAAGCTAGATACTCAGATGGAAGTTTTACAGGAAGAGATAAGAAGAATTTTAGGCGAAGAAGATTTAAAAGCTATTTTTATTACACCTGTAGAAAGTTCTAATCCCGGTGTAGTGGAGCTTTCTTCTTCCGAGTTGGAAAACCACATTGCGCGTTTAAAGAACCAGCTAGAAATGATAGGCGGCATGGACGAACTGACTTTGAAAGAGTATCAGGAAACAGAAAGTCGTTATACAAATTTGTCTGGACAAGTTGCAGATTTAAAAAAAGGTATGGATGATTTACGTTCAGTCATGGACGAGTTGGATCAGCATATAAAAACTAAGTTTAACGAAGCGTTTTATAAAATTAACGAAAAGTTTGAACATTATTTCCGCATACTTTTTAACGGCGGTAGGGCTTACTTAAGTTTAGTTAAAGCAGACGACAAACAGTCCGCAGAGAATGATACAGCCGAAGAGTCTCTTTCGGATTCTGAAGAGGTTTCGAATCTGAGACCGGAAGAAAAAATTGTTGAAAAATATGAGCACGGCGCTTCCAACATAATTGGCGTAGATATAAAAGCGACGCCTCCGAATAAGAAACTTTCTTCTATTCAAGCTTTGTCCGGTGGCGAGAGATCTTTAACTTCCATCGCGCTTTTATGCAGTTTGCTTACCTGTTTCCCTTCCCCGTTTGTGGTGTTAGATGAGGTTGATGCTGCACTTGATGACGCCAACACAATTCGGTTTGCACAAATTATTAGCAGTTTGGCCGAAGCGGCACAGTTCGTAACCATTACCCATAACAGAGAAACAATGGCGCATGCTAGTATGCTTTACGGGGTAACAATGGGCGATGACGGTATAAGTAAGCTTTTGAGTGTAAAGCTAGAGCAGGCAAAAGCCTATGCAAAATAGTTTTAAAAACCTCCCCAAAATTTGGGGAGGTTTTTTACTGCCGATTTATGGCTAAATTTGGGCCTGAAACCTTTAAGGTTGACTTAAAAAGGTAAAGATGATAAAATGTGGAAACATTAATTAGCTAAAAGGAATTTACAGATTGCAACCTGTGTTATCGGTGTTAATCTGTGCATCAGTGAACTATGTTAACCATAAGACTACAAAGAACAGGCAAAAAGCAACAGGCTGATTTTAGAATTGTTTTGGCCGAAAAAACTTTTTCTGTTTCAAAGAAATTTCAAGAAATTTTAGGTACTTATAACCCTCATAAAAAAGCTTTTAAAGTTAACGAAGAAAGAGTTAAGTACTGGGTTAGCCAGCACGTTAGTCTTTCTCCGACTGTACATAATTTGTTTGTAACTAAAGGTTTGGTTGAAGGCGGTAAAGTTAGAGCTTTTAGTACACCAAAAAAACCGGTTGAAGCCGCGCCTGCACCTGCTGCTGCCCCAGCGCCAGCTGTAGAAACCCCCGCTCCTGTTGAAGCTCCGGCCGCTTAAATTTTAATAATTGACAGTCTAAAAAAACACAATTATAATTTTTCTTAGATAGCACTAAGCTAAAGTTGAAAGGTCGAAGCGTTTTATATCGGCTATCAGAAATAGTTAGAAAAATATGGAACAAGATCAGCAGTTCGTTGAATTCGTAGTTAAGTCTTTAGTTGACCACCCAGATGATGTTAAAACCGAAAGAACGGTAGACGAAATGGGTGTGCTCATTACCCTTCACTTAAACCCCCAGGATATGGGTCAGGTTATAGGCAGAATGGGTCAGACTGCTAAAGCTATCCGCACTCTTTTGAGAGTTGTCGGTGCTAAGCATAAAGCACGAGTCAACTTGAAAATTTATGAACCAGAAGGTTCTCACAGACCGGCCGGTCGTCGCGATTTTGGCGGCAGCCACGGCGGTAGCCACTCCGGCTCCGATTCCTCTATGGATTCTGTAGACGAATTCAAGTTGTAATCAAATTGCGGAAGTACGCGGAACTTAACGCGGAAAACGCTGGTACTATAAATTAAATAACCTCATTTCTAGTTACATAGCATATATGTGGCAAGAGTGAGGTTATTTTGTTAAGATAATTTTATAAATGTTCTGTACAAGGATTCCCCTTGTGCAGCACAAGGGGAATCCTTGTAATGAAAAATCCAGCAAAGCTAAATATAAAAGTAATTACTCTTTTTCCGCAATTCGTGCAAAACTTTGTGGAAGCTTTTGGAATTGTAAAAAGGGCTATTAAGTTTAAATTGCTGGACATTAAAGCGGTGGACTTGAGAAAGTTTGGCTTAGGAGAAAGACAAGTGGTTGACGGCAGGCCTTATGGCGGAGGAGTGGGGATGGTACTTAGAGCCGACATATTAGAAAAAGCTATAAAATCAGCGAGTAAACTCCAAATTCCAAATTCCAAATTACAAAAGCGATCAAGGATAATATTATTAACCCCCCAGGGTAAGCCTTTTAAGCAAACAGACGCTCAGCGTTTAGCAAAGTATGATCAGCTAGTTTTAGTTTGTGGAAGGTATGAAGGTTTTGACGAAAGGGTGAGAAGCTTTGTGGACGAAGAAATTTCCGTAGGGGATTTTGTCTTAATGGGTGGTGAATTACCGGCGCTTGTTATAGCCGAAGCCGTTATGAGGTTAAGACCAGGGGTTTTGGGCAAAGATGAGTCGAGTGTTGGGGAAAGTTTTACTGAAAATATGTTGGAGTACCCCCAGTATACGAAACCGGAAGAGTTACGGGTTAGGGTCCAAGGGTCACGGGTAAAGAAACTGAGAGTGCCAAAGGTTTTACTAACAGGGCATCACAAGAATATTGAAGAATGGAGAAAAGCCGAAGCGCTAAAGCGGACACAGAAACGAAGACCGGATTTGTTAAATTAACCTAATTATTCTAATTGACCTAATTAAACCGAGAGTTTAAAAATTAGGAATGAATGGTTTAAAGTAGTTAGAATGATTATAATTTATGACAAAAAATTTTAGAGTTGAAGATTTAAAGACAAGGCTCGACAAGTATTTGGTTAGCCAAATGCCGAAGGTTTCGCGTTCGCAAATTCAAAAAGACATTGAGGCGGGTTTGGTTATGGTAAACGGTGTTGTTCAAAAAGAAAGTAAGTTTGTGGTAAGAAAAGAGGATGAAATAAAATTCCAAATTCCAAATCCCAAATCTCAAGACGAACAACTGGTGCCTTCCAGCACGCCGCTAAAGGTGCTTTACGACAACAATGGTCTGCTTATTATCGACAAACCAGCTGGACTTACGGTTCACCCGGGAGCAGGGTTTAAAGGGGAGACTTTGGTTTCTGCGCTTTTGTATAATTTTCAAGACATAAAGACGGGCGTCCGGGCATAGTTCATAGGTTAGATAAAGATACCAGCGGGGTTATTTTGGTCGCAAAAACTCAAGAGATGTATGAACATTTAAAAGATGCTTTTTTTGAAAGAAAGGTAAAAAAGGAATATATAGCTTTGGTTTCCGGAAGAGTGGAAAAGCAGTTTGGCAGAATAGATTTGCCTATTGGTAAAAGTAAGACGGACTTTAGAAAACAAGATATAAAAAATGTTATAGAACCAAAGCCGGCTTTGACTGAATATAAAGTTTTGGAGTATCTTACAAAAAGTGAGTTAGAGAATAAGATAAATAGAGATTTAGAAAATGCGCCCAAAGTAAGAGGGGTTGACGAATATACCCTACTTCTGGTAAAATTACACACAGGCAGGACCCATCAGATAAGGGTTCATATGAAAGCAATAGGGCATCCGCTTATGGGCGACAGCTTATACGGCGGTAAATCTCAAAAGCTTTTGGGCCTAAATAGGCAATTTTTACACGCCAAGAAAATAGAAGTCAGGCTTCCGGACGCAACATGGATAGAAGCAGAGTCCGAATTACCGAACGATTTAAGGGAAGTCTTAAAAAAATTGAATTCGAAAATTGTTAATCAACTTTAATTTATTATAAAAGTATAGTGTCAGGCATTTGCCTAATACTTAAATCTCACAACCATGCAATTAGTAAACCAATTACAAGATACTCAGTTAAAGCAATTGCCTGAATTTAAAACTGGCTATACTGTTCGTGTTCACCAAAAAGTTATCGACTTAATAACCGACCCGAAGAGCGGTAAAGTAACCGGTAAAAAAGAACGCGCTCAGGTTTTTGAAGGTTTGGTTATTGCAAAAAAGAACGGCAAGGGTGTAACCGGAACTTTTACAGTTAGAAAAATTTCTTCCGGAGTTGGCGTGGAGCGCATTTTTCCTCTTCATTCCAATAACATTGTAAAGCTTGAAGTTGTAAAAACTCCAGACGTTAGAAAAGCTAAAATCTACTACGTAAGAGAAAGACAAGACAATGCCCCTAGAGCCAGAAAAGCTAAGATTGTAAAGAAATAGTTTTTTCCCATTCCACCGCAAGGCGGAATGGGAATTTTTGTAAGTATTTGACAAAAGATATTTATTTGATAAATTACTTTATAGATGAAAGCATTTAGAAGAAAGCAAAATAATTGGAAAAAGCAAAAGACTGTTTTTAATTTTTTTATTTTTACCCCGTCATTCCTATGACGGGGTATTTTTTGGCCCAAAATAAATGTTATGTAGGAGTACATTTGTTTTGGGCCCGAAAGCGGGTGAAAACTTTGGGGAGGATTCAAAGATGAAGGTTAGTCAGCGAGATTTTTCTCAGCTTGGAGTTTACGTCGTCACCGGCAAGGAAGAAAACCCTTGCTTATGGGGTCGGCGCGCGGCTTTAAATGGTATGGGAGCCTTTACTACGGCTCAAGCAATCAGCGCTGCGTCAGAGCGTTACGGCTGGATGGGAGCTGAAAAGCTCCTGGGTATGCTTAAGGGTTATGACTCTTTGGCAGCGCTTGACCAGGCACATACCTACGAGTTTTTTGAACGGCTTCACGCCGAGAGGGAGGGCTCGAAAGCGTACGATGAACACCACCAGACGGTGGACCGGAGGTTT
>CAZGAF010000023.1:7692-10636 GCA_964523855.1 uncultured Candidatus Saccharibacteria bacterium | reverse complement strand
TTTGGGGGCATCGATCCTAAACTTCTCGACTTCGTAAGAAGTTTTGAAAGCCAACAGCGGAAAAACCGCAAGCGCAAGTAAGCAAAAAGGCAGCAATCAAATGCTGCCTATTTTATTTATTAAATCTTCAAATTTTACATCTTATTTGGTATATCTTATATCATCTTGAACGCTTTCCAAAACGCCTCTATGTATTCAGGGCGTCTGTTTTGATACTTTAAGTAATACGCATGTTCCCATACATCTAAGCCAAATATGGGGGTAAGTCCAACCATAATAGGCGCGTCTTGCTGAGGCATGTTTTGAATTTTAAGTTTAGAGGTCGTGTCTTCTCTTACAAGCCAAGTCCAGCCGCTGCCAAAAACTTTAGTAGCGGAGTCGGTAAACTGTTTTTTAAACTCTTCCGTTGAGCCAAAAGTACTGGTTATTTCTTTAACTAACATTTCGTCTTTTTGGTTTTTTGGGTCTAAGTATTTCCAAAACAGGGAATGGTTAAAATGCCCGCCCCCATGGTTTTTTATGGCGGTACGGTCTACCTCTTCAACTTTTAAGTTCTTTATGTCCAGCAGAAGCTCTTCAACCGGTCTGTCCATAAGCTCCGGGTATTTTTCTAAAGCAGCATTTAGTTTGTCTACGTAAGTTTGGTGGTGCTTAGTATAATGCAGCTCCATGGTTTGAGCGTCTATGTAAGGCTCTAGAGCATTATAAGCATATGGTAAAGGAGGGAGTGTATGTTTTCCGGCGGAGCCGGATCCCGCTTCGCGGGACATATTGGTATTCATATGAGTTCGCAGATGCGCGGATAAAAGGGTAACACAGATGTGGGTATTACATTATTTAAAATCACGGATCCGCGGCATCTGGTTTATCTGTGTACCCGTGAATAAATTAATTATAGCAGCTTTGACATTAAAGAAAAATTATGATATGCTGTGGTTAATAAAATCAGATTAATTTACGAAAGTTAAGGCAGTAACGTAAGCAATTATTTATTTTTTTCAAGTTTTCTTCCGTGATTTTGTTTTATAAAAACATCACAAGACCTCTTAAAAATAAACTGATCTAAAAATCAGCATTTTTTTGCTTATAAATTTGCCTTTTACTTTCTAAAAGTTTAAGGAATTTTTATGTTTGTATATTTAATTGCTGGACTCTTAGCCGGGTTTTTCTTAGGCTATATAGTCAGACAGCAGCTAGCTGCGAAAACTATTGGGGGAGCCGAAAGCAAAGCTGCAAAAATTTTAGAAGAAGCTAAAGCCAAAGAAAAGGAAATGCTCTTAGAAGCAAAGTCCAAGTCTTTGGAAATAATCGAGCAAGCTAAAAAGCAGGAAACTGATTTTAGAGCTCAAATGGTTAGGTTTGAGGAGCGTGTGGACAGAAAAGAGAAAGAACTCGATACAAAGTCGGCTCAGTTAGACAGACAAAAAGCCGAGTTAGAGAAAAAAGGTGAGGAAATAAAGGTTACGGGTGAAGAAATAAAGGAAATGAAAGCTAAAGTTATAGCCAACTTGGAAAAGGTGGCTGGGATGACCAGAGAGGAAGCGGGAAAAGTTTTGCTTGATAATGCAGAAAAGCAGGTAAAGGAAGAAATGATTGGTTTGCATAGAAAGCTTTTAAACGAAGCTCACGAAAGTGCCGAAAGAGAAGCTAGAAACATAGTTGCTCAGGCTATTGAACGTGTGGCTAGCGAAGTAACCAGCGAAACCACTACCACTACTGTTACTATTCCAAGCGAAGAAATGAAAGGCCGTATTATTGGTAAAGAAGGCAGGAATATAAGGGCCTTTGAGCAAATGATGGGCGTGGAAATTTTAATAGACGATTCTCCGGACACAGTTGTTATTTCGGGTTTTAACTCTATACGCAGGCATATTGCCAAATTGACTTTGGAAAAATTGGTTTCCGATGGGCGTATTCATCCGGCTCGCATAGAAGAAGCTTACGAAAAGAGTAAGGCAGAAATTTCCGAACAAATTAAACAAGCGGGTGAAGCAGCTGTTTATGAGCTTGGTATAACTACATTTCCTGCTAAGTTGGTGCACTTGATTGGACGTATGATGTTTAGAACATCTTACGGACAAAATATTTTACGTCACAGTGTAGAAATGGCCAAACTCGCAGCTTTAATGGCTGAAGAACTTGGGGCTGATGTCCAGATTGCTAAGCAGGGCGCACTGCTTCATGACATAGGTAAAGCTTTAGACCAGGACTTAGAAGGCAGTCATGTTGAACTCGGTAAAAAAGTGGCGGAAAAGTTTGGGCTCGACGCTAGAATAGTTGAAGCTATAGCTTCTCACCACCACGATACCGACGTAACTGGCAAGTCTGAGGCCGCGCAAAGCGTAGAAGCTATTATAGTAGACGCTTGTGACAACATTTCCGGTGCTCGTCCGGGTGCTAGAAAAGACACATTGGAAAATTACATAAAACGCTTAACAGACTTGGAAAATATTGCGAACGGTTTTGATGGCGTTGAGAAAACTTATGCTATACAAGGTGGACGTGAAATTCGTGTGTTCGTAACCCCGGCTAAATTGGACGATTTGGGTTGTCAGAAACTGGCGAGAGAAATAGCTAACAAGCTTGAGCAAGAGTTAAAATTCCCTGGTGAAATTAAAGTGCACGTTATAAGAGAGACTAGGGTAATAGAATACGCGAGATAATTTGTTACAAAAATACAAAATGTACGAAAGTACGAAATTTATTTTTAGTATTTTTGTATCTTTTCGTAATTTGGTAGCCTATGATTTAAGTTTTATTTAGGGGGAGTTTCAAATAGTAGGCTAAATTGTTAGTTGCTATGTCAATAAAAAAACGAATGCGTAAGCATCCGTTGCGGACTGGTATGTCTACTCCTCGGGATTGCCCGTCATAGGTTGGTCGGAATACAACCACGTAACAGGCCTTCCAAGGAAACTAAAGCCTTTGGCGAGTTGTTGGTCGG
>CAZGAF010000023.1:1970-7682 GCA_964523855.1 uncultured Candidatus Saccharibacteria bacterium | reverse complement strand
CCCTTGTATTGAGGGAACTGTTGAAGGAATGACCGGGTTAAGTTAATTGCCCTAGCAATGGGGACAAAAGCTACTGGCACATCGGGGTGAATGTGTTTCTGGACAAAGAGCCGCCCAGACTCGAGGTCTTCTAAGTGCTCGACCCCGATCATGATATGTGGGACATTGGTGCCTGCGGGGTAACCAATCGAAGCGGTTCGCGGGCCCTTGTCGGAAGCTTTGTAGGCGAATCCTCGGGTGATTGCCTCTTTCGCTTCTCGAAAGTCAGTTATTTGTTGCATGGATCCCTCCTTGCAGTGAGAATGGTAATTACTGTACCAAAAATTTATTTTTATGTCCAAAATTTTATTTATAGGCGATATAGTTGGTAAGCCTGGGCGAAAAGCATTGACCCAGGTTTTGCCTATGTGGAAAGAAAAATACAAACCGGATGTGGTAATTGCTAACACTGAAAATTTGGCGCATGGTAAAGGCGTAACGCCTTTAACTTTGGCCGAGGTCGACTCTTTGGGTATAGACTGTTTTACTGGTGGTAATCATAGTTTTGACAAGGAAGACTTAGTGGGAGAATGTTTTGAAAAATATCCGAAATTAATAAGACCTGCAAATTTACCAGGAACTTTTCAAGGTTATGGGTTTTATAGGTTTAGTAAAACAATTCACACCCACCCCGCATTAAGTGCGGGGCAGGCTCTGTCCTCCTCTCTCCAAGCAGAGGAAAAAAGCAGAGTTGTTGCATCGGTTCCCCTCCCTCAAGGGGAGGGGCTAGGGGAGGGTGATGAATACGAGCAACAATTCTTAGTCATTAACCTCCACGGCACGGTTTTTTGCGAAAAGATTTTTGACGGACAATTAACCAATCCTTTTTTGGAAATCGACCGTATTTTGCAACATGAGTCGCAAAAAGGTGATATAATACTCGTAGATTTTCATGCTGAAGCAACTTCAGAAAAAAAGACTTTGGGCTACTATTTAGACGGTAGGGTTTCTGCTGTAGTAGGTACCCACACTCACGTCCCTACGGCCGATGCACATGTTATGAAAAAGGGTACAGCTTATGTAACCGACGTCGGCATGAACGGCACTCGGGATAGTGCCTTAGGAACAAAGTTCGATAATGCATTGGTAAAATTTTTGGATCCTAGTCAAAAATTCAAAAATGAAGTTGAAGAAGAGGGAGTGCTGCAGGTAAACGGGGTTTTGGTGGAGATAGGGGAAAATCAGAAAGCTGTAAGTATAGAGAAATTATACGAAGAAATTTAGTACTGCCGAGATTGCGCAAGATTGTTCAAAATTGATCAGAAATTGGAACATGAAGCCTCAGGATCTTCAACAAAGAACTAAAATATTTGCGCTCAGAATTATTAAGCTTGCGGAGTTTTTGGAAAGCAACAGCTTGGGAAGATTTATTGGTCGGCAAATATTTAGAAGCGGAACTTCTGTTGCTGCTAATTATAGGGCAGCTTGCAGATCTAGGTCTGTAAAAGATTTTGTGGCAAAGTTAGGTATTGTTATTGAAGAAATTGATGAAACTTTATTTTGGTTGGAAATTTTAAAAGACTCAGGTTATGTTAAAGAGGCTAAACTGAAAGAATTGGTAGATGAGTCTAATCAAATTTTAGCCATAATGGTTGCATCAAAGAATTCGACTGTGAGAAATCAAAGAGACAAAAAATCTTGAGCAATCTTATATAATCTTAAATAATTTTGTGCAATTATGAGTAAATTTTTAAATCCAAGTGAAATAGTTGCCCAGGTGGGGCTTATGCAGGGGCAGACTGTGGCTGATTTGGGATGTGGTAACGGGTTTTATGTTTTGCCTGCTGCCCAAATGGTTGGGGGAACTGGTACGGTTTGGGCTATAGACGTAATGGAAGCTAAACTTGCTGCAACTGTGTCTATTTCCAACCAGTTTGGTTACAGAAATGTCCGGGTTGTGCAGTCCGATTTGGCTAAACCTATACTCGACATACCAGCGGGTAGTTGCGATGCGGTAATAATCGGTAACATATTGCATGAGATAAACAACAAGGAGCAGCTATTAAAAAACGCTTATAGGCTCTTGAAGAATCCTGGTAAATTACTTATAGTTGAATGGAAAAAGACAGTCGCTCCAATAGGGCCGTCTATAGACAAAAGAATAGATGCGAGTCAGGTGGAGGTATGGCTTATGAATATGGGTTTAAGAAAAATTAAAGAACTTAACGCAGACAATTACCATTATGGTTTGTTGTTTGAGAAAGTTTAGTAGGCGCGGAAAGAGCTGAATTTAACGCGGAAGTTGTTGGAATCTATTAATTAAGCTCCGCTTTATTCCGAGTAAAGTTCCGTGTAATTCCGTGATTAATGAAATTATATGAAAGAATTTTTTACTTACAAATTTTTGTTCCAAATAGACAGAGTAATGCTGCATGATTTAGATAAAGCCTTGGGTTTTTTGGGAGCCGGCTTGCTGGTTCTAGGCTTAGTTTTTAAGTTAGCTGCTCTGTATGCGCCAACGCCTATAGATACCAAATTTAGAAACAAATTTTTTAGCCTTTTTTTCTTTGTCGGTCTTTATGAATCGATTTGGTTTGGTTTAAGATATCAAAATGTAACTTTTTTTGGCTCTCACTTCGTGGCTTTTGTTGGTTTAATAATAGGACTAGTTTGGACGGTGTTGCTTTTGGTAAAAATGGTTAAGACTTATAAATCCGAAAGACAAAGTTGGGAAGCTGAGCAAATAAAATTAAAATATTTACCGAAGTAGCCAATTGGCTACAAAAGTACTAAAAATATACGAAAATACGAAATTTGGTATTTTAGTATTCTTTCGCATTTTGGTAGGCAGTAAAATGTTTAACTGGCTGAAACTAAAACAAAAACCCCTAAGTACTAAACCCAAAACCTTAGGTCAAGCAGGCGAAGAGTTTGCGCAGGGCGTATATAAGAAGCAAGGGTTTGAAATTGTCGGAACAAACGTATTCAACAAAAAGGGTTTACGAAAAGGCGAGGTAGATTTTATAGCAAAGGACAATTCTCATATAGTTTTTGTTGAAGTAAAAACAAGATCCGGGAGCTCTAAGTACGGTACCGCCGAAGAGGCGGTAAATACTTTTAAGCAGATAAAATTGTTAAAGGCTGTGAAATTGTATTTGTTACAAAATCCTAAATTTAATGACTTGGTGCCCAGAATTGACGTTTGCGTGGTCGAATATAAGGAATTTGACAAAACATTCAAATGTGCTAAAATTATTACGAATGCAGTTGAAGATATTTATTACGGATGAGCGAAGGCTCGTCTTTTTTATTACTAATCGCGGACTTTGGCGGAATCTTACGCGGAAGGACGCGGAAAATTATACGAAATTTTTCCGGTTTATTCCGTGTTAAATTCCGTGTTATTCGGATCATTATGAACGACCAATTACTCCAAGCTTTGGAACAAATTGAAGAAGAAAAAGGTATTTCCCGAGACGAACTTTTGGGAATGATAGAGACTGCCTTAGCGGCAGCTTTTAGGAAAGACTATGGTGAAAAAAACCAGAATGTGGTTGTTAAGTTTGACCCGGAAAACATGAGTGTGAAAGTGTCAGACGTAAAAACCGTTGTAGCCACTCCCGAAGAAGTAGAGGAAGATCCTCAAAAATTTGTGGACTTGGAAGCGGCTAAAGAATTAAAGAGTAAAGCTAAAGTGGGCGACGAAATAGTTACAGATATTACCCCAAAAAGTGGTACAAACTTTGGACGTATTGCCGCGCAGACTGCCAAACAGGTTATTATTCAAAAACTTCGCGAAGCCGAAAGAAATTTGCAATTTAGCGAATTTAAGTCTAAAGAAAGAACTTTGGTCAACGGAATTGTGCAGCGTGTAGAGGGCGAGACCATTTTAATAGACATGGGTAAATCTACCGGTGTGCTTTTCCCGTCTGAGCAAATAAGAGGTGAGAAATATTCCTTGGGCCAGCGCCTAAAAGTTTTGGTTTTGCACGTAGAGCCGGCTGCTAAGGGTCCTAAAATAACTTTGTCCCGCTCACATCCCGACATGGTTAGAAAACTTTTTGAACTCGAAGTGCCTGAAATATACAACGGGAGCGTAGAAATAAAATCTGTGGCCAGAGAGGCTGGTAGCAGAAGTAAAATTGCCGTTATCGCAAACCAAGAGGGCATTGACCCTATAGGTTCTTGTGTAGGACAAAAGGGTAGCCGTGTTCAAACTGTTATGGCTGAGTTGGGTGGCGAAAAAATAGACATTATAGAATACAGCGACGACCCGGTTAAGTTTATTGCCAACTCTTTGTCTCCCGCCAAAATTTTAAATGTACAATTAGATGAAGAGACTAAAGAAGCTAAGGTTGGCGTATTAGAAGACCAGCTTAGTTTGGCTATTGGTAAAGCAGGTCAGAACGTACGCCTAGCAGCTCGCCTCACTGGTTGGAAAATCGACATAAATGGGGAGAAGATAGAAGGGCAGCCGGAAGTAAGTGCTGAAACCATAGAAGCAACTAGTACCGACGAAGAGTCTGTGGGTGAAGCAAAATAAGAAAATTAATTTCAAATTATAAAAGTTTATATTTTGAATTGCAATTTTGATATTTGATATTTAAACTTTACACTTACTATTATGCCTTTAGTACCAATTGTTATTGAAAAATCACCATTAGGTGAAAGAGCTTACGACATCTATTCCAGGCTTTTAAAGGAGAGGATTATTTTCCTAGGTGAGGCTATAGATGACGCCGTAGCAAATACTCTCATAGCGCAATTATTGTTTTTGGATGCCGAAAATAATAAGGAAGATATTAAGCTGTATATAAACTCTCCTGGCGGTTCGGTTACTTCTGCTATGGCTTTATATGATACCATGCAGCATGTAAAGGCCGATGTATCTACTATTTGCATAGGTCAGGCCGCTTCAGCAGCAGCTGTGCTTTTGGCTTGTGGTGCCAAGGGTAAACGCTATAGTTTGCCTAATTCTCGAGTTTTAATTCACCAGGTTATGGGCGGGTTTGAGGGTCAGCAAAAAGACGTGGAAATTCACGCCAGAGAGATGCTTAGGGTAAAGAACCAATTAAACCAAATTTTAAGCAGGCATACTGGGCAGAATATAAAGAAAATAGAGCAAGATAGCGATAGGGATTATTTCATGTCGGCTGATGAAGCAAAAAAGTATGGTATAATAGATAAAATAATCCAGTAAAAACTATGAAACCAAAACAAAAACTAGAAGGCTTTACACTCATTGAACTTTTGGTGGTTATTTCTATAATCGGTCTGTTAGCTTCGGTAGTTTTGGTTTCATTAAATTCTGCCAGACAAAAATCACGCAATGCGAAAAGACTGGCAGATGCAAACCAGATAGCTAAAGGTTTGGAGATATTTTATAACCAAGCTTTGTCGTATCCTACGGGCACCGGTGCGGTTGGCGCTGGCTATACTGCATCGGGTGGGGCTGTTATGGGCAGTCTCGTTTTACAAGCCGTAAATTCTTTGGGTACGTTTAACATGACTCCAACTTACATGACTTCAATTCCGGTAGCTCCAACTCCTGCTGACGGTTCTTGTGACTCGAGTAATAACAGGTATATGTACGAAGCGAATAGTTCTGGTTCAACTTATACATTGAGTTTTTGTTTAGGTGCCACGACAGGCAACTATTCTCCGGGGGTTAAATATTTAACACCAAGTGGAGTAAGATAAATAAAGTATTAAAATCCTGCACTCAGCGCGTGT
>CAZGAF010000023.1:0-1960 GCA_964523855.1 uncultured Candidatus Saccharibacteria bacterium | reverse complement strand
ATAAGTATTAAAAGTCTGCCATCCAGGGGGGTTGGAATTTTTTTTGCTTTGAAAAAATAGTATAATATCAGTCTATGTGGCAAAAGAATTATACAATTGTAGATGTAGAAACCACCGGAGGCTCGCCTTTTTTTAGTCGAATAATCGAAATAGGTATTTTGCGTATAGAAAAAGGAGAAGTGGTTCAAAAGTTTAAAAGCCTCATAAATCCTGGTACAGAGATACCGGAATTTATAACCGAAATGACAGGTATAAGCAATAGAATGGTAAAAAAAGCCCCAGCCTTTGAAGAAATAGCAGAAGATATTCTTCCTTTTTTTGAAGACAGCGTTTTTGTAGCGCACAACAGTAGTTTTGATTATGGGTTTATAAAAACCGAATTTGAGCGGGCGCGCTTTGGTTTTTCTTCTGAAACTTTGTGCACAGTTAGGCTTTCTAGAGCTTTGTTTCCCGAATATAAGCGTCACAATCTTTCTGCGCTTATTGAACGTTTTGGGTTTAAATGTAAAAGCAGACACCGTGCGTACGATGACGCCAAAGTTTTATGGGACTTTATGCGTCATATTGAAAAAAAATTTGACAAGAAAAGTTTACTAAAAACTATAGACCTTACTATTAAAAAAATTCCTCCAAAAGGTCAGCGGTTAAAAAATTTAACGACTGAAGTGTTGGAACTAGAATATATAAACGAAATTTAAAACCTCAAAATGCTTTGAGGTTTTAAATTTGTAAAAAAAATTACAAATGTATACAATACTTAAAATCACAACAGAAGGAGGTGGTTAAGTGAGGGAGTAAAAACCAAATGCAAGATAATTTTGCTTCACCTCATCGGCGACACGTAAGCTTTCGCGGAGAAACCTTGGTGGTAGGAGAATTTAAAGGAGTAAAAGCCTTATTTGACCCCTGCGACCAAGCTCTTATGGTGGTGGTTCCACCCGGATGCCGAGCTAAGTTAGTCTGTTTTTCGTTTGTCGGCTCAGGTCTCTGTCGCGATGCTTGCGTACTCGTAACTCAAGCGGCCCAAGGTCTTGTCTTTGTCTTGGAGGAATGTCCTGTTTTAAAGGTTGCCCTACAACAACTTGAAGTAGGTCAACTGGTGGACGTTTTTCCCTCTGCCGAACCCGAGGTTGCTTATATGCGGCTCCCGCGTGTGCCTAGTTTAACCACCGGAGTTGCTGTTCAAGCCCCGGTTTACGCATGCGCGTAAACCAAAAAAACCGCTGGAAATAGGCATCCAGCGGTTTAAAAATGTCCTCTTGACAAGTTTTAAAAAAGCGATTATACTTCATAAGGATTTAGTAGTAAATCTTTTCCGCCTTCGCCAAGGCTATGGCGGATTTCAGGAGATTAAAAAAGTCATAAAACACTTGTTCAACTTTGCTCTTATGTATGCGCTTAGGGCGTAGATTATAAGGGATCCTGCAGTTGCAGGAAATATGAACACAATCCTCAAGAATTAGGATGTGTTTTTTTGATCCCAAATTTAAAAATATAAAAGTAACATTAATGTAGATAAGTGCGCAGAAAGTATGCTGAAAAATTAGCAACAGATCCGCGTAGTTATCCGCGATTAATCCGCGGTTAGTACTTTAACAGTTAAATAGTGACTAGAACTTATATACCCATCCCGGGTATATGAGAAGCCCGTTAAAATTACTTTGTAATTTTTACGGGTAAGTACAAAACCATCGCGTCCGCCCTAGCTTTATGCGAAGGTGGATGCGGTTTGCGTCAATTTTATATTGAGTTCAATGAATTCTGTGAAAACAGAAAAATGTTTTGATAGGTTTGCATTTACTAAATAAATCTATCGCCAAGTTTTCTTATTGGTTTGAGGACGGAAATTTTTTCGTCTATACAATAAGACAAATCTTAACCGTTAGTTTTTTTAACTAACGTTTTATTAAGAGTTTGATCCTGGCTCAGGATGAACGCTGGCGGCGTGCCTAAGACATGC
>CAZGAF010000022.1:335-19736 GCA_964523855.1 uncultured Candidatus Saccharibacteria bacterium | reverse complement strand
CTCAACGTTTTCACCCCCGATCTTAATCTTAGGATGAACCTGCTTTTTTTACGAGCAATTTTACCTTATTTAATTATATTTTCCCAAAAATTAGCTAAACTATCAAGAAAAGTTATACACATCTGCGTTTTTCTTCCCCTACTGTACCGTGCTCGCCAAGTTATAAATCGGCATAAGTATACCTGCAACCAAAACGCCCACGCCAATACCTAAAATAATCATAATTATAGGCTCCAACAAAGTTGCCAACGTTGCTACCTTATTATCGACTTCCTTTTCGTAAAATAAAGCGAGTTTATTCATAATCTCGTCGAGCTGGGCGGTTTGTTCGCCTACCTTTACCATTTGGGTAACTATGTTAGGAAATTCAGGATGCCCAGACAAGCCTTCGCTTATGCTTTTACCCTCAGAAATCTGCTTAACCGAACCTAAAACGATATCTCTATATATAACGTTATTTATAATATCTGCCACAATTTGCAAAGCTTTTATAATTGGGATACCGCCAATAACTAAAGTCGAAAGGTTTCTTGCAAATCTGGCCAAATAAATTTTCTGAAATATATCCCCTACAATTGGAAGCTTGAGTTTTAGCCTATCCCAGTTATAAGTTCCCGCTTCCGTAGACAAATAAAATCTCACGCCAATAACCAAACAGGCAAACACAAGGATAATAACCCACCAAAATTGGTCAAAAAAGTGAGTAAAGGCAATAAGGCCTCTGGAAACCGGCGGAAGCTCTCCACCCTGCTCTTCCAAAACCGAAGTTAATTTAGGCAAAACGAACTTAAACATTAACACGCCTACTACACCCAAAGCACCGAGCACGAAAAGCGGGTAAGTCATAGCACTCTTAACCTTGGCTTTAAGTTCATAATCTTTTTCCAACTGATCGGCCAAATAACTTAAAGATTTGTCTAAGCTGCCTGAAACTTCACCAGACTTTACCAAACTCACGTAGACACTACCAAAAATCTTGTCGTGCTTATTCATTGCCAAACTTAAAGATTCGCCGTTTTCAACCGACTGAATAAGATCCCTAACTACCGACATTAAAAACTTATTGGTTACCTGCTCTTCCAAAATACGCAAGGCTTGTAAAATTGGCACGCGGGCAGAAACTAAAGTTGCCAATTGCCTTGAGAACAAAACAATATCTTTGTTACTTACCGACTTCCCAAAAGGATTTAACTTTTCGAAGATACTATCTTCTTGTAAATCCAAAGATATTATAACCAGAGAGTTCTCAATCAAAAGCTGCTCCGCCCTGTTTTGATCGGGCGCAAGGACAAAACCAGTTCTAATTTGACCATCTTTACTTTTTGCTTTATATAAAAACTTCATTTATATTCACTGATACACTGATACCGCAGATACTCGGATACACACAAGGAACACGATAGGTTTTCCATCTGTATTATCCGCGCAATCTACGTATCTGTGAATTTAAGATATTAATGACAAGAAATACTCATTATCCAAAACAAAGTTCTGAGCTACTTCAAATTCTACCACTCCCTGCTTGACCAGCAAAGCCAAAGTCTTGTCGAGCGGTATCATACCCTCTTCTAAACTGGTATGTATAATGTTCGGAATTTCATACACTTTGTTGTCTCTTATAACATTTCTAACGGCGTGGTTTGAAACTAAAATTTCGTAAGCTGGCACTCTGCCGCCGCCTATTTTTGGCAAAAGTCTCAAACTAACAACACCGACAAGCACGCTAGCCAACTGGCTTCTTATTTGATTCTGCTGCCCCGGCGGAAAAACATCGACAATACGGTCTATACTTTGCGCAGCATCGTTGGTGTGAAGTGTTGCAAAAACCAAGTGCCCGGTTTCCGCTATGGTTAAAGTGGTGGAGATAGATTCCAAATCGCGCATTTCACCCACCAAAACAACGTTAATATCTTCTCTGAGCGCCGACTTTAAAGCGCTCTCAAAGTCTGGCGTATCTACCAAAACTTCTCTTTGGCTTATTATGGACTTATTGGGGGTAAAAACAAACTCTACCGGGTCTTCGATGGTCAAAATATGTCCGTCGCGAGTGTTGTTAATTTCATTTATTAAGGAAGCTAAGGCTGTGGTTTTACCATGACCTGTAGGCCCCACCATTAAAACCAAACCTTGTTTCTTTTCTATAAATTTTTTTAAAATACTCGGCAAATTAAGCTCCTCTAAAGTCTTTATATGAGTCGGTATTACACGCATGGCTATGGCAGGAGTCCCTTTGTGCATGTAAGCATTTACCCTAAAGCGAATGTTTTCTTTAAAAGCATACGAAAAATCTACCTGCATTTTTTCGGCAAATAGTTTTTTCTGCGCATCGTGCAGTAAAACCTTCATAAGGTCGTTAATATTGTCTGCGCTTAAAGCCTGATAGTTATCGAGCCTAATAAGCTGGGTATCCACGCGAATAACCGGCGGCTCTCCCACCAACAAGTGCAAGTCGGAAGCGTCTCTTTCCAAAAGCAAAGAGAGTAACTTATTTAATTCTAATTCGCTAACTTTATACATATATTTTTACTTAATTGGTTTTTATTTTATAAAGGTTTTTATGACCACTACTATATCTTTGGGCCTGTTTAACTTTTTTTCTATATGGCTCGTTACACCCAAGTTCATCATTTTGCCTAAAATTTCTGCCGGCATTTGCTGGCCAATGGTCATAACGGGCAAAAATTCATGCTCTGACCTCAGAGCTTTTAACTTTACAACAAAGCGGTTTAAATCGGCTTCCGAATGAGGGCTAATAAGAGCCAAGTCCGGTTCAAAAGTTTTTACTAACAGAGTACAGTGATCCATATTCTCAGCGCACCAGACATGCATTCCCCCAAGTTTTATATAGCGACTATACAACCCTCGCAAATAATAATCAGGCTCCAGTAAAAGAATTCGTTTTTTCCTCTCCGCTTCTTCCACCAAGTCGTATAAGTTAAATTTTTGTTTTTGAACGTAGTACATATTATTCTGTGGTTACGCGAATTATTTCGTCCATAGTCGTCTCGCCTCTGAGTATTTTTAAAGTCCCGTCTTGCTTCATGGTTATCATGCCCATTTTAGCTGCCGCTTCGTAAATTTTATGAGTAGAAGCCTTAGACAAAATCATGTCTTGAATTTCGTTTGTCACAGACAAAACTTCAAAAATTCCATACCTGCCG
The DNA here is from genome assembly GCA_964523855.1 of uncultured Candidatus Saccharibacteria bacterium. Lineage (GTDB taxonomy): Bacteria > Patescibacteriota > Doudnabacteria > UBA920 > UBA920 > JAEUSF01. The sequence goes on along the minus strand of CAZGAF010000022.1, from coordinate 16,575 downwards.
ACATACCCCGTATGTCCGCATTTTTCACAACCCTCGCCTTTAAAAGCCTTTAAATTCTGAGTATCCAAGCCGTCTAAATACTCTTTTGGTACTCCTACCAAATCTCTTTTCATTTCTTCCAAAAGCCCCGGGCTGATTTCTGTTTCCTTTTTACAATGCGGGCAAATTTTTCTAACCAAACGTTGAGCCATAACTACGTTTACCGAAGCGGTAAGCAAAAAAGGCTCTATACCCATGTCTATCATTCTAGGCATAGCGCCAATTGCATTGTTAGTGTGTAAAGTTGAAAACACCAAGTGACCAGTTAAAGCCGCATGCACGGCCAACTCTGCTGTTTCTTTATCGCGGATTTCACCCACCATAACTATGTTAGGATCCTGGCGCAAAATACTTCTAAGTCCCGCAGCAAAAGTTAAACCTATTTCCGCATTGACTTGGCTCTGGTTAACTCCCTCCATAAAGTATTCAACCGGATCTTCCAAAGTCACAATGTTAACATTGGGCGTATTTAAAATAGACAAAATCGCATACAAAGTTGTAGACTTTCCGCTACCTGTAGGACCGGTAATTAAAAATATACCGTGAGTCTTTTTAATATTTTCCTGCACCCACATAAGAGCCTTACCTCTTAAACCCAGCTGTTCCAAAGTCGGCACAGAACCGGTTTTGTCCAAAATACGCATAACTATCTTCTCACCGTAAATAAGGGGCAAAATAGAAACACGCAAATCCACCGACTTCTTCCCGACTTCCATATGGAAACGCCCGTCCTGAGGCAAGCGGGATTCGTCGATTTTTAAGTTAGACAAAATTTTAATACGGGTAACCACAGCTGCCAAAACATTTTTTGGCAAAACCAAGGAAGTATGCAAAATACCGTCTATGCGATAACGCACCCTAACATCTTTTTCCGAAGGCTCGATGTGAATATCGGAAGCATTGCCCTCTATAGCATTGCTCAAAATAACTTCCACAATTTTAATAATCGGCGCATCTTCTATAACCTGCGGTTCAGCTTCTTTTTTTTCTATAATCGGCTTTTTTACATCTTCTTTAGTCTGAATGTCTTTCAAAGCCTGTCCAACCACTTTTTTTAAGTTTTGTTTTTTACCAATAGCTATACCAACCGAAGTTTCGGATGCTAAATACAACTGAACTTGTAAATTCTGTTTCTGCCCCAAGAACTCCAAAGCCTGCAAGGCAGACAAATTGCCCGGGTCAGTTATAGCAACTTTTAACAAATTGCCGCTTAGTTCAAAAGGAACAAAGTTATAAAAATTTATTGACTCCTGGGGAATTAAGCTCAAAACCTGGCCCGCTATTTGCATTTGCCTCAAATCCACGTAAGGAATGCTGAAAAACGCTGCCTTAGCTTTGGTAGCGTCTTCTTCGGGCAATATGTTTCTGGTAATAAGCAGCTGGGTTAAATCTTGGCCCGTTTTATTTCTAACTGTTTCTAACTGCTCTATAACCGGGGCTGAAACAAACCCATTTTGAACCAGAAAAGTAGCAAAATTTTGCCCGTCATCGGTTGTGCCTGGCTTTGTTGTAGCCATTTTTTATGAATTAATTCGTTCCCGTTCCGTCTTGGATTAAACGCAGAGGTTTTAAGATCTGATACTGGTCTAGTCCCACCTCCTGGCTAAAATTAAGCTTCGGATAGTCTATTAAATTGAACCTGAGTTTGGAATTCTTTACCACACTTAAGTCAAATGAGTTCCCGTTAGGTAAAATGGCCGCATCTACCTGAGCCTGGCTAACCGGAGCCACTTGGGATGCAGGCAAACTGGGCTTTTTTACAAAATTGTTATAAATAACAATACCACTTGCTGCAAAACAAGCCACAATAACTACTATTTGAATTAAATTCTTTTTATTCATAATGCTACTAAAGTACGAAATTTACTAAAATACGAACTTGATTTTTATTATTCCCTGTTCACCGATCGATTTTCCGAAAAGAAACTGAGAATAATTCGGGTCATTCACAGCGGCTAAACTAAGGAGCGAAATAATAAGTTGCCAAAGCAGCAGACATGCTTATTTCACCCTCAGGAGTGGCATTTATTTGAAAATCCGAAAGGTCAAAAAATCTTCCACTTTCTTCAAGTTTTTGTAAAAAACTCTGAACTTGGTCCAACTGGCCTTTTATATTTATATTTCCTAGTATTTTCTTTAAAGTTCTGGGGCTGCCGTAAGGATTTTTTAGAATTTCCCTATTACCGGAAGTAACAGCATCGCCACCACCTGTAAAGGTTACGTTGTCCAAAACAATACCGGATTCAGATGCCAACTTTTCAACCAAAAGATGTAAAACCATAACCTTACCGTCCATAGGCAAAGCTTCGTCGAGCTTGGAAAGAGAAGACGGGTCTGTCTTCATGGTTCTTATAAACCTTTCCAAATCCTGCTTTTGGGCTTGAATTTTAGACTGTTCTGCCTTTAAGACTTGAATTTTGTCCTGTTCAACAACAAGTTCAGCCTTTTTTGGACTAACTACAAACCAGTAAAACAAAACAGCTATAACCAATAACAAAACTATTTCGACAATGCTGGTCTGACTCTGTTTGTTTATAGGAGGCAGCTGAAGTTTTGATAAGCTTTTTGGTAATTCTGGCACCATAATTATTTACCCTCTGCTAAAATAGCCGGATTAAAATCTAGCTGAATGTTAAAAGTATAAACTTGCCCATTTTGGTCTTGAGCTTTAGTAAAACCGCCAAGTCTTATGTTATAAAAATTACTACTCACCTGAGGATCATTAAAAACCTGTAAAAACTTGTCTAACTCTTCTAAAGTGGGCACAACTGCCTGCATGGACATTTTACCCTGATTATTTAGGCTAATATTGGTATAATAAGCCGTTTTTAAAGTGACTTTTGCCAAAGCCGGTAAAAGGTTTGAATAGTAAACATGAGCCCCTGAAAGCGTGGTAAATTCTTTAAGTTGTAACTGCCTGGTTAACAACTCTTCACGTCCCGGCATGTTTAAAGCGGCCTTTTTACTTTCCACAATACTGTTTTCTACCATAACAATTTCGTCTTTGGCTTTCTCCAAAGTAAAAAACAGATACACATAATAGGCAATAACTGCTACTACCAAAAGTACCAAAAATTTTACCACCCAAGAAGCCATGGTCTGCCATGTATTACTTCCGCTACTTGGATTTTTTAACAAATTAATCTCGGCCATTTGTCTTTGTTTTAAAAACTTTTATTTTCTTAAGCCTAAGCCTATGGCTATAGCTAAATTTAGGTTATATCTTTTTAAGATAGGCTCTACTTCCTTAGAAAAGGCTATGTTTTTTAAAGGGTTACCGGATTCCACTTTTACTTTCAAATCTGAGAAAAAGTCGCTTATTCCGGGCAAAAATGCCCCTCCGCCTACTAAAACCAGCTTATCTACTTTTACGTTTTGCGACTGGTATATCATCAACAGCTGCTTAACTTCATTTTTTATAATGTTAAGCACCGGCTTTATGGTCTCCGGCATAAAAGTTGAATTGCTTACGCCGAAATCTTTTTTAAACTGTTCTGCTCTGGAAAAAGAAAGTCTTAAACTTTCGGAAATTTTTTGTGTAATTGTCTCACCGCCAACGTTTAGGTTTCGACTGAGTCTTAAAAAACCATTCTCGACAATATTCAAGCTTGTTGCCTTTGCGCCTATATCTATTATAACACAATTTATTTTCTCTTCGCCGATTAAAGAACGAATTAAAGCCAACGCTTCAATTTCCCCGGCTTGTGCTTTTAAGCCAAGCTTTTCTAAAACCGCAACATAGTTTTGAGTAATCTGTTTTGGCACAGCCGTAAGCAAGATTTTCACAGTTTTGCCCGACAAAACATCTTTGGAAAGTATGGTCCAAGATAAGTCTATGTCCGACAAAGCCAAAGGCACGTATTTTTTTGCCTCAAACTCCACCGCAGAAGTCATTTCCGACTCGTCCATGTTCGGGAGTTCCAATACGGAAGTAAACACGGAACTGTTGGGGAAACTTATAACACACTGGTTTGTTGTAACTCCCGCCCTTTCAAAAAGCCTTTTTAATATCTCTGCAGTTTTGTCTATGGCTTCCGTGCCATGGCTAGAACCCAGCAAATACGGGGCGTTTACCATGCCGTAGGTTTCCAAAAGAGGCCCAGACTCGTGAGAAACCTGAGCAATTTTAATATTGGATGTACCAATATCTATGCCTACAATTGACTTTTTTTTGGCGAAAAAATTATTAAAAAACATTTAGTTGGGAAAGTTTTTGTTTCGAAAAAATACCAATTTATTTATTTAACAATACTATATTATAGGAGGGTTGTCAAAATCAGCATGTTTATGATAAAATACTTTGTACGTAAACAATTTACTCAAAAAAAGTAAGTTGTGTTACAGTCTGTTATTGAGGTAATAAAGGGCGTGTAGCTCAGATGGTTAGAGCGCGTCACTGATAATGACGAGGTCCCAAGTTCGATTCTTGGCACGCCCACCAGACTTCGCATAAAGCTACGTCTGGCTTCGCCACACCGTATAGTTCAAAAACTATAACAAAGATACCTAATACTGAAATGCGAAGTCTAGCACGCCGAAGCTTTAGCGAAGGCGGGCATAACTTCATGCATTGCATATACCTATTCTACTCTACGGAAATTGTTAGCACATTTTGCTTTTGGTGATTTTGAAACCGCTAGGAATTTCGGAATTTACCAAAAATGTTCCCTGGCAATATAATATTTCACTCAGGTTAAAAATGTAGTTTATTTGAAATTTGTAATTTGACATTTTAAATTTCATATCATGCGCTTTTTTCTAGCTCCATTAGTATTTGTTTTAGGAATCCTTATAATGAAGTATTCCGTACCCCTTACCGACCAGTTTACCGGTAAAATAGACCTGGCGGAAAAGTACTTAGGCAGCGGCATAGGAGCCGGAACCTATACTTGGTGGAAATTATTTGGTTTAGGTTTGTGTATATTGTCTGTATTGTGGTTATTTGGTATGCTTCCTCAAGGTTCGTCTGTTACCCCTGTCCCTGTTCCTTAAAACATCTGTAGTGAGTCACCCAAGGCCTGCCCTACGGAGCCTTGGCGTAGTAGGGGGCCATTAGCATAATGGTACCCGCCCGAACGTACCGTTCGGTACGGGCGGGGTGCGGCAACAATATGTATACTGTATATGTATTAAAAGATGATCAAAATAAGTTATATAAAGGATTTACTAATAATCTTGATAGAAGACTAAAAGAACATATATCTGGTCATACTAAAACAACAAGCAGAATGTCAGGATTGCGTGTTGTATATAAAGAACAATACGACACAGCTTTAGAAGCCAGAAAACGAGAATTGTATTTTAAATCAGCAGCTGGAAGAAGATTTCTTAAAAAAATACTTGGGCCATTAGCATAATGGTAGTGCGGCCGGTTTGCATCCGGCATGTCGGAGTTCGATTCTCCGATGGTCCACCAAAAAAGACACTCAAATTATTTGAGTGTCTTTTTTGGTGTCAAAACTACAAATCGGCCGAATCATAGGCTTTTAGCAAATCTTCTCTACTCTCAAACTCCCGTTTAAAAACATTTTCATTGTTACAAAGATCACCATTGCGCTGCGCAATGGTGATCTTTGTAATTACATTAATTATAAAGCTTAGATTTTTTAAAAACCCAATTTGAAAATATAACCGGCTTATGCTAACATCTTGTTAAATATGCTCAACACTTTAACCAACACCTCACAAAAAACTATACAAGAAATTGCAGAAGAAAAGCGCGTGCGAAAAACCGACGAGCTTTTTTTGTTATTTTCTTTAGGCAGCCAGTTTGACCACCTTATAAAACAGCAACTCGACGCTTTGGGCGTCTTTTGTCTGGTCGCGGACCCAAGCAAAGTTAAGGCCGAAGACGTAAAAAAACTCTCGCCCACCGGCATTATTCTTTCCGGCGGACCTTCTTCCGCATACGAATACCCGCCTTTTGACGGAAAAATTTTCGACCTCGGCACGCCTATTCTAGGCATATGCTTAGGCTTTCAAATGTGGGCCTTTCACATAGGGGTTAATGTTTCTTTATCGGAAAAAAGAGAATTCGGCACTCATAAATTTACTTTAAAAAACAAGTCTCCGCTTTTTTACGGTATACCTAATCATTCTTTAGTTTTGGAAAGCCATGGCGACAAAATAGCAGCTGACAAAAAACTAAAAATTTTGGGCTCTACCGAAAACGCTCCGGCTTCGGCAGCCGAATTCAAAAATTTGTATGGCGTACAGTTCCACCCCGAAGTCACCGAAAGCGAATACGGAGCAAAAATTTTAGAAAACTTTGTCTTTAAAATTTGTCAGGCCAAAAACCGTTTTCCGGCCGCCTCCGTTGCCCAAACTAAAATCGAACAGTTAAGAAACCAAATTGCGGGCAAAAAAGTTTTGCTCGCCCTTTCCGGAGGCACCGACTCTGCTGTTGTCGCCTACTTACTTAAACATGCCTCTCAAACTAAGAACTCAGCACTAAGTACCAAGCGCTCAATCTTGGGTGTTTACATAAAAGGTATAGACCGCCCCGACGACGAAGCTAATGTTATAAAATATTTCGGCAAAGCCAACTGGATAAACATAAAAATAGTTGACGCAACTAAAGAGTTTTTAAAAGCCCTAAAAGGCAAAACCAAAATGCACGACAAGCGCTTGGCTATGCGCGGAGTATACAAGAAAATTTTAGAAACCGAAGCCAAAAAATTTAAAGCCGACTTTTTAGCTCAAGGCACTTTGTATACCGACGTTTCGGAAAGCGGCGGAGGGTACCAGAGCGGCGCTAGAAAAGCTCAAATAAAAATTCACCACAATGTAGGGCTTAAATTCAAACTGCCCGAATTACAACCACTTATCGACTCCGTAAAAGACACAGGCAGACAAATTGGCCGAGAAATAGGCGTACCTGAAGAACTCTTAGTAAGACACCCTTTCCCGGGCCCAGGCCTAGTAGTTAGAATAGAGGGAGAAATAACTGCAGAAAAACTCCACACCGCTAGGAAAGTCGACGGTATTTTCATAGAAGAACTTAGAAAGTGGAAGTCTTCTCTCACTCCCCCCTCTTTTCAAAAGAGAAGACAAGGGGGAGTTAAAGAATCTTCCATGTCACTATACTCCCAAGTCTGGCAAGCCGGCGCAGTCGTAACCTCTTCCCTTATAACCTGCACTAAAGGCGATGACTCAGCCGAAGGACACGTTATAGCCCTCTGGGCTGTTTGGAGCGTTAACGGTTTTACCGCAAGAGCCGCCGAACTGCCTTACGACTTTTTAAAGCACGTCTCCCAGCGCATAACCAATGAAGTTAGAGAAGTTGGTGGTGTGGTATATAGAATATCCGACAAACCCCCTGTGACTATAGAATGGGGATAAAATAAAAAACCTCTCGAACTTCCGAGAGGTTTTTTAATTAACTTTCGCTGTGTAACCTAAGACCCGAAACAGACCACAGCTTACCCTTTAAAACTTCTTCAGGTTTCCATACACCTTTCTCCATTGCCATAGCGCTCATGTTGTATTTTCCCAGACTCCTGCTTTCCAACAAATTTTCTTCGTTTACAAAGTACAGTGCATCTGGAGCAGGAGTTTGGTCAACTCTTACAATAGTAATTGTTGGCCAAATAATTCCCAATTCAACCATTTTTTAAAGTACTCAGGACCGGAAAATGAGTTATCTACCCCATTTAAGTCGCAAGACTTTAAATACTCGAGCAAATCACCCCTCTTTTCGGGAGAGTACGAAGCATACATATCTGAAAACCTATCGCCCTTTTCCGGACTATTTCCTTTTGGCATAAAATACTTAGCTAAAATTATTAAATGTTTGAACTTCAACTAAAAGGAAATTTGGTCTTACGGGGCTTGAAAATTTTTTTTAATTTCTGCCATTCGTCTTGTAAAACTACCCAAGCTAAAACATAAGAAAGTGAAATACTTAATACTGAAGAAACTATAGTTGCTGCGAATACATTTTGTGAAAGCTTAGCGAAATTATCAGCTTTTGAGATTGAATTTAAAATAACTAAATTTACTAATCCTAAAAAGGCACTCAACCCTAGCAACTCAAAATCCCCCTTTACTTCTCTACCTGTCAGTTTTTTAAAACACCACACCATCATAAAACCCGGTATGATAAACAAGAAGAAATTAAAGTCCGAGATCGGTAAATTTTCCATACAAACTAAATTAAATTAAAATGAATTTTCAAATAGCTTTTTATTTGTTCCATTACAGCTTTGTCCATAACGCCAATTTTCTTCACAAACCTAACTGGGTCAAAAGATTGGATATTATGAACTTTTATTATTGAATCCGCAAATAAACAATTATTTTTGTCTTTCTTTACCAAAATATTATCTTTATGAATCTTTGTTGTTTGCGACGTTAAAGGTATAACGGAAACTAAATTCGTCTTTCTTAATTGTTCGTTTGATTGTATTACTACAGCGGGTCTTTTACCTTTGTATTCATGGCCAACACTGGGGTCAAATACCCCCCACTAAATGCCACCATATTCTACGTGGTTACTCATAATTTTTCGTAATAATTATATTCTTCGTCAGAAATCGAGCCCAAATCTTTAACAGCGTCTGTTCCGGAAGCATTTTGCCACAAAACTTCCTTGTCTGTTTGTGAAAAAGGAGCAGTTCTGTCAAAAACCAATCTGTAATCTATTACGTCCCCCAAAGTAGCATACTTCCAGGGCACGTCTTCATGTACATAAGATTCAATTTTTGTCGCCGTCATGTCTGAAAGCCTATTTATTACAGCATCAATTAACGAAATTTCACCTGCAGAAAAAACACCTTGGTCGCAATCAACCAAAGCCACATATTTTTTTTGAGGAAAGCCTCTATATTCCTGTTTGATTATTTTAACTTCTTGCCTTATCTGCATTTCTTCCAAAACAGACTTATATTCCTTAGTAGTAGGAACCGGACCAAATTGTAATTTCACATATTTCAAACCAGTTATGGACTCCTCATTTAACTCAAAAGAATCAAAGTCAATAAAATAAAGCAATTTATATAAAACAGTTTCTCCAACATTTGGCTTTCCGCCGCAACGAGCTAGAATATATAAAATTAAGTTACGTAATTTATTTTTATTTAATTTAATATCTAATTTACCATTAAAACTTTGTTCTTTAACAATTTGTTCAAAAGCTAATAACAAGTCGAGTGAAATATTGTATAAACTTGCCAAATTAGCCAACTCTACGCTCTGAATAGACCTCTTTCCAGTTTCCATAGCAATAATCGCCTGACGGTTTAAGCCAAGCTTACTTGCCACAAACTCCTGAGTATATCCAAATTTTTCACGCAAACCTTTTATTTTAAGAGCGAGTTGTTTTTGGGTTATCATATATTTATTATTAGCTTTTAAGTAGACTTTTGTTTCTCTAGAAAATTCCCTGGTAATTTAAATGTAACAAATTCTTACTTTATTGTCAATATGTTGTAAAAATTGACATATGGTTTATTATCCGATATAACATTAATAGGCTTAGGAGAAAATAAAAATCTCTGAAACTAACGAATAAAGGTCGAATATTAATAGAAAGGGTATCAAAATGAATAGATTTCATGTTTACATGGATCGTGCTGGTGGGTATAGATGGAGACTAATAGCAGCTAATGGCGAAATCGTAGCAGTTAGCGAAAGTTATACCACCTTATATTCTGCTCAACGCTCAGCAAATAAAGTTAAGCAGCTAGCAACAGTAGCTTTAGTAACTCAATATTGAGGCTTATAAAATGAAAACCAAAATATAAAAGACCGCCCAAAACTAGGCGGTCTTTTTGCTTGTGTATTTTTTATATAGCTCAAACAAAAACTCTAAACGTTCAGCATCGGTTTTAAAAATTTTGCGAGTATAAGCCAAATCAACTACCCTATCTAAGTCTTGATGAGCTTTTACCAAATCTCCGGGCATTGCTAAGGGGTCATAAAGATCAGCAAGCGAACAGTCGGGATATTTTAACCTAACCTCCAAAACATTCTGCGCAGCCTTCTCTATCTCTTTAATTTTCTCTTCGCTTATATTTTCCGGCCAAGGAAAATTATTATAAACAATATTTATCGAATAATTATAATCACTTTTTAACCTACCACAAACCCTATTCACCCAAGACATATGCATTCGCGAAGTCAGTATTCCAAATAAATACAAATTCGCATTGGGAATAAAGGCACAACGATCAGTCACAATTGATTCTTTTGAGATATAGCCAATAGGAATAACTGATCTATTTTCCGAAGATACTCTGGGGACCAATAAATAATCCGAGTTTGGCTGTCTTATTTCAGCAAATAATGAAGGAGTATTTGCAAGATTTTTTGTGGCTTGTCTAGAACTTTTTAATCTGTGCTCTCTGACCTTCCCAATTCGTAGTAGCACCTCGGGCATTGTTCTAATTTCTATAGGATCCGCTCCAACCAACCAAAGGCACCAGCGCTTTAAGTTATTAATAAATTCCTCAGAGCCAACTAAGGGCCGAACGTATTTACTTACTTTAGGTTCTTTCTCAAGAAAACCTTTCAACTCTTCGTTCTGAATAATAAGACCTCCACCATCATTTGCCATATTTCCAAAAACCATTTCGGGAACATTTTTGCAAATCGGCTTACTTCTTTTTTGAAGAAGAATATTCTCTGCCGGTACTAAGTATGGATTTATCATTTTCACCAAAATTGCGTGGGGTTCCGACTTAATATTTTCATATTCAAAAATATATTTTTCCTCAACATCTGTAAGCCCAAAACCTACAATAACACAATGCACAGCGGCTTTGCCTTTGGCTTCATTGCCCCAAGCAAATGTCCTGTGAGCAAAATGAATAATAACCCCATTTTCCAACATAAACTTCCAAAAAACTCCGACCTGCTCCCCCTGCGTAATAGAATTGGTTGATACAAAAGCTGTGCGAATAGAAGGATTATTCTGCATATATTCTAAAGCTCTCTTATACCAACAAGTTACATAGTCTAATATATTGGCGCCTTTCGCACCCGAAAAAACAAATTCTAAATCTGATTTCTGTTCTTTTGTTTGCTCTTTCTTTCCAATAAAAGGTGGATTACCTAAGATATAATTTAAGTCTCTGGGCTTTACTAATTCCTTCCAATCCATCCTTAAGGCATTTGCGATTTTTATATGAGCCCCGTCAGGTAAAGGCAGGCTTGCGCGAGTTCGTCCGAAAATCTTAGCGCACTCTATATTCAATTGGTGATCAACAAGCCACATGGCGGTTTCAGCAATACGTGAAGGGAATTCCTCAATTTCAATACCATAAAACTGATTGGGTCTTACTTTAATTAATCCATCTACACTTATTCCTAGCATTAAATTGGTACCATATCTTCTTTTGAGTAGTTCAAACTCCAACTTCCTCAATTCCTTATACGCAATCACCAAAAAGTTACCGCACCCGCACGCAGGATCCAAAAATTTTAAAGTTCCTAATTGTTCATGAAAATCGTCTAGTTTATTTATATTTTTACCACAGGAATCTAACTTCTTATATAGTTCATCCAAAAACAAGGGCCTAATAAGCTTTAATATATTTGTTTCGGAGGTATAATGAGCGCCCAGACTCCTGCGCTGATTTTTATCCATTACTCCCTGAAACAGAGAACCAAAAATAGCAGGGCTAATCTCTGACCAGTCAAATGCCATTGCCTTTAGTAAGGCCTTTCTGATTTTGCTATTGAAAGATGGTAAATCAATCCTATCTTTAAACAACCCCCCATTCGCATACTCAAAAGTTTGAAGTTGTTCGTCTAAATTACTTTGTCTTTTTTCCCTTGGGGTGTCGAGCACCTGAAATAACATACCTATGTGGTAACCTAAATCACTTCCGTCTTCAGATGTTCTATTTTTTACATAATTTTGAAAAATATGAGGCAAACCAAAAATCCCAGTATCGTCAGCAAAAAGTAAAAATAAAAGCCTTACCAACAAAACCTTTAAACTATGTCCTTCGTAGCCAGTTTCTTTTAGTGCGTCATAAATATTGGCCATGTATTCTGCAGCGTCCTGATTTGCAGCACTTTCTTCTAATATTTCTTGTTTTTCGTAACCAGAGATAAAACTAAACAGCCCAATATTTTTGTGTAAATCTTTTAATAAAAATTCTTTATTTTTCTTTCCTTCCAAGTCTTGTAATATAAACCTTTGGAAATCGCATACTAGAATATACCTAGGCAAAATCCTGGCTGTTAAACCAAAAGTATAGTCTATTGCTTGTTGCTTGGCTTTCTCTAAATCTTCACCCAGCGATTTATGCTCTGCCAACAGAACACCAGGCCAAAATAAATCTATGTGCCCAACGGCCCCATTTAACTTTTTAACCGCTTCTTCAAAAGTACTCACTCTCTTTCGTTCAATGCCAAAAACCTGAAAGAATTCATTCCAAAAAGTTTGAGATTCTTTCCGTTCATCTTTTTCGTTTTCCCATTCTTTTGAAAACTTAAAAGCACGATCTTTTATTTCATTTAGTGAAAGCGGCATCTGTTTCTTCGAGTATTTAATTAATACCCCTTAAGGCCAAAGAAGCTAAGACTTCGGTACAGGGTAGGCGTAGGCTGGCATGACGTACGAAAAGTATATACCGAAAGCTTTACTTTTTCAATCATCTTACGACTGGACAATTCGCGCGACTTGTCCAGCCAAGGAAGATTAAAAGTGATATTTTATTTATTTTTCTTTAACTTCTTTAAGCTTAATCCTTGAACCTTATCTTTCAACTCTTTTGCTTTTTGCATAACTTGAAGCATTTCGTTTTCATCTACTTCCTTAGGCTTAACACCAAAAGCTGCTATAAATGCGTTCATCATATTGTCGGTAGATTCTTTTAGTCTTTCTGCAATCGCCTTAGGTGTTAAGGGCTCTTTTTTAACTATTTTAAAACCTTTACTTGCATTGCAATAAGAACACCTAGGTACATGCTGTTCGGTTCTGCCAAACTTAAAACCACACTTGCCGCACAAGTACACAATCATTTGTTTAGGCTTGCCTTTGACGTTTAGCTTTTTTCGAAGTTTTTTGAAAGTCATGTTTTAAGTATATAACTACAGTTTCACTTTATCAATGTGCCTTAAATTTATAGGCTTTTCAAAATGGCAAGAATGCTATATAATTTCACTAGTTTTTTCCGCATATAAGGAGAGGAACACATGAAGTTTACCGATCAAGATATTGCTCAGTTTGCAAAGGCGGTTCGTAAACTGAGCATCCTGAGGCACGCTACGCCATCACCAACAGGCAAGGTCCTTATCCCGGGCCAAGAGGCCGTGAAGGAGTTAGGGATTTCTGGGATGCGCGACCCAGGTAAAGACGACCCCATCTTCATGACCATGACCGCAAAGCCCAGAAGGCCGCGAAGCCCGATTGAGATTATTACTCAAAAGATCTAACCGCCGGCCCCCAAAGCCCTAAAAAAGCCCCATGCTTTCTTGGGGGCTTATTTTTTTAACTCAACTTTCCATCGTCTTTTTTAAGCTATGCAAAATTCAGGTTTTTAGGCTAGAATTAATACATGCAAAATCAAAAACCCTATACAGTTTCCGAGTTCATAGAAATAATGAACGCAAAACTGCGGGAAACCGAAACTTCCGTTGTGGGTGAAGTCTCGGAACTTAAAATTTCCGCCAAAGGCCACGTCTACCCGGTTATAAAAGACAAAGAAACCGGGCATATTTTACCGTGTACTATTTGGCAGTACGACTATGAACTTAGCGGTATAGACCTGCAGCTTGGCATGGAGGTGCTGGTTTCCGGCTGCCCAAGTTTTTACGGCCCATTTGGCAAACTTTCTTTTAACGTAAAAACTATAAGCTTGGTTGGCGAGGGCGCTTTGAAAAAAGCTTACGAACAGCTAAAAGCCAAATTACAAACAGAAGAGCTGTTTAATGCCGAAAGAAAAAGAGCTTTGCCTTTGTTTCCTAAAAAAATTGGCGTTATAACTTCCATTCACGGCGCGGTAATCTATGACTTTAGTAACAATTTGCGACAAAGCGGATTTAAAGTAAAAATTTTAGACACTAGGGTAGAAGGCCCCGAATCCGGCCGAAGCCTTACACTGGCAGTTAGGAAATTTAGAAAAATTGACATAGATGTTTTAGTGCTCATACGCGGCGGCGGCTCTATGCAGTCTTTGGCCGGCTACGACAACGAAGCTTTAGTTAGAGAAATTGCCAACTTCCCAGTGCCGGTCATAACCGGCATAGGCCATCACCAAGACGTTCCTCTGGCAACCTTAGTTTCCGACGCTTCGGAATCCACCCCTTCCATGGTGGCCACACTTTTGGGCCAGTCTTGGCACGAAGCGGAGACAACCTTGCAAAACTTATCTGGCAACATATTTTTGTCTTACGAACACGGGCTAACCGAGGCAAAAAATTCTGTATCAAACATTTTAGAAAAAACTAAAAATGCTTTTGAACAAATTTTTAAAAACTTTACCACTGCCCAACAAAGCATAAAGCAAGCCCTTCTCAAAATAGATTTCAGCCTTGCAAACAAAGCCCAAAAAGCCAAATATAATTTTTCTAAAATCACCACCATTTTTAAAGAAAGCCTGAATGCGTATTCGCTTAAAATTCAGAACCAACAAAAACTTATTGAGAGTAACAGCCCCGAAAGACAACTGCGTTTAGGTTACAGCCTTGCCTTTGCAGAAGGCAGGCTGGTAAAAAGCATTAAAAACATTAAGCTTGGTGAAAATTTAAAATTAAAACTTTCAGACGGCACTGTTGATACAACAATTAACAACATAAGCACCTAAATATATGGCGACAAAAAAAGAAACTTCTGACTTAAGTAAAAATTTAAAAAAGCTTTCCGAAATCGCAAACTGGTTTGACGAGCAAACCGAAATAGACCCGGAAGCCGGCCTGACAAAGGTTAAAGAAGCGGCAGTGTTAATAAAAGAAAGCAAATCCCGCCTCGTGGCCATAGAAAACGAGTTTGAAGAAATAAAAAAGGACATAGGGGAAGACGAAGACAAGGCTTAAATAAAAAAGCATACGCCTAAATATACGCTCTTTAAAATACCATCCCTACTGGACAATTCGCGCGAATTGTCCAGTAGGGATTTTAACCTATACTAACCGAGTTAAACAATTAACTTAATAGATTGCTTAATGTCCGTGGGCAGCGTTTTGTTTAAACCATAGTACACATGCCCCTGCTTGCCCTCAGCTTCAAGGACATCTAAGTTTTGTAAAATAATTAAATGCTGGGAAGTGGCTTTAAGGGAAATACCCAGTTCCTTTGCAATCTGAGTAACATTTAAAACCTGCCCCTTGGACAGCAATTGAATAATTTTAATACGGTTAATATTACCCAAGGCTTTAAAAACAATGGTCCAGCGTTTGCTCATACAATTTAATTAATAATTTTATTTTTATTTACTCCCTAGGTGGACAATTCGCGCGAATTGTCTACTAAGGGCACTTGGAACAATTAGCCAAACGATTTTAAGAATTCAACGACTCTCTGGTCCAAAATAATATCCTGTACAACAACCGGTCGCTTTAAAAACAAACCTTCCAAGGTTCGGCACCGGGATAGTGCAACATACAGCTGCCCATGCGCAAAAGTTCCGGAACTTAAGTCTACATAAACTTTATCAAAAGTTTTGCCTTGAGCTTTATGCATAGTTACTGCCCAGGCAAGCTTTAATGGATACTGCGTAAATGTCCCCGTGGTTCGGCTACCCACTTTTTCTGAAGATGCATCCCAAACAAACTTATACATTTCCCAGGTATGCGGCTGAACATATACCGTTTCTCCGGTTTCAAGCTCAACCAAAATTGAGTCCGAAGACGGTGAATTCTTTTGGTTAAAAAAGTCGTCTTCTGGTAAGTATTCAAGCTCGTCTTCGGAGCTGGACGCCGGCTCTTGTAAAGCCTCGACTGGGACAACACCTTTAATTTTTCCCATCGTGCCATTAACCCAACGCTTTCTTGAGTCGTTGTTTAACATCATAACTTGCGCACCTACTTTTATTTGTAAATTTAAGTCGGTAGGTAGTTCCCTGTCTTCAAAAGTTCCGTCCACTATACCTTCGTATACTTTTAAAGGCGCATTTAGTTTTTCGAGTAAAAAATTATTCACTTGCCTTGCCCGCATATTGTGAGGAGTTAGGTAAATGGCAAATTTTTCAAACTTAAATTTTAATTCGGTATTTTCCGCCCGCGCATTTAAAATTTCCAAGTGCTGGTTTGA